>NZ_CAXSVO010000021.1:43399-67370 GCF_964240875.1 Ruminococcus sp. 5_1_39BFAA | reverse complement strand
GATCTCCGTTCGACTTGCATGTGTTAAGCACGCCGCCAGCGTTCATCCTGAGCCAGGATCAAACTCTCTGATAAAGTTTGTTTCCACTCAAGATAACCAACTAGCTATCTCTCGTTTTTACTGTTTTAGGTTCATTCTCTTCGAATGATATTTGTAAAAGAATTTTCGAGAATCGTATGTGTTTCACTGTTTAGTTATCAAGGTTCTTTGCTGTTTTTCGACAGCTTGTTAATACTATCACACAACTTGTCGAATGTCAACAACTTTTTTCTAAGTTTTTCCGACTTTTTTAATTCGGAAGAACTTAACGGAGAAGGAGGGATTTGAACCCTCGCGCCGCTATTAACGACCTACTCCCTTTCCAGGGGAGCCCCTTCGGCCAGCTTGGGTACTTCTCCAAATTGCCCTACTCACTTAATTGTTATATTCAGTTTAGTAAGCTCAAAAGCAAGAGTTATTATAACTCCGACTCATTCATATTGTCAAGCACTTTTTTCCAAAACTTTACAAGTTTTTTGCTTGACTAACGGAGAGAGTGGGATTCGAACCCACGCGCCCTTGCGGACAAACGGTTTTCAAGACCGCCTCGTTATGACCACTTCGATATCTCTCCAAGTGCGGTTTCGCGCCATTTCTCAGCATTTCTCTATTTCTCTGTCAGCGCAAAATGTATTCTATCATCAATTATATCCTCTGTCAATAAAAAATTCACATTTTTACAAAAAATCGTTACCGTTCGTTACCGTTCAGCCCAGGACTTTGCACTCGCTGCAAAGTCCGTGCAAGAACTTATGAGCAGCCAACAGGGAATCTGCCACTCGCCGCAGGCGACTTTAAATGGGCAAATTCCGCAACAGTTCAGCTAAAGGCTGAGCTGTTGAAAAAAGCTTCCGCAATGACCAGATCCTCCGGCGTGGTAATCTTAATATTCTGATAAGAGCCTTTTGAAAGCCGCACCTTCACACCAGTTTCCTGCTCCACCACCATGGCATCATCCGTAATTCCGGTCATATCTGTTTTTCGGATACTCTCGTGTGCTTCCCGGATCAGCGAATACTCAAAAATCTGAGGAGTCTGAATATTCCACACGCAGCTTCTGTCCGGAGTTTCCTTCACACATCCGTTCTCATCTGAAATCTTCACCGTATCTTTTGAAGGCATTCCAACCACACAGGCACCGGTCTCCCGGACAGCCGCAAGCCCCCGCTCCAGAATCTCCTCTGTGATAAATGGGCGAGCTCCGTCGTGGATAAATACATAGTCTGTATTTTCACAGGCCAGAAGCCCTGCATAGACAGAATCATACCGTTCTTTTCCTCCGGCAATCACCTTTTTCACCTTTGCAAAGCCGTATTTCTCCACGATTTCTTTTTCACAATAAGAAATCGCCTCTTCTCCCGTCACCAGAATAATATCCTCAATTAAAGTGCTTTCCTGAAAACAGCGCAGGGAATAATACAGAACCGGGTGCCCCTGTATTTCCAGAAATTGCTTTTGTACTTTACTGTGCATCCGCTTTCCCTGCCCTGCTGCCAGAACAATGGCTGTACACTTTTTCTGCTCCATTACCGTTCCCCCAGTTTTAGATTCGGTACTGCGTTTAAATCCCAGCCATGCCGGGTTCCTTTTATAAATTCATAATAAGCTGCCACACCGATCATTGCCGCATTATCGGTACAGAAAATAGGCGATGGACGGTAAAATTTGTAACCGTTTGCCTCGCATGCCTTTGTCATCGCATCCCGCAACGTACCATTGGAAGCCACGCCCCCTGCGATCGCGATCTTGTCCATCTGATAATCTTTTGCAGCCAGCATAGTATGCTCTACCAGTACATCTACCACTGATTTTTGGAAAGAAGCAGCCAAATCGGCGCGGTTGACTTCTTCCCCTTTCATCTGCGCATTATTCAGATAATTCAGCACGGCTGATTTCACCCCGCTGAAGCTGAAATCATAAGGACTGTCCCCGATTTTTCCTTTTGGAAAAATGATCGCCTCGGGATTTCCCTCCTTAGAAAGCTTGTCGATTTTCGGGCCGCCGGGATATCCCAGCCCGATAGCACGGGCGACTTTATCAAATGCTTCTCCAGCAGCATCGTCCCTGGTACGCCCCAGGATTTCAAACTCTCCATAATCCTTTACAATTACCAGATGAGTATGTCCGCCTGATACGATCAAGCAGAGAAACGGCGGTTCCAGATCCGGGTGTTCGATATAATTAGCCGAAACATGTCCTTCTATATGATGCACTCCCACAAGAGGCAGTTTTTTTGCATATGCAATGGCTTTTGCCTCGGCAACCCCCACAAGAAGCGCTCCCACAAGACCCGGGCCGTAAGTTACGCCTATGGCATCCAGATCATCCAGCGTCACCTGCGCATCTGCCAGTGCCTGTTCCACAACCTGGTTAATCTTTTCGATATGCTTACGGGAGGCTATCTCAGGAACCACCCCGCCGTATAATTTATGAAGCTCAATCTGCGATGAAATCACATTGGACAAAATGGTTCTGCCGTTTTTTACAACCGAGGCTGCCGTCTCATCACAGGAGCTTTCTATTGCAAGAATCAACGTATCCTTCATCAATCTCAATCCTCTTCAAAATTCATTTCCATTGTTTTTCCGTCTTTTCCTGGATAGGCTTTTGGGAAAATCTCCCGAACCTTATCCATATAGTCATCCGGACGGATCAGGGACGGACTGTAATGCGTCAGCCACAGCTCCCCAACACCTGCATCACGCGCCAATACGGCAGCTTCCCGGAAGGTCATGTGCTTATAGCCTTTCGCCTTTTCTACCTTATCCTCCTCGCCGTACATCCCTTCGCAGATAAACAGATCGGACTGCTGCGCATTGCGCAAAATAGACTCCGTAGGACGGGTATCCGTGGTATAAGTCACCTTAATGCCTTTTCGCGGAGGTCCCAGAACCATATCCGGAGTGTATGTCACACCCTCCTCCTCAATGGTCTGTCCCTTTTGGAGCGGATTCCAATATTTCAGCGGAATGCCCCGCTCCTTTGCGCTCTCCGGTGAAAATTTCCCCTGACGCAGGATTTCCAGCGTGTATCCGTAACACAATACATTATGATTTACTTTAAATGCCGTAATGCGGTAGCCGTTCAGCGCAAAGGTCTGTTCCGGCTTTGTGATCTCTATAAATTTCAGTTCAAAGGGCAGCTCCGGCGCGATGACCCTGAGAGCGTTCACCACCCGCTCCAAACCCTTCGGCCCAATTAGGGTCAATGGCTCTGTACGGTCAGCGTTACCCATTGTAAGGAGCAGCCCCGGCAGACCGCTGATATGATCCCCATGGTAATGGGTAAAACAGATCACATCAATCGGCTTAAAACTCCAGCCCTTTTCTTTGATGGCAACCTGGGTTCCCTCACCACAGTCAATCAGCAGACTGCTTCCATTATACCGTGTCATGAGTGCCGTAAGCCATCTTCGCGGCAGCGGCATCATGCCTCCGGTTCCTACCAGACAAACATCTAACATAATAATCCTCTTCATCGCTGTCCCAGGTCTCATAAAGACGGACAGCACCATCTTCTAAACTTTATATTCTCTGGCAAAGTTTAACACAATTAGTTCTTTAAAACAAGTGGAAGCCAGAAGGTGACCGTAAATTTTCCCTCTTCTTCCCTCCATTCAAGGCTCCCATCATGCAATGCTGCGATCCTCTCCGCACTTTTCAGCCCCACTTTGCTTCCCTGGGATTCCGGCATTGAGGCAATGCTGTTGCGAATCCTTACTTTGATACGGTCCGCAGCAGCGTCCGCATCAATTTCTACAAGCTTGGAAATATCTCCGTATCTCAATATATTAGAAAAAAGATTTCCGCAAAGACGTTTGATCAGAAACGCATTCCCATACAGATATCCCGGGACATCCTCCTCATTCCAGCATATATTCCCTGCAAACCCCTGCATTTTCAGATATTCCGTTTGCTCCTCCAGCTCCTCTCGCAAAAAGTCCATAGAAAGGCTTTGTTTTTCCACATGATCCTGTCCGTCAAATACCAGCGCATATTCAAACATTTTGTCAGACATGCTTCTGATTTCCTCTGTTTTCTTCAAACACCTCTTTATATATTCCGGGTACTTTTCTGCATCTCCCTTGGAGCGGCTGAGTATTTCCAGATATCCGTTCAAAGTGGTAAGAGGCGTACGCAGATCGTGAGACATGGCACGGATCAATTCCTGGTTTGCCTCATGACTTCTGCGTTCACTCTCAATGTTCTCCTTTAAAGTCAGGCGAAGCATGTCCAGTTCCCGGGATAGCGAAGAGATTTCATCGTTTCCCCGAACCGTGATTCTGTGCTCCAGATCACCTTCCGCCATCACAAGTACCTCGGAACGGACTTTTCCCAAATACTTCATGCGGCGATGTACAAAAAACAGGACGGGAAATAGAATGATCACCAACGCCAGTAAGACCCCCGCCATAAAATACGCCGGAATCATCTGCATGGAACGATAACTGTACACCAGTACCTGCGCAGTAGTATCCTCAAACTCCGCATCGAATTCCATAGGTATCTCAGTGCTGGACATGATCGCTGAATCGTTCCACAGCCAATCGTTCCAGAAAAAACTTTCGTCCAGCGCCTTGGGAAAATAGCTGGCCACATAGTCCCCGCTGCTCTTTTCATAAATTCCTACACCGATATAAGAGTCACAGTGTTCCGTCACAAAAGGCAGCTTTTCTTCTGTTTTGTACCGTTTGCCAGTGTTATTTGCCTGCAGCTCCGGCTCCAGCTTGTAGTGAGGCGCCTGCTCTATAAACCATTCCTTGTATTCCTCTCTGCAGTCCGTCAGAAGATGGTGAGAATCCACCCAGGCGTAGGCTGCGAATCTTCTGGAATACATCCAGCTTACAGTGCCCACTGCCACCACTGCGCTGAGAAAAAGGATAAGAAACATTTCCGTAGTCAGCTTCCGCACATTGCTTCTCTTATTCCATTTAGTCACAGCGGTACCCCCTTCCCCATACGGTGCGTACGATCTGAGGATTATGAGGGTCTTTTTCAATTTTCCCCCTTAAATTCCGGATATGCACCATCACAATATTGGATGCACCGTAATAATACTTTTCTCCCCATACCGCCTCATACAGGCGCTCCATAGAAAAAATCTGCTTCTTATGGGTCATCAAAAGCTTTAAAATAGCAAACTCCGTTTCCGTAAGAGATATCTCCTGTCCGTCCTTCCAGACTACGGCAGCCTCCTCATCCAGCTCCACGTTTCCTGCCTTTATCTTTTCCTTTTCCGGCGCCTGCACAGGCTTTCCCTGATAGATCTGGTAGCGGCGCATCAGCGCCTTGACTCTTCCCAGAAGCTCCTGATAGGAGAAAGGCTTTGGCAGATAATCGTCGCCGCCGCTCAAAAAACCCATTGTCTTATCCTCCACCTGGCTTCTGGCGCTTAAAAACAGAATCGGTGCATTGGTGATCTTTCGGATCTCCACACAGGTCTGGTAGCCGTTCAAGCCCGGCATCATCACATCCAGCAAAATCAGATCATAGGATACTTCCCGTATTTTTTCCAGTGCCTGTTCTCCGTCCCCCGCTTCCTCTGTCAGGAATCCCTCGCCTTCCATCAAAATGGTAATGACCTCACGTATCTCCGGGTTATCATCTATGACTAAAATTCTGGAATTTTCCATTTTCCGCCTCCAAATCACAAATTGTATCGTTATATAGGGTATCGCTATGATTTTATCACATTTCCGGATTCATTTGACCTTTCTTAAGAATTCTTCAGATTTACTTAGCGGCGTTCTTAAGTTTTAAGGCTTATGCTTTTTAAAACAGAAATATTACAGGGATTTTCCCGGAAAGGAACATGTATGACTTATAAGCACAACACCAATGTTAAATTTTCCAGATGGAACCTGATCCACCTGCTGCTTCTTCTGGGTGCAGGACTGCTTCTTTTTTATCGGATTCTTCCTGAGGGTTCTCTTTTTGGCTCACAGACGGACTGGTTTTCCCAGCATTTGACAATTGCTGACTACATGAGAACGCACTTTTATGCTACAGGAGAATTTTTTCCGGATTTCTCCGGGCTTGGAGGCGGAAGTAATTTTTTCACTCTTTCTTATTATGGGTTCCTCCGACCTGATATTATGCTCTCTTATTTTCTGCCGGATGTTTCCATGAAGCTTATTATCCAGGGCTATGCCGTTTTTGAGGTTTTGGCAGGTGCCTTGCTTTTGTACTATTGGCTTTTCCGGAAGGAAATCGGGAACCTTGCCTGCTTTGTAAGCGGATTTTTCTATCTCACGGCTAACTGCATGTTTCAGGCCCACCGGCAGATCATGTTTGTGAATTATCTGCCTTTTCTCATTCTGGCTCTGCTGTCAATAGACAACTGCCTTGCTTCATTTTGGGAAAGCAGACGTGAGTGGTTCCGGCCTCACCCCGGATTGGTTCTCTCCCTGCTGATGATCCTTCTGCACAGCTTTTACTTTTTTCCTTCCTGCTTCGCTGTCTGCACGATCTATCTATGGTTCCAGTCACGTCCTCTCCGCGAGGTGTACGGCACTCAAATTTGGAAATCCCAGCGAAACAGACTATGGAAAAAATATATACTCAGCGTGACTGTTTCCGTGTGCATGGCAATGGTTCTCCTTTTTCCTACTGCCTTTGCCATTCTGGAAAACAAAAAAGATGTGAAAGCAACATCTATTTCCAGTATTCTCGCCGTAAACCCCAGCCTGGACAGCCTTTTATACAGCGCGTATGGCTGCGGTCTCACTGTTTTCTGTCTCTATGCCCTGTTCCTTTCCATCCGAAGAAAGGATACGCGAAAGCTGGCAGCCGCTGTGTTCTGCCTTCTGTTTTTTGATATTTTTTACTGGATACTGAATGGAACCTTGTACGTGCGCCCCAAAAGCCTGATCCCTTTTGTTCCCATTATCCTTTACCTCACCGCCCTTACTATTGACGGGCTGCAGAAAAACGAGATACACCACAGCCTTCCCCTGGCGCTACTTTCTGTTATTCCGGTGCTTGTCCAGATCGTGTATCTTTCTCCGAAAAAAGAGCTGGAATTTCTGATGAAAGCAGATGCGGCAGTTCTGGTCTTCTGTGTTCTCCTGGGACTCCTGCGGAAAAAAACGCGACTCAATACCAGCGGCTTTCTTTACCAGCTTGCAGCCTGCATGCTTCTCTGCGCCGTACCGGCACAGCTTTATCTGGAAAAAGCAAAGACAGAACATTTCACTGCGGAAACGGAAAACTCCAGAGAAACATTTTCCAATAGTGACATTGCCGCCTTCGCCTCAGATTCCTTATCAAGGATGGATGATCTGGAGCGGTCGCTAAACAACTCCAACTATGCCTACTTCGGCGAACAAAATAAAAGCACCATGTATTCCTCTGTTTCAAACAGCAATTACAATCATCTTTATTATGATATTTTAAGAATGCCGATCAGCATCCGAAACCGGGTCGCCATATGCGCAGATGCCAATCCTTTTCAGGAGTATCTTATGGGCGTCCGCTATATTCAGACCACGGATAAAAAAGTGCCCTCCGGATATGAAATAAAGAAAGAAAAGAACGGGCATGTGCTTGCAGAAAATGCTTCTGTTTTGCCTGTCGCTTACGGAAGTACAGCACTTATCCACGAAGAAGATTTTGATGCCATCCCTTATCCTCAAAATCTGGATACCCTTGCCAACCGAACAGTAGTACCCGCACAAAAAGATGATCTGTTACAGCCCAAGGATGGAGCTTATGATCCTCAGTTTCTGCCCTACCGTTCCAAAATGCAAGCTTATGAACTGCCGGAAGAATTTTTCAGCCGGGAAACTATAAAGGAAAGCTGCACTCTGACCAAACCGCTCCCCAAAACAGTGGAATCCGGTCAGATCCTGCTTCTCTCCTTCGACATCAGCTATAAAGGCAAAAAGGATATCTCCGTAACCATAAACGGCATCAAAAATTGCCTCTCCGGAAGCAATGCACCGTACCCTAACCGCAACACCACCTTTACTTATATGCTGTCAGGTGATACGCCTGTGGAGTCGCTGGAAATTACTTTTTCAAAGGGAAACTATGACATATCAAATGTTTCCGCTTATACCATCCCGGTTTCTGCTTTGGATCACCCCGGTATATCAGCATTTCATCCCGGCAAAACCAGCGGCAGACAGTTGCTGAACGGAGAAATCACTATGGAGGAGGACGGATATTTTGTCACTTCCTTTGCTTTTTCTCATGGATATACTGCTACTGTGGACGGAAAAAAGGTAACTCCTGTGGAGGTAAATAAGGCTTTTGCAGGTTTTCCGCTGACAAAAGGGACGCATGAAATCCAATTGGAATTCCATGCGCCCGGTAAAACTGCAGGACTTTTCATCAGTGCCCTGGCAGCCTGTTATTTTATTTTTGACAGCCTCCTGTATTCACTGTGGATGGCGCGTCATAAGAATCGCATCCTCCACAGGGTCCGTGTAGTATCCTTTACGGATTCCGTCCCGGACAAAGCCCATTCGCTCATAAAGTCTGACAGCCGTATCATTGCCAGCGCGGACCTCCAGATGGATCGTGGTCACGCCCCGCTCAGCCGCAAGGCGCACAAGGCTCTCCATTAGAAAATGGCCGATTCCCTCCCGCTGCCGGTCACGCCGCACGGCGACGTTGGTGATATCGCCTTCGTCCAGAACCATAATAAGGCCGCAGTAGGCAAGGATCTTTCCCTTTTCCTCCACCACAAGGAACATGGCTTCCTCCCGTGTGAGATAAGTAAAAAAGCCTTCCTTTGTCCATGGCACGGCGAAGAGATCTGTTTCGATCTCCATCACCTGATCTAAATCATCCACAAGCATTTCACGGAGAATCATGCTGTCTCCCCCGCTTTCCCGGCGGCCTGGTTCTCTGCCCTCTGCCTTTCTGCCCGCTCTCTCTCAGCCTGGGAAACCCGGAGATACTCCGGATTGTGTTCCCGGGCGGTCTGGATTTTTCCTTCCTTATAATAGACAGCTCCAAGGGCAGCCACTGCGGCTGCTCTCTGTTTATTCACATGCGCCGGCGCAAAGGAACAGGGAACCTTCAGGGTTTCCCCAATTATTTTCCGGAAAACAGGTACCCCATCACCCAGGAAGGTTACAGGCTTACCCAATCCGTTTAATTTTTCCATCAAATCCGTAATGGCTGCCGCCATCTGCTTCTCCACCGCAACAAGCTGATGATCCTCAAAGCAGTAAATTCCCGTATACACCTGATTTCTGCGCGCGTCCATGATCGGACAGATCAGCCCTTCCGTATCATAAAGATTATAAGCCAGGGCTTCCACCGTGGGAACCGCCACCAACGGCTTGTCCAGGGCAAGTCCCAGACCTTTCGCTGTCGCAGAGCCGATACGCAGTCCTGTGAACGAACCGGGACCTGCCGCCACTGCAATGGCATCTATGGTGTTCAGATCCAGTTCTGTCATCTTAACTACCTCATCCAGCATGGGAAGAAGTGTCTGGGAATGGGTTTTCTTATAATTCACAGTGTATTCAGCAAGCAGCGTGTCATCCTCCACAACGGCAACAGATGCCACAATGCCGGAACTGTCCAGTGCCAATATCTTCATAATCAGTCTCTCCTCTTTCTTTACTCCTCCAGGCCGGAACCTGTAATGGTGATCTTTCGGTAATCAAAGCCTTTCTCCAAATCCTTTTCTATGGTTACCTGGATAATATTTTCCGGCAGGATTTCCTCAATGAGATTTGCCCACTCGATCAGGCAGATCCCCTGACCGAAAAAGTAATCGTCATAACCGATTTCTTCCATTTCCTCAATGTCGCCAATGCGGTATACATCAAAATGATAAAAGGGAAGACGGCCTGTTTCATATTCCTGTATGATCGTAAAAGTAGGACTGCAGATTGGTTCCGTGATACCAAGCCCCGCAGCTACTCCCTGGGTAAAAACGGTTTTGCCCACGCCCAGATCGCCGACCAAAGTATATATCTGACCCGGCAGGGCACGCCCACCCAGCTTTTTTCCTAATTCGAATGTTTCTTCCGGGGTTCTCGTTTCTATGATCATATTTCCTCCAAAGGCGCTCCTTTGCCTTTTCTCTGGTTTTCCTTGCAGAATTGCTCTTTGCATATTATAATAGAACGAATAATGAAATACAATACTTTTTGAAAAGGAGAATTACTATGTCAAATCCAATTGTGACAATTACAATGGAAAATGGAGATGTGATGAAGGCAGAGCTTTATCCGGATATTGCCCCAAATACGGTGAATAATTTTGTCAGCCTGGTAAAGAAAGGCTTTTATAACGGATTGATCTTCCACCGCGTGATCCGCGGCTTTATGATCCAGGGCGGATGCCCGGACGGAACCGGAATGGGCGGTCCTGGATACAGCATCAAGGGTGAATTTTCCCAGAACGGTTTTAAGAATCAGCTTGCCCATACACCGGGAGTCCTTTCCATGGCGCGCGCTATGCACCCGGATTCTGCTGGCAGCCAGTTCTTTATCATGCACAAAGCTGCTCCGCATCTGGACGGCGCATATGCTGCTTTCGGAAAGATCACCGAGGGCATGGATGTGGTAAACAAAATCGCAGAAACGGATACGGATTACAGCGACAGACCTCTGGATGAGCAGAAGATCAAGTCTATGACCGTTGATACCTTTGGAACCGATTATCCGGAACCTGAAAAATGCTAAAAAGTGTGCGCAGTCTCTTTGAACTACGCAGCTATCAAGTGTGCGCTAAGGCGCACACTTGAGCCTTAGCGCGACTGCGTCAGTTGTTCAGTATTCGAATACCTTCACCTCTCCGTCCGCCTCCGCGAAATATACTTCCCGCTCTTTTTCCATTATTGCTCTTCCGTTGCTGCTCTCTGTGATAGCTTTCTGAACCGCTTCTTTCTGAGCAAACGGCACCAAAAGCTTCAGCACCACCTTATCCGTATACTCGGACTCCAGTATAGGAAGTCCCCGCTCTCCCGCTATGTACTGCAGCTTTCCGATCCCCGTATAGTCTGTGGTGACAGACAGCACGATCCCCCGTACCTTTTCAATTACCGTACTGGCACGAAGTCCCTCCTGAACAGCAGCGGAATAGGCGCGGACCAATCCTCCTGTCCCCAAAAGGACACCGCCAAAATATCTCGTCACGACTACAGCCGTATTGTACAGATTTTCTCCCAGAAGCACATCCAGCATCGGGCGCCCCGCCGTGCCGGACGGCTCCCCGTCGTCGCTGCAGCGTGTCAGCTCCCGGTTAGAGCCAATGGTGTAAGCATAGCAGTTATGTCTGGCATCCCAATATTTTTTGCGCATTTCCTCAATAAAAGAAAGCGCCTCCTCCTCACTTTCCACCAGGCGTACTGTGGCGATGAATCTCGACTTTTTTTCCACAATCTCCCCTTCTCTGCCTTTGTATATAGTCCTGTAGCTTTCCAGCATGACGCGCTCCTCCTGAAAATAAATTTGTCTTATTAGGGTTAATATTAAGATACCATGATTTTTCCGATTTAGCCATAATTCTTTACATTTTCCTATGGAAAACGGTCAATCCTAATTAATGGAGGGAAAATCCGTTTTATTCTTTTTCAGTCTTGATTTGTTATAATGAAAGAAAGTGTGAATTTTCATTTTAGGGTTTATTTACTTATTTATATTTGCTATAATAGAACGGATTATAAAGGAGGATTATCATGAACTACGGAAAAAAATCGACCTCAAAGAAGCGGAATTCCCTGATTTCCCGTTCGTCTATGATAGGAAAGCGGGCGCATGTTTCGTTTATCAGAGTTCTTTTCATATGTCTGATCACTCTCTGCGTTGTTGTGGCATGCGTGGGCATAGGTTCTATCCGCGGCGTCATTGCCAATGCCCCTGACGTAGATGATGTAGATATCATGCCTCTAGGTTACGCTTCTTTCCTGTATGATGACCACGGAAATCAGATACGTAAGCTGGCTGCCCCCAATGCAAACAGGCTTCCTGTTTCCATTGACCAGATTCCCGAGGATCTTCAGCACGCGGTAGTCGCAATTGAGGATGAGCGTTTTTACGAACATAACGGCATTGATGTGAGAGGTATTCTCCGTGCAGGCGTAAAAGCATTGACTACCGGAAGCTTCTCCGAGGGTGCCAGTACCATTACGCAGCAGCTTCTGAAAAACAACGTTTTCACCAACTGGACAAACGAGTCCACACAGATTGAACGATTCACCCGTAAGCTTCAGGAGCAGTATCTGGCTATCCAGATAGAGAAAAAGATCGGAGACAAAAACGTTATCCTTGAAAACTATCTGAATACTATCAACCTTGGCGCCGGCGCCTATGGTGTGCAGGCTGCTTCCCGCCAGTATTTCAATAAGGATGTGTGGGATCTGAACCTTTCCGAGTGTGCAACTCTGGCAGGTATTACCCAGGCTCCTACGAAATACAACCCCATCGAAAACCCGAAGGAAAATGCAAAGAGGCGAAAAGAAGTCCTGCAGCATATGCTGGAGCAAGGTTATATTGACCAGGCCCAGTACGACGCTGCATTAAATGATGATGTTTATTCCAGGATCCAGGCTGCCCAGGCAGAGAATACCCAGACCACCAGCAAGGTTTATTCCTACTTTGAGGATGAGCTGACCGATCAGGTTATCAATGACCTGATGAACATTAAGGGTTACACAAAGACCCAGGCACAAAATATGCTTTACAGCGGCGGTCTTAAGATCATGACCACCCAGGATCCCACCATTCAGAGCATTCTGGATGAGGAATACGCAAATCCTGATAACTATCCTTCTTATGTACAGTATTATCTGGATTATGCCCTTACTGTAACAGACCCTGATGGCAACGAAGTGAACTACAGCAAGGAAATGATGAAGCTTTACTTCCAGAACGAAGACCCGTCCTTTGACCTGCTCTTTGATTCTCCGGAGGAAGGCCAGACCTATATTGACCGGTATAAGGCAAACATCCTGGCAAACGGCAGCACAGTAGTAGCAGAGCGCGCAAGCTTTGCACCGCAGCCCCAGTCATCCATGAGCGTGATCGACCAGCATACCGGTTATGTAAAAGCTATTGTCGGCGGACGAGGAGAAAAGACAGCAAGTCTTACCCTGAACCGCGCCACTGACACAACCCGTCAGCCCGGTTCTACCTTCAAGATCTTGTCCACCTATGCTCCTGCCCTCAATGAATTGGGTATGTCCCTTGGCACCACCTTTGAGGATGAACCGTATAACTACCCAAGCGGCGCACCTGTCAATAATGCCAGCATGAGCTACAATGGTACCACAACCATCCGTACAGCTATCCGTAATTCCATAAACGTTGTTGCGGTGAAATGTCTGGAGCAGGTAACGCCTGCACTTGGCCTGAAGTATCTGGATAATTTCGGATTCACCACACTTGCACACGGCACGGAAGCAGACACAGATGCAAACGGCAACGTATACACGGATGCCAACCTGCCGACTGCACTTGGCGGTATTACCCACGGTGTTACAAATGTTGAGCTTTGTGCCGCCTACGCTGCTATCGCAAACGGCGGAAATTATATCAAACCGATTTACTACACCAAAATTCTGGACCACAACGGAAATGTTCTCATCGAAAACAATTCTGCTGCACGTTCCGTAGTTAAGGAAAGCACCGCATGGCTTCTTACCAATGCCATGGAGGATGTTGTTCAGAACGGTACCGGTACAGCCTGCCAGCTCAGCAATATGGCAGTTGCCGGAAAGACAGGTACCACTGAAGATTACAACGACCTGTGGTTTGTAGGTTATACTCCATATTATACCTGCGCTGTATGGTCCGGATATGATAACAATGAAAAGCTTCCGGATTATGCAAGAGATTTCCACAAGGGATTATGGAGAAAGGTTATGTCCCGTATCCACGAAGGTATGGAATATAAAGGCTTTGACCAGCCTGGCAGTGTTGAAAAGATCAGCATCTGCTCCGAGACCGGTCTTCTTCCGAGAGCCGGCTGCCCGGTTGACGAGGAATACTTCGATGTGGGAACCATGCCTACAGAATACTGTGACCAGCACTTCTATGAAGAATATGAGGAGTATGACGAAGAGCTTACTCCCACACCAGCCGAGGATAATCCGGATAACCCGGATAATCCGGGCGGTGAAGATCCGGGCAATACGGAAGATCCGGGTAACACGGAAAACCCGGGCAATCCCGAAGATCCAGGCAATACCGATAATCCGGGCGGTGAAGATCCGGGGTATACGGAAGATCCGGGATACACGGAAGATCCGGGCGGCGGTGATGAGGATATCTACTATTATGAATAAGCACTTTGGTGCCGGGGAATTTTTCAGGATTTCCCGGCACCTTTTTTCGCCATTTTATGACGCAAAAAACCACAGCCATTTTTCAGACTGTGGTTTCTGTTATTCTGTAAACCGATTTTTAATTTTATATCACTCTTTGATCACCATACGTGCTGCCCCGTAGATTCCCGCATCGTTTCCAAGGCTTGCGCAGACGATCGGGGTATCCTTACAGGAGGGGAATGCGTACTTTTTATAGTATTTCTGAATGCAGTCAATCAGCGGCTGTCCGGCTTTTGAAACGCCTCCGCCTACAACGATCGTTTCCGGATCAATGACACAGGAGAAAATAGAAAGTGCACCGCCTAAAATATCTCCCACCTTTTCCATAGTGCGGATTGCAAGCTTATCGCCCTCTTTATAGGCATCCAGAACATTCTTTGCATTTATTTTCGTATAGCTTCTGAGAATGCTGTTTTCCTCGCTATCCTCCAGAATCTCATTGGCAACCCGTGCGATTCCTGTTGCAGACGCATACTGCTCCAAACAGCCATGATTACCGCAGTTGCATGCAAAAGTTTCCTCATGATTCACATTGGCATGTCCCACTTCTCCTCCGGCGCCATGGTGACCGCAGACGATCTTTCCATCTACAATGATTCCACCGCCTACGCCTGTTCCAAGGGTGACTAAAACTACATTTTTAGCGCCCTCTGCCGCACCCTTCCAGGATTCTCCCAACGCTGCGATATTCGCGTCATTTGCTGCCTTTGCAGGAAGTCCTGTGAGGAAGCTCAGCTCGCTTGCAACAGCCTTAAATCCCCAGTGGAGGTTTACTGCCAGCGGAACCTCACCTTTATCGTTGACCGGTCCCGGAATTCCGATTCCCACACCGTCAATATTTTCCTTCTGAAGACCTCTCTCCTGAATCTTACTCTGGATCGCTTTCGCTACATCAGGAAGAATCTCAGAACCGTTATTCTCCGTTCTGGTAGGAATCTCCCATTTCTCCACCAATGTACCATCCGTAAGAAACAGACCGCATTTTACTGTAGTGCCTCCAACATCAATTCCGAAACAATATAATCCCATTTTTCTCCTGTCCTTTCTTTTAGCTCTCGCGTTTTTTTGCAATATTAGCCTGTACACGCTTGTACAGCTCCTCGGCTGCATTATATCCCATCTTTTTCTGTCTGTGGTTTACAGCGGCAGATTCTACGATCACTGCCAGATTTCTTCCCGGACGAATCGGCAGGGAATGGCAGACGATCTTATTTCCAAGATATTCTGTAAACTCTTCGTGAAGACCAAGACGGTCATATTCCTTATCTCTGTCCCACTCTTCCAGTTTGATGACCAGATCAACGGACTGGGTGTCCTTTACGCTCTCTACACCAAACAGGGTTTTTACATCAATGATACCGATACCGCGAAGCTCAATAAAGTGTCTCGTAATGTCCGGCGCAGAGCCTACCAATGTCACATCGCTCACCTTTCGCAGTTCCACCACATCATCGCTTACAAGACGATGGCCTCGCTTGATCAGCTCCAGAGCAGCCTCACTTTTACCGATACCGCTCTCTCCGGTGATCAGGACACCCTCGCCGTACACATCCACCAGTACGCCGTGGATGGAAATGCAGGGAGCAAGCTGTACACCCAGCCAACGGATGATCTCCGCCATAAAGCTGGAAGTAGTTCTCTCCGTTACAAACGTGGGAACATTATATTTATATGCCAGGTCGATCATATCCTGAGAAGGTCTTGTCATAGTGCTGAAAATCACACACGGGATTTTGCTGGAAATAAACCGCTCATATTTAAACAGGCGCTCCTCATCATTAAGCTGCATCAGGTACGTGTATTCCACATATCCGATAATCTGCACCCGCTCATTTGCAAAGTGCTCAAGATAACCAGTCAACTGCAAGGCCGGACGGTTTATCTCTGCCGTCTTGACATAGATTTCCGCAAGGTCAATGTCCGGCGTCAGGTTTGTGAGGTTCAGTTCCTGCGCCAATTTTGTCAATTGTACACCTTTCATTCGTTTATCTCCTTTGAAGAACAGATTCGTTATAATAATAAATTATTATATCAAATCTTTCCGGTAACTTCAATGAATGTATTTGAATTTACTCACTTTTTCCGTTATCAGTGATCAGTAACATTGGCATCTTCTTTTTTATGAAAAAAGTCGTAAACCTGCCGGGCGCTGCCCATATTCATGGTTTCTGTCTGGGCCAGTTCCTCCAGAGAAGCATCCCGGATATTTTCCAGAGATTTAAATTTGCGCATCAGCGCCTTTCTTCTGGCCTCACCGATTCCAGGGATGTCATCCAGCAGGGAATGTACCTGCTCCTTGCTGCGCAGGGAGCGGTGAAACTCAATGGCAAACCGGTGTGCCTCATCCTGGATCCTTGTGATCAGATGAAAGCCCTCGCTGCTGGTATCAATGGGTATTTCCAGATTGTTATAATAAAGTCCTCTGGTACGGTGGTGGTCATCCTTTACCATGCCGCATACCGGAATCCTGATTCCCAACTCTCCCAAAACCTTCAACGCAATGTTGACCTGCCCCCGTCCGCCGTCCATGAGGATCAGATCCGGCAGTTTTGCAAAGCTGTCGAAATCCCCCTTGGATTCGTGCGTAAAACGCCTTGTAAGCACTTCTTCCATACTTGCATAGTCATTTGGTCCCTGAACCCATTTTATCTTAAATTTGCGGTAATCACTGCGTTTGGGACGGCCTTTCTCAAAGACTACCATAGAGCCTACCGACTCAAAGCCGCTGATATTGGAAATATCGTAAGCTTCCATACGGGCCAAGCCTGTAAGTCCAAGCCAGCCCTCCACTTCTTTTACCGCTCCTATGGTCCTGCCCTCTTCCCGCTTGATGCGCTCCCTGTCTTTTGTAAGGACCATCTGTGCATTCTCCTGCGCCAGCTCTACCAGCTTCTCTTTTGTTCCTTTTTTGGGTACACGGATATGGACACGCTGCTTTCTCCTGGAAGAGAGCCAGTCCTCAATGACCTGTGCGTCCTCAATTTCCTTTTGCAGCATGATTTCCCGGGGAATAAAAGGAGTGCCTGCATAAAACTGCTTCAGAAAGCTTGACAGCACCTGCGCCTTCGTATCGCCCCTTGCAACGCGCAGAAAAAAATGATCCCTGCCGATCAGCTTTCCGCCGCGCATGAAGAATACCTGGACGACCGCATCCTGTTCTCTCAGATCCTCGCTCTCATCCATGGCAACTGCAATGATATCCTTATCTTCCTCACCATAGGAAGTGATCTTCTGACGTTCTCCGATTTTCCGAATGCTGCCTATCAGGTCACGATATCCTGCTGCATCTTCAAACCGCAGTTCCTCTGACGCTTCCTGCATTTTATCTGTCAACTCATTGATAACATCCTGAAAATTACCGTTTAGGAACCGAAGTGTCCGGTCGATATTCTGCCTGTATTCCTCCTCGCTGACATTTCCCTGACAAGGTGCCGTACACTGCTTCATATGATAATACAGGCAGGGGCGGTCCTTGCCGCAGTCCCGGGGAAGTGTACGGTTACAGGAACGTACCTTGTAGATCTTGCGCACAAGCTCAATCACATCCTTAACTGCTCCGGCACTGGTATACGGCCCGAAATACTTTGCCTTGTCCTTTTTCATCTTCCGTGCGAAAAGTACACGGGGATAAGCTTCATTTACCGTCACTTTAATAAAGGGATATGTTTTATCATCCTTCAGCATGGTGTTGTACTTTGGTCTGTGCTCTTTTATAAGATTGCATTCCAGTACCAGCGCTTCCAGCTCAGAGTCTGTAATGATATACTCAAAACGGGAAATATGTGTCACCATCTGCTCAATTTTAACGCCCTTGTTACGGCTGCTCTGGAAATATTGGCGCACACGGTTTTTCAGGCTGACAGCCTTTCCTACATAGATGATCTCGTCCTTCTCATCGTGCATGATATAGACGCCCGGCTTTGCCGGCAGCTTCTTTAATTCCTCTTCTATCTGGAACATCTGCTCTCCTTCTGAAAAGAACCGGGATTGCTCCCGGTCCTTATCTGCTCTTTATAATTGTGATTCTCCGCTGTCCGGTTCCGAATACTCAGATGCTTCCGGTTCAGAAACACTTGCGATTTCCGGCACCTCCTGACTGTCCTCCGGCTTTTTCTCAAGCTCTTCCAGACTCAGCTCATTCAGATCCTCCGGAATCTCAATACCTTTTTCCACAGCACGGAAAATCTTCATAAATTCCTTACCTGTAATGGTTTCTTTTTTAATCAGATATTCTGCAATCTTATCCAGGGCCTCACGATGCTCCCCGATCAGGCGTTTCGCCTCTTCATAGGAACGGTGAAGCAGCGCCATCACCTCATGATCCACCTCAGTGGCCGTATTGTCGCCACAATTGAGAACTGCACGCCCGGAAAGATATTGGTTCTCCTGTGTTGCCAAACCCATCAATCCAAATTTTTCGGACATACCATACTGTGTTATCATAGCCCGTGCCACCTTTGTAGCCTGCTCAATATCATTGGATGCCCCTGTCGTCACAGTATCAAAGACAAGTTCCTCTGCCGCACGCCCGCCAAGGTATCCCACAAGCATGGCCTCCAGCTCCTTTTTTGTATTCAGGAATTTTTCTTCCTCCGGGACCTGCATCACATAGCCCAATGCTCCCATGGTACGCGGCACAATGGTAATCTTCTGTACCGGCTCCGCATCCTTCTGCAGTGCGCTTACCAGTGCATGGCCTACCTCATGATAAGAAACGATCCTGCGCTCCTCTGCACCTAAGATACGATCCTTTTTCTCTTTTCCTACAAGGACCACCTCTACGGATTCCAGAAGATCCTTCTGGGAAACAGCACGGCGTCCGCTCTTGACTGCCAGAATAGCAGCCTCGTTTACCATATTGGCAAGGTCAGACCCAACAGCTCCGGAGGTTGCCAGCGCAATGGCTTCAAAATCAACGGTTTCATCCAACATTACATTTTTTGCATGAACCTTCAGAATATCAATTCTGCCCTTTAAGTCCGGTCGGTCTACGATCACACGCCGGTCAAAACGTCCCGGACGCAGAAGCGCCGGGTCCAAAACCTCCGGACGGTTGGTAGCCGCCAGGATCAGAAGGCCCTTGGATGTATCAAAGCCATCCATCTCAGCCAGAAGCTGGTTCAAAGTCTGCTCCCGCTCATCGTTTCCCCCACCGTAATGGGAATCACGGCTTTTTCCTATGGCATCAATTTCATCAATAAATACAATACAGGGGGCGTTTTTCTTTGCCTCCTCAAACAGATCCCGGACACGGGAAGCTCCCACACCCACGAACATCTCCACAAACTCCGAACCGGAGAGGGAGAAAAACGGAACATGTGCCTCACCTGCTACT
The DNA here is from genome assembly GCF_964240875.1 of Ruminococcus sp. 5_1_39BFAA. Lineage (NCBI taxonomy): Bacteria > Bacillati > Bacillota > Clostridia > Eubacteriales > Oscillospiraceae > Ruminococcus > Ruminococcus sp. 5_1_39BFAA. The sequence continues at coordinate 47,704 of NZ_CAXSVO010000021.1, read as the reverse complement.
GCTTTTGCCAGCAGGGTCTTACCGGTTCCCGGAGGCCCGACAAGCAGAGCACCCTTTGGAAGCTTTGCTCCGATCTCTGTGTATTTTCCAGGGTTATGAAGGAAATCCACAACCTCCTGAAGCGACTCCTTTGCCTCGTCCTGACCCGCAACGTCTTTGAAGGTGATCCCTGTCTCCTTCTGCACATATGCCTTGGCACGGCTTTTCCCCACACCCATCATTCCTCCGCCTTTGTTCATGCGGCGCATAAAGAACATCAGCAGCACAAATAAAAGCAATGTAGGAAGGAGCACGCTCAGCATCATTGCCATAAATTCCCCAAACGCATCCGGCGGCTCGGACTTGAAAATAATATTTTTGCCCTCAAGACGTTCTGTGAGTGCATTCTCATCCTCGACCTGATTGGTGTAATAACTTACCTCAACATAGGGATTCGACTGATTCCTCGGCACAATAGTCAGCGTATTCGACTGAAGCGTAACCTCTTTTACCTGGTCCTTTTCAACCATATCAATAAATTTATCATAGGTAATCTCGCTGGAATTGTCCTGCAGCATATTGGTAAACAAACTAAAGCATACCAGAGTGACCAGAAGACATATGAGAAAAGCCAGAATAGACTGATGATTTTTATTATTGTTTGGCCCGTTCTTTTTAGGGGGTCTGTTATCGGGACGCCTGTTATTTTGGTTATTGTCCAAATTATTATCCATCTCGTTCCTCCTCTTGTTATCTTTCTTATTATAAAGATAAATCACAGAGAAATCAACTGTCAGATTGTGAATTTATTTTGTTCTGTTTTGCCACATATCCATACTAATTTTTTTTAAAAACTGCTACCACAAATCATATGATTTGTAGTATACTTATGACATAATTTTTTTCGGCGGCTATATCCGCCAGTGTAATCACGAGATGGGGAAAGGAACAAGACAAATGAAAATTGGATTTGATAACGAGAAATACCTGAAAATGCAGTCTGAGCATATCCGAGAGCGCATCAGCCAGTTTGACAACAAGCTCTATCTGGAGTTCGGGGGAAAATTGTTTGATGATTACCATGCCTCCAGAGTTCTTCCCGGTTTCGAGCCGGACAGCAAGCTGCGCATGCTCATGCAGCTCTCCGACCAGGCTGAGATTGTCATTGTCATCAGCGCCGGAGATATTGACAAAAATAAAGTCCGCGGTGATCTCGGCATCACCTACGATGAAGATGTACTGCGTCTGATTGACGCATTTACCGGCAGAGGACTGTATGTAGGCAGTGTATGCATCACCCGCTATGCCGGTCAGGAAAGCGCTGACGCTTTCAAAAACCGTCTGGAAAAGCTTGGTATCCGCGTATACCTTCATTACAGTATTCCAGGCTATCCCAGCAACACAGCTCTCATTGTAAGCGATGAGGGTTACGGAAAAAACCAGTACATTGAAACCTCCAGACCCCTTGTTGTCATTACAGCGCCCGGACCTGGAAGCGGAAAGATGGCCACCTGCCTCTCCCAGCTTTACCATGAATACAAACGCGGTATCAGTGCCGGATATGCAAAATTCGAAACCTTCCCAATATGGAATATCCCGCTGAAGCATCCCGTAAATCTGGCATACGAAGCTGCCACCGCCGACCTGAACGATGTTAATATGATCGACCCCTTCCACCTGGAAGCCTATGGAATCACAACAGTAAACTATAACCGGGACGTGGAGATTTTCCCTGTTTTGCAGGCAATGTTCGAAAAGATCATCGGCGAATGCCCGTATAAATCACCTACCGATATGGGTGTAAACATGGCAGGAAACTGCATCATCGATGATGAAGCCTGCCAGGAAGCATCCCGCCAGGAAATCATCCGCCGCTACTACAAGAGCATGGATGCCCTGATCACCGGTACAGGCAAGGAAGACGAGGTCTACAAAATCGAGCTGCTTTTAAAACAGGCTCACGCCTCCCTGGATGACCGCAAAACGGTACCAGCAAGCCGGAGCATGGAACAACAGAGCGGCGGTCCTGCTGCTGCCCTTGAACTGCCTGACGGACAGATCGTTTACGGCAAAACCTCCGACCTGCTGGGCGCATCCTCTGCCCTGCTTCTCAACGCCTTAAAGGAGCTGGCAGGCATCGACCACAGGGCACATGTGATTTCCCCGGAAGCCATCCGCCCTATCCAGGAGCTGAAAACCAGCTACCTTGGCAGCAAAAACCCGCGGCTGCATATGGATGAAACAATGATCGCACTCTCCGTAAGCGCCGCTACCAACCCGGACGCCCGCCTTGCCCTGGAGCAGATTCCGAAATTAAGAGGATGCCAGGCACATACTTCAGTCATGCTGTCGTCCGTTGACATTCTTTCCTTCCGAAGGCTTGGCATTGAGGTTACCTGCGAGCCGAAATTTGAGAAGAAAAAGAAATATCAATAATAGTTTTCTGAACGTGAAAAACAGCGGCATATCACTTTGCCGCTGTTTCCTTTCCGTCTTCAATTCCCTCCGTACTCTCCGGTATAAAGATAATCTTCATAGTATAAAAAATGATCCGCAGATCAAACAGCAAGGACCGCTGATTAATGTACAGCAAATCCAGTTTCAGCTTATCCTCTGGCGTGGTGTTATATTTTCCAAACACCTGCGCATAGCCGGTCAAGCCCGCTTTCACCTTCAGCCGCAGACTGAACTCCGGAACATCCTTCTTATAAACCTCTGCGATTTCCGGTCTCTCTGGTCTCGGACCTACAATGGACATTTCTCCTTTTAAAACATTGAATAGCTGGGGCAGCTCATCGATCCGCAAAGCGCGTATTACTCTTCCAACCGGAGTAATTCTGTCGTCATGCTGAGATGCCAACCTCGCCCCATGCTCCTCTGCATTCAGTATCATACTCCTGAATTTGTAAATATAGAAGGTTTTCCCATTCTGTGTCAGTCTCTCCTGCTTAAACAGCACCGGACCGCCATCGCATGCTTTGATCGCAATCGAAACGATCAGCAAAAGCGGCGATAAGATCACCAGCCCAGCCAGAGAGCACACAATATCAAAAAATCTTTTTACAAAAGGATAGTACCATTCCACGGGAGCCTTTTTATTACGGATATAAGGCGTGTCAAAAGCATGAGAAACATCATATCCCATTGTCAATAGTTCTTCCACTCCCACAGAGATATGAATATCTTTCTGGATGCTGTCGCAGTACAAAACAACCTGATTCCGTATGGCTGCATCCACATTGCACAGATATACGTCATCGCACTGTTCAATAGCCGCACACAACCGTGAAATATCCGTATGCTGGTCCAGACATTCTCTGATCCGATAGTGGTAGTTTTTTATCTCCATCTTTCTTATCAGAAATTTGTAATCTTCATCGCCATAGATAATGACAATATTCACCTTTTCCGAATATCTGGCATAGAGCTTATTGCACACAAATATCACAAAGGTTATGACTGCCATTTGTATGATAAACGCAACGAAAAATGAAAGCAGCTTCATTCTGGAAATGTCATGGAACCATACAAATGCGGCTCCATACAGACAGAAATCCGCTATGGCAAATGCCAGCATCTGAGAAAACACAAGCTCCGGCAGACGATAATGGCCTATTTTCTGAGCATTGTATAATTTCACAAAAAACCAGTAGGTAATGCAATAGATCACACCTACCATAAACAATGTCCTGCTTCCGTTAAAGGTCTTCCGCCAGTATGGGCCCACGTTCAGGAACCACAGCTCAGCAGACGTAACAAATGCCAGTATAAGCGCCAGAATGCGATAGATTATTTTTACGATACTTTTCTTCTGTTTGTCATTCATTTCTTAACCTTTTCAGCTTTAACATGATATGTCTGTTATGTTTCAAACTGCCCTGGGCAGATATGATTATCTTATCACACGGCTCCACAAATGGCAAGGCTGGCATGCTGTATATACAGGTTTTCAGCGTTTCCGATCGATGTAGCTGCTACTTTATCATTTGTTCTTTTTATTTTTTATCTTTGGAATTCATAGAATTCCTCTGTCTTTTTTCATGGATTTTTCAATACTTATGATTTTACAGACTGATGCCTTTGCGGCATCAAAAGACATGGGCATACTACTGCCTGATTATTTGATGGTATTTCATCCTGAAAGAGAGTTTGCGCCTACTTGATAAGACTTTCAAACTCTTCCACAGATTTTGCACAGGCAGCCTTTTTTAAATAGCTTTTCAGAACTTGTAGATCCCTTTCCTCAAGGATTTTTTTCCGAAGCTGCTTTGGGATTTCCCCAAGATCGGCTAAAAGCTCGAGTATGTCTTCCGCTTTTCCCTCTGC
>NZ_CAXSVO010000021.1:0-43303 GCF_964240875.1 Ruminococcus sp. 5_1_39BFAA | reverse complement strand
CTGCCTTTCCCTCTGCTCTTCCCTCCGCCTTTCCTTCTTCTCTTTCTTCCTTAAGAAGTTCTTCAAATACCATATAGCGTTCCTCCATCTCACGGCTTTTCTTGATCTTCCCCACAGCACTCTGAAGGCGTCTAACAAAGTCATCCCCCAAATCTGCCACTGTAATATCCAGGTGAATGCCTTTATATTCCGGATGGTAGACAATGCTTTTTTCTTTATTGACTGTCGCCTTCTCAATAGGAAATCCCGGTACAAACTCTGAACGAGAGTCCACACCTACTTGATAAGACTTTCAAACTCTTCCACAGATTTTGCACAGGCAGCCTTTTTCAAATAACTTTTCAGAACTTGTAGATCTCTTTCCTCAAGGATTTTTTTCCGAAGCTGCTTTGGGATTTCCCCAAGATCGGCTAAAAGCTCGAGTATGTCTTCTGCCTTTCCCTCTGCTCTTCCCTCCGCCTTTCCTTCTTCTCTTTCTTCCTTAAGAAGTTCTTCAAATACCATATAGCGCTCCTCCATCTCACGGCTTTTCTTGATCTTCCCCACAGCACTCTGAAGGCGTCTAACAAAGTCATCCTCAAAATCTGCCATACTTTCATTCAGACCTGCCCTGACGTACCGAAGAAATTTTACCAGACCAGCGGGAACATCCTTTTCATTTTCCCCTCTGGTGCTCAAAAATATAGTGTGACTTCCATCCTCCAAAAGCACCTCCTTATCCTCTTTACAGGCGGCATCAAAGGTGTATTGGTATTTCTTCTTCCCAAAGGGATCGAAATCGCAAATAAAAATCACATATGAGTCTGGCAGCTCTGCATAATCCATCCCTGCCAGCAAAAGCTCCATATCGATTTGGCTATGGTAATATCTGCTCCTCTTTCCAAGCTTTCTTTTGCGCTGTGCCTGCATCTCCACGTTATAGTGGGTATGGTTTTCATCCGCCGCTGTAATATCCAGGCGAATACCTTTATATTCCGGATGGTAGACAATGCTTTTTTCTTTATTGACTGTCACCTTCTCAATGGGAAATCCCAGTACAAGTTCCAGAAATTCTTTGCAAAGCTTCTCATCAGCCATCACAGCGCCAAACATAAAATTGTCTTTAATCGTCAGGTCTTTTAGTTTTTTTCGTTTTGCCATCTTATTCCTCCTTTGCAGAGGAACTCTATGGGCTTATTATAGTTGAATTCATATGAATATGCAAGCATAAATATCATTGCCTGCATCTTTCCGTTACAGAAATCCCTTTCTTTTCTGCTTATGACAGAGCCAAAACGTCATTGAGCATGGAGCAGAATCTGGCTGACTCTTCTTTGTGAGCGAGACCCATCTTACGATCATAATTAACTCTCAGTGATTTTTTCTAAGACATTAAACTGTACTTTTCCATAATCATTACGAGGTATTTCATTAACCACCCATACCCTAAATGCAGAATTATGCAAATTTGTCTTGCTACTGATGAACGGAATAATCTGATCCTTTAATGAATTGTCCGTTATGAAAATATTCATTTTCTTATCATTTCCAGTGCACACAAAATCAACACTTGGGTACTGAGTTTTAAGAATTCTCTCTGTCTCATCAAGGCTGACACGTAAACCGAAAAGCTTAAGAAAACGTCCCTTACGCCCAATAATAAAATAGAAACCGTCAGCATCTCTTGTGGCAATATCTCCTGTGTGGTACTCACCGCAGAATTCATCGTCCTTCAAAAGATCCTCTTTGCAAAGTGCGTATCCCATCGTAACATTCGGACCTCGATAACCTAATTCTCCTGTCACTGTTCCATCTTCATTTACTTCTTCATCTAACAAGAATAATTCGCCAGAGCAATAGGGTCCATATTCCAAGTGTCGCGTTCCGTGTCAATGAACACCGGGATTCCACCTTCATATACAACAGGATTTAGAGTCGCATCAAAAGTCATATCAGAACAAAATACTCGCTTGCCTTCCACTGCACCATGACCGAGCGCAGGTTTTCCATACAACCTTTCACCTGCAAACTTCACACAGAGATGTAATGCAGCAGTACAGCAGGACAGGCCTACTGCATATTTAACCCCAGCTTTTTCTGCAGCAATCCGCTCTACCTCATTGATATTCGCGCCAACTGTAGACATCCAGTTTGTTTCGTATGCCATTGTTACATATTTCAGCTCATCACCATGCATTGTTGGTGATGCAAGCCACACTTTTGATTCAAAAGGCTTGATACCCTCTGATTTAACAAACATGATTTTTTCCTCTTTCCTAATTTTAAATCCCTATATACAAATCCAACAACTAGCCCAAGCCAACTACTAATTCAATTACTCGTACATTTTCACTGCTATCCTATCAACTCTCAGCGCATGGATTTTATTACTATTATTTATAACACCATACTTGATCATCCCCTTTCAGCCGCAGACTTCTCAATTACAGTGTATTCCTTTGGCTCAAATGGCTTCCTTCGCCACCGCCGCCTCCTTCAAAAGTTCCTCATACACTCTTCCATGCAAGTTCAAATCGGACTCTGCCGAATGGTAAGTAGGCACAATCTCCTCCACCATCCCGCAGATATGAGGACTATTGCTATAGCTTGTCTCCGCCAGGATCTCAAGTTGTCCAAGAAACTTCTCTATGTCAAACGGAATCGGCTTCCCAATATGGATCAGATCATTCCGTGTCTTGGTAAGCCCTTCCTCTGCCATCAGCTTCTCTTCGTACAGCTTTTCGCCCGGACGAAGCCCGGTGTATTCGATCCGGATGTCCACATCCGGCTTATAGCCGGACAGCTTGATCAGGTTTCTCGCTAACGTGTCGATTTTCACCGGGGCGCCCATATCCAGGACGAAAATTTCTCCGCCCTTTGCATAGGTTCCGGCCTGGAGCACCAGGCTCACGGCTTCCGGTATGGTCATAAAGTAACGGATGATATCCGGGTGAGTAACCGTCACTGGACCGCCTTTCGCAATCTGCTTCTTAAACAACGGAATGACGGAGCCGTTACTTCCCAATACATTTCCGAAGCGCACAGCAACAAATTCTGTTCTGCACCTGCTGCCGGGAACTGCTTTGCCGCCCGCGATATGAGCAGGCACTCCCTGCCGCTCTGTCAGGTTACCGGCCTCCACCTCATCACTATCCTCATAGTGGCTTCCTAACAGCGGCAGCAAATCTTCTCTTCCCTGCTTGCTGATCATGTCCATGGACTGGATCACCATCTCACAAAGCCGCTTGCTGGCTCCCATAATATTCGTTGGATTCACCGCCTTATCTGTACTGATCAGTACAAATCTCTGGCAGCCATTTTTCAGGGCAGCATGTGCTGTCTTATATGTTCCCATTACATTGTTCTTGATTGCTTCGCAGGGGCTTGTTTCCATCAGAGGCACATGCTTATGCGCTGCTGCATGGTACACGATATCCGGCTTATAAGTTTCAAAAACACTGTTGATTCTCCTGCTGTCCCGCACGGAGCCAATCAGCACCGCCAGATTCAGCCTGGGATATTTTGCTTTCAGTTCCTGTTCAATGTCATAGGCATTGTTCTCGTATACATCAAAAATAATGAGCTGGCGCGGATTATGCCCTGCGATCTGGCGGCACAGTTCGCTGCCGATGGAACCGCCGCCTCCTGTCACAAGGATGACCTTCCCGCTCAGATAATCATAGATCTCATCCATGTTTACCTTGATGGGTTCTCTTCCCAGCAGGTCCTCCACCGCCACATCCTTCATCTTGCTCACGGACACTTCCCCGGTCACAAGCTGGTATATGCCCGGCAAAATTTTCATCTCGCATCCGGTTTCCTTGCAAATGTTCAGAATATCTCGACGTTCCTGCGCATTTGCACTGGGAATCGCGAGAAAGATCTGGTCGATCTTATATTTCTCCACGTTTACCAGGATATCTTCCCGGCCTCCCACAATAGGAACACCTTCTATGTACCGCCCCCATTTGTTGGGGTTGTCGTCAATAATGCAGAAGACTCGCGCCTTTGTCTCATATGCCCGTTCCACATCATTCAGGATCATCTGCCCCGCAGCACCTGCTCCGATGAGCATCACATGATGAATCAAACCCTGACTTTCACTCTTCTCCCGGCGGCTCCGCTCCAGCAGGATAAACCGATAAGAAAAACGTACTCCCACGATCAGCCCAAACTGAATAATCGTACCGAACAGATAATAGGATGCTGGCATCCGCTGAAACAGCAGCCTGGTTCCTGCTATCTGCAGCAGGGATGTAATCACGGTAGCCGCCCCTGCCCGCAAAAGCTCGCTATAACTTGCAAACCGCCACACACTGTTGTACAGACGAAGCGCCCAGAATATCAAAATGGAAAAGACCGTATACCAGGGTGCAAACTTCAGATAGACAGAAAAATAATCCCCTGGTATCTGAGAATACATACAGTCAAAACGGAACCACAGCGCCAGAAAATATGCGGCATTAACCGCAATAATGTCGTAAATAATGAGATATAAGGCAATAATCTGCCAGTGCTCAAAACGTTTCTGAGGGCGTCTGAGCATACTTTGACCGCCAATTTTTAAATCACGCGATTTATTTTTTTGTTCCTCTTCCGACATATTTTTTCTATTTTCCATAACAGTGAGAAAACGTGACCCTTTTTCGGTTCACGTTTACCCCCCCCCCTGAGATTTTATATTTATAACTTATCTAATTTTATATTTTATCGCTTATGCCCTCCGGCGTAAGCGAATCTTAAAAGAAAAGCCACAAATACCCTCAGTAACAAAAACTGTCCGCTTTTCTTTACTGAGGGTATCATATCATTCCGATTATTCCTTGTCAAGTGCCAGATATGACACCTTTCCCTTCTTTATTCCTTTTTTCCAACTCCTTCATCACACTTGGAAAGCGCTGAAAATCTGTATGAGGGAGTGCCTGCGCCGCAATCATCATATTAAGAAAGCCATCCACCGCGCCAAACTGAATATAAACCATATTATCCAGAATCTTATCAATATCATCCAGAACCTTCTTATCTAAAAGCAGTTTTTCAGCACCCTCCAGTGAAGAATTTCCTGCATTGACGATCCGCTCCCGTTCCATATCCGGATACATACCGATCGCGATGGCGGATTCCTTGGAAACATGCTTTCCAAAAGCCCCGGCAACATAGAACTTTCCTATCTCCTCCATGCCAAGACCGGATTCCTGCAGCATAATCTCAACCATAGTATGAGCCGCCGCCTTCGTACGGATAAATTCATCGATATCCTTCTGGAAAAAGTAAAGTCCCGGGGCATATTCCACTGCCAGAGAGCCTTCTTTTTCCTGGATCAAAGGGCTTTTTTCCGGCATTAGCCTGCCCCGGATATCTACCCATCCCTCCAGGAAAAGCTCTGCCAAAAGGTCAATAATTCCCGATCCGCAGATGCCCTTTGCCTCCGTTTCTCCCAGCACATGGATGCGGAATCTGCCATTTTCAAGCTTTACTTCATCTACAGCACCTTCCGTTGCACGCATGCCGGTCCTGACTACTCCGCCTTCCAGAGCAGGGCCTGCCGCTCCCGCGCCGCACAGCAGAAATTCCTTATTTCCAATGACAAGCTCACCGTTTGTTCCAATATCAAAAAATACGCTGACCTCATCCTTTTTATAAATCTCCGTTGCGACCATACCACTGATAATATCTCCGCCCAAGTAGTTGGATTTCGACGGATAACAGTAAACATAACCGCTGACAGGAAAACCCAGATCCTTTCCGCGGCAAAAGCCCGGACGGTCTGCCCGCACTGCATAAGGAGTATAGAACACACAGAACGCATCCATTCCCAACAGAAAATGTATCATTGTGGTATTGCCTGAAACCACCATGGAGATACAGGATTCCGGCGCGATTCCTGCCTTTTTTTCCAATGCGTTCAAACATTCCGTAATGGAATCAACCGTGGCTTTTCTCATAGCTTCCAATTCTTTTTCGTTATCTTTGCAATGAAAAATACGTGTCAAAATATCCGTACCGTAGGCAATCTGATGGTTATAGCAGCTCTCCTCACAGATACATTTTCCTGCAGCGCAGTCCATCAGACGTGCCACAACCGTGGTGCTTCCCAGATCCACGGCAATGCCGTAATGCTCTGCTGAGGTATCACCTTTTTCCAGATTCACTACTGTCCAGCAGTCTCCGTTCCATGCCAGAGATACTGTTATTTTCCACTGTGCCTCATCGCACAATGGATAAAGCTTGCGCATGACTTTTACTGTCATTTTTGCATCCAGACCCTGCTCCTTCAGCCCATCCAGAATGCGCATCTGACTGGAACGGCTGTCCTCCTCCGTAGGTTCTTCTAAAACAAGATATATCTTTTTACTGATTCCTTCCATAGCTTTTCGCTTTTGCTTCCTTTCAGTTTCTGTTGCCTTTTTCCTATTATAACCCCAATTGCTATTCTTCTTCAATAGAGCGTTTTTGCTCCAGTCCGTTACTTTTATTTCAATATCCGAAACCGTTCTGCCAGCAGCAGCCAATTTGCACGAAAAAGCTGCATGATCTGCCAGTAACCAGGATCACGGAGGTTGAACTCATCAATAAGATCAAACTTTGCTTGCAGACTTCGCACATCCTCAAACCAAACCTCATGCTCAACTCCCGATCTGTCGTAATAGCGAAAAAACGGAGACTGTGCAGTTTCATCGAACTGAATTTCTGCCCCATAGCTGACAGCAATCCGGACAGCCTCAATATTTCCAATGGTTTTTGCTTTTGTTTCTCCTTGCACAAAGGGAAGGGGCCAGTCATATCCATAATTTGGAATCCCCAGGTTGATTTTTTCCGGCGGTATCTCCGTAATGGCATACTCCACTACCTGGCGCACCTTATTCAAAGGCGCCACAGCCATAGGTGGTCCGTAGGTATAACCCCACTCATAAGTCATGAGCAGAACACTGTCAGCGGCGGCGCCCAATGCGCGGTAATCCTTTCCCGCATATAGAAGCCCTGGTTGGTCTGCTGAGGTTTTTGGTGCTAAGGCAACTGATAAGGTGTATCCCATCCTCTGCATGGCCTCCGCGCAAACCCGGACAAACTGCGAAAACAAATCGCGGTCCTGCTCCAGAATATACTCAAAGTCAATATCCAGACCCTGATATCCCTTTTCTTCCATGACTATCAGCAAATTAGAAATAAGCCGCTCCCGGCTTGGCAAATCCCAGACAACCGCCGTGATAAGACTATTATCAAATCTTCCTTCTGCATTAAGCGGCGTCAGCGTCAAAATGGGACGTGCCCCGAAACGCCGTGCCGTATCTATCATCCACTGGTCATCCAATTGGGGAGGGATCAGCTCCCCTTCCGGCGTAAAACCGTAAGAAAAAACAGACAGCTCCGATAAATACGGAAGTGTCTGTTCCAAAACCCAAGGGCTGATAAATGGGTACGCATAGCCATTGCTTACGATTTCCCTTCCAGATCCTACAGCATTTCCATCTCTTATCAGAAGGGCCTGCCCAACAGCAAGTTCATAGGGATAAAGCAATTGGTTATCCTCAATGATCCTCCATACAGACACCCCATGATTCTCTGCAATCCCATCAACATTATCCCCTGTATTTACCACATAAATGCTCACGCAAAACCTCCTGACGCATCATCAAAAGCACTTCACTATAATATATTCCGCAATACGCCACTGGTTCGCATCGTGACTATCTTTTTACATCTTCCGTAACAATTCCGGTATTTCATTCAGGCATTCTATTTCATGATCCGGCTGTATATCCGTGTTGTTTTGTATATGTTTTGGGTTGAACCAGATGGTCCGGATGCCGGTATTTTTTCCGCCGCGGATGTCAGACGTCAGGCTGTCCCCTATGATGACGGCATTTTCCTTTTGAAAGCCCTGGATTTTTGCAAAACAACGGTCAAAATATTCTCTCGTCGGCTTGTCGAATCCAATTTCCTCGGAAATAAAAACCCCGGAAAAATATTTTTCAATCTCCGCACTTTTCATCCTGCATTTCTGCACACTAGCCGTGCCATTTGTCACAATGTACATCCTGTATTTTGAAAAAAGTTCCTCCAGAAGCTCCGGTGTACCTTCCACAAAATAGTGTCCTATTTCCAGAAGCTTTTCATAAATTTCCGTAGCCTCCTTCGCAGAACAATTAAGTCCATATTCCTGGAAAAGCAGCTCAAATCTCCGCTCCTTCACCTCTTCACGGGTAAGCTTTCCAAGCTCCAGCAGCTTCCACTGCTCCCCATTCAGCACACTGTATCTGTCCAGCATCTCATTTCCGGGCTGTAGTCCCATTCTCTCCAACGCCGCTTTTAGAGCGATCCTTTCTGCCTTGCTGAAATCCAGTAATGTATTATCTAAATCAAATAAAACTGTATCAATCATGTTACATACTCCTGTCCTTTGACGCAAAAAACAGACATCCCGTAAAGCTTCGGAGATGCCTGTTTTTTCAATTCATCTTATAATACAAGAGAAGGTGCAGAATATACTCTGGAGCTCAGCTCACTGTTCAGCATATACAGACTCTTCGGGTCATTTCCGAACAGTTCCATCTTTGTAATAAGATCCTGAGAATTCTTTTCTTCTTCGCCCTGCTCTTTAATAAACCAGTCTAAAAACTGAGTCGTACGGAAGTCCTTTGCCTCCTGTGCTGCTGCATAAATGTTATTGATCAGGGATGTCACGTATTTTTCATGCTCAAGTCCTGCTGTAAGCGGGTCCATCAAAGCGTTAAATTCTTTATCCGGTTTTGCCACCGCTTCAAGGGTAACCTTTTCGCCGTTATTGTGCATATACTGATAAATCAGCAGAGCGTGATCCTGTTCCTCCTTTGCCTGAATCTCATACCAGTTTGCAAATCCATCCAGTCCTTTTCCGGTATAAAAATTTGCCATATCGAGATAAAGATATGCGGAATACAGCTCCTTGTTGATCTGGTCATTTAAAAGTTCGGAAACTTTTTTGTCCATTATGGTATCCTCCTGTTTATGTAGATAATTTATTCATTAATAATAATACAAAAAGCTCTGCAAGACAAGAAGTTAAAAAAGATCTGATAAAAATATTTTTAAATTCACTATTGATATTTAATATTAATTAATATATAATATCAATATGAGGAGGATGACCATGAACAGCACCAGAAACACACTGCAAAGGGAAATCGTTCTTCAAGAGATTTGTCAAATACAGGGACACGCGACGGCTGATATGATTTATGATAAGATTCATGAGGTTCATCCGTCTGTATCAAAAGCTACTGTTTACAGAAATCTCAGGGCACTGGAAAAGCAGGGAAAAGTAATGCGCATTGAAGTTCCTGACGGCGCAGATTATTTTGAAAGCAAAAAGCAGGAGCACTACCATATTAAATGCACCTGCTGCGGCAGGATTTTCGATGCTTCACTTCCTTATATGCCCCAGCTTCTTGAACTGGAGCAGGCGGCTGATAAGGACTTCAGTTTTTCCGCTTACACGCTTCTCTTCGAAGGACTTTGCCCGTATTGCAAAAAAATAAAAACAAATAAATCAGAATAATATGGAGGAAACATTATGTCTAAGTATGCTGGAACATTAACCGAAAAGAACCTGATGACAGCTTTTGCCGGAGAATCTGAGGCACGAAACAAATATACATATTTTGCTTCCAAAGCCAAAAAGGAAGGTTTTGAGCAGATTGCCGCTCTGTTTTTAAAAACAGCGGAAAATGAGAAGGAACACGCCAAAATGTGGTTTAAGGAATTAAACGGGATCGGCGATACTGCTGCCAACCTGGCTGCCGCTGCAGAGGGTGAGAATTACGAGTGGACCGATATGTACGACGGCTTCGCAAAAACAGCCGAAGAAGAAGGTTTCCGTGAACTGGCTGCAAAATTCCGTCTGGTAGCAGCGATTGAAAAGCACCATGAAGAGCGTTACCGCGCACTTCTCAAAAACATTGAGATGGCTGAAGTATTTGCCAAAAGCGAAGTTAAGGTATGGGAGTGCCGCAACTGTGGTCATCTGATCGTAGGCACAAAGGCTCCCGAAATCTGCCCTACCTGTGCACATCCTAAGAGCTACTTTGAGGTTCACGCTGAAAATTACTAATCTTCCGAAACTTCCTATGACTGGTTACTTCTATACACCATTCACAGATTTTGTCCGCAAAGGGTTGACAGGTGTCTTTTGCTGTGATATCTTACTTTCTACAACTGAATCGGACAGATGAAGCGTGCAGGAAAAAGTGAAGAATACTTGCCGAAGGAATAACACTCTCAGGTCTCCCACTTAGGAGAGGGACTGTACGCAGATGTCACTCTGGAGAAGCTCAAAGACGAGTGCCGAAGGTGCAACGTGTAGTCATGATTTACCACACGAATCTCTCAGGCAAAAGGACAGAGATAAAAAATGTTCTGCAACAGATATATTGCGTTCTGTTGCAAAACATTTTTTTGCCCTTTATTCGGATCACGGAGCATACTCCGTGGTCCGATTTTTTATGGTTGCTGCGCAGCAGCGCTCTGGCTTCAGTGTACGCCAGAGCGCGCACTTTTTAGTAAAAGGAGAGAAAATCATGTTAGAAACACTTGAAGCAACACTATTTCCCATAGTAGCTGACATCAATACATATTTGTCTAGCTACATCCTGGTGTTCCTGCTTATCGCGGTTGGCCTGTGGTATTCCATCAAAACCCGTTTTGTCCAGGTACGCTGCTTTGGCGAGGGTATGAAAAGGGTGTTTGGCAATCTGTCCCTGCGGGGCGGTAAACAGGAGAGCGGTATGAGCTCCTTCCAGGCGCTTGCAACAGCCATCGCTGCCCAGGTAGGTACCGGAAACATCGTAGGTGCATCCGGCGCTATTCTGACCGGAGGTCCCGGCGCAATTTTCTGGATGTGGATCATTGCCTTCTTCGGCATGGCTACCATCTATGCGGAAGCCACACTTGCTTTAAAAACACGAACCATCGACAAAGACGGTAATATTCACGGCGGCCCCGTTTACTATATCACCACAGCTTTTAAGGGTGCATTCGGCAAATTCCTGGCTGGATTTTTCGCCGTTGCCATCATTCTTGCCCTTGGCTTCATGGGCTGCATGGTTCAGTCTAACTCTATCGGCTCCACCTTCCAGACTGCTTTTGGCATTCCCTCCTGGATCGTAGGAATCGTACTGGTCATCATCTGCGCTGTCATCTTTTTGGGCGGTGTGCAGCGTCTGGCTTCTGTCACCGAAAAGGTTGTGCCGGTTATGGCGGCTATCTTTCTGGCTGGCGGCCTGATCATCCTGATTGCCCGTATCAAGTATCTGCCAGCGACCTTTGGCATGATCTTTCAGTACGCTTTCCAGCCCCAAGCCATCATCGGCGGCGGCTTCGGCGCAGCACTGAAAACTGCCATCAGCCAGGGTGCCAAACGCGGTCTGTTCTCCAATGAGGCTGGTATGGGTTCCACGCCTCATGCTCACGCCCAGGCAAATGTAGCGGATCCGCATGACCAGGGTGTTGTGGCTATGGTCGGTGTATTTATTGATACTTTTGTAGTGCTGACCCTGAATGCTCTTGTCATTATCTCCACCCTGTATACCAGCGGCGGTGTTCTGGAGAGCGGCTATACCGGTGCAGTGACTGAAACCATCAGCAAATCCAATCTGGCTCAGACCGCTTTTGGTTCCGTGTTTGGTGCCAGTCTGGGGGCAAAATTTGTGGCTGTCTGCCTGTTCTTTTTCGCCTTCTCAACGGTTTTAAGCTGGAACCTGTTTGGTAAGATCAATGTTATCTACCTGTTTGGCAAGAAATCCCCTAAGCTCTGTGCCACCATCTATACGGTCATCGCCCTTGTGTTTATCTTCCTGGGAACTCTGGTTTCCAATGATCTGGTATGGGAGCTGTCCGATATGTTCAACAACCTGATGGTCATTCCCAATGCCATTGCTTTGTTCGCTCTGACCAGTATGGTAACCGGATATGCGCAAAAGTCCTCTGGAAAATAGTATCCGGGATCTGTCAGGTACTTAAAATAGAAATATCCCTGCAGGAATCAATTATTAATAAATTCCTGCAGAGATATCTTCCTTTTTTTCCATATCTGCTTTCAGTACAAATCCGAATCTACGACTTTTATCTTAAACACCGCAAAATGAGGTGCATCCGGCGTGGAAAAACGCTTCGTCAGATCAGGACAGTCTGCCAGCATTTTCTCTTTTATTTTTAAATCAATACACTCTTCCGCAATGCCTGTTATTCTCACCCAGGCACGCGTTCCTGCCTTTAAAGCAATGATCTGCATTTTAGGATGTTCCTTTAATTGCCTGTAAACATTTTTTCCATCTCCTGTGGATATGTACAGGTCTTCTTCATATTCCATGATCGCGCCAAATGGCCTGCCAGCCGGAAAGTCACCGTTTCCTTATCCACCAGCGACAACACACAGGCCAGAAAATCCGATACAGGGCCTGTCGTACCAGCGTATTTGTCCCTGACTCCATACTTCTATCTCCGCTCCCAAAGCAGCATATTATTTTCAAAGCTTACCTTTAACCGTTCTGTGTCTTTCAGCCATGACAGATAGGAACGGACCGTACTGCCCACAAGAACGTATTGCTCAAAGTTCATGGCAAGGCCATATCCGGTAAACAGTTTTTGCAGAATTGCCTCAAAGGACAGCGGCTTTTCGCAAAGTGAGAGAATATTTTGTGCAATATCCTGAACCTTCTCAATATTGTACTGTGCCAGCCCGGATATATCCTCTGTTACAGCGGCGTGAGCCGGAATAAACATTTTTGCTTTCATTTTTTTAACCATTTCCAGCGTTTCTATGTAAGCGCCAACATCGTAGATGAAACCAATCTGGTATTTCTCCAACGTTTCCCGGCTGGACAGACAATCCGCAAGGTAGACCACATCATCCGGTGTCCGGAAGCCCACCATGTCAAAAAAGTGTCCTGGAAGATTGATGATTTCGAAACCTTCCGGCAGGACATCCTTTGTCAAATATTCTGCGCTGCTTTCCTGAGCCAGCAAAAATTTGTGCCGAAGATCCTTGCAGGGATATCCCCCGTACAGAAAGGATGGCTCCAAAACAGGATGTCTGGTAAAATCACATTCCATACCCGGTGCATAGATTTTACATCCTGTTTGTCCCTGCAAATACTTATTGCCGCCGATATGATCCGCATTGGAATGCGTGTTATAAATTGCAGACAGTTTCCATCCGTTGGCGTCCAAAAGCTGCCGCACTTTGCGCCCGGCATCCTTGTCGTTTCCGCTGTCGATCAGGCAAACCTCCGTGTCATTCAGCTTTACAAGCCCTATTTTTGCAGGGCTCTGAATGTAATAGCATTTATCTGAAACCTGTATCAATTCATACATTGTATTTTCCTCCTGTCCTCATTTACCTGCGCTCGTATACCAGATCCGTTATTCCGTTATAATTCTGCGTCTTTACTAATCTCAAGGGAATTTCCTTCTCCATATGGTCAAAAAGCCGGATGCCGCTTCCCAAAAGTGTCGGTATCACAGATATATAATAAAGATCGATCAAATCTTTATTCATTAGCTGCTGTACGATCCCGGCTCCGCCGCATATCCAGATATCTTTTTTACCTTCCTCGTGCTTCAGCTCTTCAACCAGCTTACAGGGACTATTATGAGTAAAAATAATCTGGTCCGTGGACGGAATTTCTCTATGTGTGATCACATAACTTTTCAAGTCCGCATATACCCACTCTTCGGGTGACAGCTCTGTCACCACCTGATGATACGTCTTCCAACCCATGATCACAGTATCCACCTGTTTCACAAATTCAGAATAAGTATCCACCATCTCCTGGTCATCTCCCTGACCTTCAAGCCAGTTTACCTTTCCTTCGCTGTCTGCAATATAGCCATCCAGGCTCATTGCAATGAATAAAATTACTTTTCTCATGAACTTCTGTTCCTTCCCCAATATCGTCCAACCTGGCTTTTATAAGCATCGTAATCTCTCCCAAAAGCTTTTTTAAGAAAGACTTCCTCCTGCAATATCTGCAAATGCAGCATGACCATTGAAAAGCAGGTACATACAAGCAATATGAGATTAAAAAACATCAGCAGCAATCCCATGTATGTCAGATCAAATCCGAGAAATGCCGGATTCCGGCTCCATCCGTAAATTCCCGTTGTCACAAATTCCGTATTATCATTCTCCGGTATGCCAGCCCTCCAGCTGTCTCTCATAGTATAGACCGATACAGCAAAGACCATCACGCCAATAAAAGCTGTTGCCAGTCCAATCCATCTAAAAGCAGCCGGAAGCCCGCTGTCATTTCGGATCACACTGATGCCTTCCGCCAAAACAACCAGATAAGTCGCTATTTTCATAAACACTTCTGTCCAATATAATTTTCCATCTTTATTTCCTTTTGCAATCTGGTCCGTCTGTATGCCTTTCTGCCTTTGCAGGAGCATTTTGCCCAGATATATGCCATAAAAAAGTATCAATGCGGCTGCCCCGCAGATCTGAAATATCATGCCTTCGTATCCCCTCTCCCGGAAATCGCATCCGTCACGAATGCTCCTTTACATATTGCAAAAATTCCGGCGTCTTTGACCAATATTTAATGCCCCAATTTTCGAAATTCCACTCATCCATATAGTCATTACACTCAAAATCAATGTAATAAATCTCTTCTTTTTGAACCACAAAATTTGTAGGGAAATAATCGATATTTGTGTGAGCTGCATATAACAGGGAACACATCTCCTGCATTTGTTCCAGATAAGAAGGCTTTATCTTATCCAGCAGCACCAGATCATAGATCGTCTCGCCCTCTATGTATTCTTTTAAAATACGCTCATTTTCCATATCCACATCAAACATGACCGGGATTCTTATTCCTATTTCCTTTAGCCTTTTATAATCATTTACTTCCGCTTCAATTTTGTTTCCAAATTGGTAATAATCGCATGGCTCGTGATGAATCTGCTTTAGCACATATCTCCTCGTACCATCATCCGCCAAATATGAATATCCGCCCTTTCCTTTTCCCAATAATTTCACGATACTGTACTCTTTTCCATTCACCGTAAGCCGTTTTCCCATAAAACTATCTTCCTCGCATATCACCTTTGTCATCTTGATTTTCTTTCCCCGCTCTGGAGGAAGACACCCCAAATGAGATGCCTTCCCGTAAGTTCTATCTTACTATATGATCATTTCTTTTTTACCGGGAAGCAGACTTCCGTAACCAACTCTTCGGGATTGGAGGTCTGGCCCGGTGACACATGATAGATACAGAATGACTTTCCGTCAAAATTATATCCGTTTTCAACAACCCAATTTGCCACTGCCGCATTTACTCTTGTAATCTGCTCGTAACTGCCCTTATATGTGGCAGACGCAATCTGAATGGGCGGCACAGTCTTAAATCTCACATGCTCCGTATCCTGATATTTTCCAACCACACTGATCTGAATCTCCACATCCGGGTCATGCTCCTTATGTCCCTCATCGTGAAAAATTGCTAACCCATAGCCCGGGACTGCCTGCTGTACATTCTGGGGTTCCAGCTCCCGGCACATAATCTCCCATAACAGCCCTTCGCATTCATAAGCAGGAATCACCTGGCGCACACTTGCCACATAGCGTTCCGGAAGTGTTTTGACCGTCACATTGTAATCCATTAGCTTACCATCCTTTCTCAGCCATTTCAAAGTGCTGTCAAGGTATCGAAGCTTCTGCTGCGTTTCCCTGGCTTCCTCCTCCAGTTCCTTCCGCTTTACAAGCAGGAATTGCTCCATCTCCTGTGCGTCCTCATACTTACTCAGGATTTCCTTTATCACAGACAGCCCAAATCCCAGGCTTTTTAACGCCTGTATCCTTCCCGCCAGAGGAAGCTGTGCCTCACTGTAATAACGGTATCCTGTAAAGTCATCCACACATTCCGGGTGGAGGATTCCTATTTCATCATAGTGCCGCAGCATACGGATGCTGATTCTTGACAGCTTTGAAAAGTCTCCTATTTTTAACATTGGTTTCACCTCACATATATGTGCATTTCTGAGCTCAAATACAGTTTAGAGTATACCACTGTGTGAGAGTCAAGCCCTAAAATAGCTGTCCTTATTTCTTTTTTCTGCGTCCCTGCTCACGTGCTATGCTGTCATGTGAAAGAAGACTTGAAATTCCCACATGAGGCATTAATATAGCCATCTGCTATTCAGGCAGTTTCGGATAAGCAACAGCCGAATTTATCTAAGATGATAACAATACTGGATTTCCCTTACCGACTTTCCGCCGATATTGTCATCTAAAAACTGATTGCCAAATACAAATCCTTCTTTTTCGTAAAACCTTCTGGCTCTGATATTCTCTTCTAATACCCATAAAAAAATGTCGTGATAGCCCAGATCAGCCAGCTCTGCGATCACTGCATTCAGCAGCATTTTCCCATATCCTCTGCCCATATATTCCGGCAGAAAATAGATGGATACAATTTCGCCAAAGCCGGGAAAATCCGGAAATCTGGATGCACAATAGCTGGATGTACCGATAAGCTTTCCATGTTCCGCCATAACCAGCGTATTCATTCCATCCTGATCCAAATGTGCTGCCCACTGACCGGAAGGAATGCTTTCCAGATAACTTTTCGGGATAATATCTTTATATGCAAACTTCCAGCTTTCTTCATAAATATGGCTGACTGCCATTCTGTCATCCGCCTGTGTAAAATGCCTGATCTCCATAAAAATCACCCCATCAGATTAATTCATGTAAATTCCCGCTCTATACAATACTGCATCACGATTTCCATCTGCGGAGAAACCCACTTATCACGATGATACAGCAATTGCTTCCAAATCTCAATCTCAAAATCCCATACATCCAGATAAATCATCCTGCCCGACTCAACCTCCCGGGCTGTTACATAGTCCGGCAAAAACGAAATTCCCGCTCCCTGCTCCACCAGCGCACAAATCTGCCTGGTACTTCCAACCTCTAAGACAGGCTGGATCTCCAATGACATGGATGCCAGCTTTTCATCCATCAGCCTTCGGTAACTCATGCCCTTCTCCGTCAAAATAAAAGGATGGTCTAAAAGCTGTTGAACGGAAAGTTTCCCAAGCTGAGCCAGCGGGCACTGCGGTGCTGCTACAAAGTGCGTCCTCATCCGCTCTTCTCTGACAATAAGATACTCTGCATTATAAATATGGCTGTCCAGTGTTAATATCAAATCTGCTTCATTGCGATTGATAAGCCGGAACATCTCTTCTGTCCCCGCTGCAATGACCTTCAGGCGGATCCCCGGATATTGGCTTCGGAATTTTAAAAACTCCTTTTCCAGCAACGAATCGCACAGAGAATCTGCTGTAGCCAGCCGTATGTAGCCTTTGACGGTCTTTTCCTTCTGCATATTTGCCTCCAGCTCCTGGGTCAATTTACTGATCTGGTGGGCATACTCCAATACCTCACTGCCCTTTTCCGTCAAAGCGATCGTATGATTAATCCTTTCAAACAACTGCGTATTCAATTCTGATTCCAATTGTTTAATCTGAAAGGATATGGTTGACTGCGAATAACCTAATACCTCTGCAGCCCGTGTAAAGCTATTCAATTCCGCTACATGAATAAATGTGATCAGATTTTTTATGTCCATTTTTATCCCTCAATCTATTTTTTCGATTCCAAGCATTATAATTATCAATTTTACAGATGTTAATTTCTACTATATACTAAATATGAAAAAATTGCAAAGAGGTAAAAACACTATGACTCTATTCAATGCTATTTATCATCTGTTATGGGGCGATCTCATTACGATCCCATTACCCGGAGGAAGCTCCCTTGGACTTTCGCTGCTGGTCCTGATCCTGATTCCCTCCGGAATTTATTTTACCATACGTACACGGTGCCTTCCTTTCCGGCTCTTCCCGGAAATGCTTAAGATCGCTGTTGAAAAAAAGAATCTTTCCCAAAAGGATTCCATCTCAGGTGTGCAGGCACTGATCATATCAACCGCGACCCGTGTTGGAATGGGTAATCTGGTCGGCGTAGTGGCCGCGATCTCTGCGGGAGGCGCAGGTGCGGTCTTCTGGATGTGGGTCACTGCCCTGCTTGGCTCCTCCACTGCATTCGCCGAGGCGACTCTGGCGCAGTTACATAAAGAAAAAGACCCTCTCTACGGAGGGTTCAGAGGCGGTCCGGCTTATTATATCCACCACCTTTTCATAAAAAAGGACAGCAAACGCAGGCATTCCATAATTGCAGTATTATTTGCTATCTCCGGTCTGATCTGCTGGTGCGGCATCAGCCAGGTGATTGGAAATTCTGTCTCTTCTGCCTTTGAAAACGCATTCCAGATTCCGCCGCTCTATACAACAGCAGTCCTTGTGCTGGTTGCGGCGATCATTGTCCTGCGAAAAAATGCTACGGTAAAAGTTCTGGATGTTGTAGTTCCCATTATGGCAGGTCTGTATTTCCTGATCACGCTGTTCATCATTTTCAAAAATGCAGGTCAGCTTCCATCCGTATTCCGGCAGATATTCGAGGAAGCCTTCGGAATAAGGCAGGTGGTGGCAGGAGGATTCGGTGCAGTTCTCATGAACGGCGCCAAGCGTGGATTATTCTCCAATGAAGCAGGTTCCGGCTCCGCTCCATGTGCGGCTGCGGCTGCCGATATCAGCCATCCTGCAAAGGAAGGTCTGCTGCAGGCATTTGGCGTATTTATTGATACCATCGTAATCTGCAGTTGTTCCGCAATGATCATGCTGCTGACACCTGCTGATCTGACTTCCGGACTTGTCGGCATGGATCTTCTCCAGGAAGCCATGCGTTACCATATGGGAAACTTTGGCGTGATCTTTATCGCCGCTATCCTATGGCTGTTCAGTTTTTCCACTTTCATTGGAATCCTGTTCTATGCCAGACCAAATGTTGCCTATATATTCGGAGATAACTGGCTGTCACAGACCCTGTACAAAATTCTTGCTCTGGTGATGCTCTTTATTGGCGGACTGGCTGCTTATACGTTTGTCTGGGACCTGGGAGACATCGGAATCGGCCTGATGACCATTTTCAATATGATCGCTTTGATCCCCCTTTCCCGGCAGGCCATGGATTCCCTGAAGGAATACGAGAAAACGCTGAAGCGTTAACATAGCAGGTAAAAAGTGTTCACCCTGGCGTACACTCGCGCCGAAGCGCAGCTGCGCCTGCTTTCTCAAACAAAGGTCCTGCCGTTTTGACAGGACCTTTGTTATTACAGTCCTCATCCTTTTTTCCTACTTTTCTTTGACAAAATCATTCTACAGCCTGACGTTCCGTGAGAGTCACAGCTTTTTCCTGTCCAGCGGCACTCGTTCAGCAGCCCGATAAACTCTATTTTTCCCGGCAAGCTTCATATTTCAGAAGTTTTCCTCCGCTTTCCCGTGAAGCCTCTGCCAAAAAGACTATTTTATGTCCAACCATAGAATCATTTAATGTAGTGCAGCAAGGTGACGGCTGTTCACCGCGCAGCACAGCGATGAAATCCTGTACAATAGCCTGATCTCCATTTCCATGGGCATTTCCCTTCTGCGCCTCAGATACATCGACAGTTCGGCTTATCCGTCCGCCCGGACTATCAGGGGCAATCTCATGCACTGTAAAGCATTCTTCCTCAAAAGTCCCAATGATCTCCCCTTTTGTTCCGGTAATATGAATGTTTCTTCCTGATGCAGATGCCCCTCCGTTCATAGAAAATGTACCTGTTGCCCCATCTGCAAACTGGATCAGAACGGACTGATGATCAACTATTTTCAGATTACAGCGATAAACACAGCGGCTAAAGGGATTTCCCACATCACTAAGCAGTTTTTCTTTTTCTTCCTTTGTTGGATCCTCTATCCCGCTGTCATGCCAGATATTATTCGCCCATCGCTGTGGATTCTCTATATACAGCCGTTTCGCAGAATATATGCAGTCAGACTCAACTGGACAGTCAACCATGCAGTGTGTGCCCGCGCCCTCTGGTGCCATTCCAGGATGAAACTGAATGACAGAACCGACGCTTGAAACAGAAGCAGGTAAATTACCGCTCATTAGCCAAGCTATAATATCAAGGTCATGGCTGCATTTCGACAACAGCATACCTGAACCGCAAATTTCAGGAGAAGCGTACTTTCCACGCACATAAGATACAGACTCGTGAAAATAGCTGACCTGTTCATTCATTTGGATATTTATGACCTTGCCGATCACTCCGCTTCTAAGCACTTTTTGTATTTCTCTATAAAAGGGTGCATAGCGGAGTACATGGCATACCATGACGATCCGCCCGGTTTCATTGGCACACTGAAGAAGAGTATCCGCTTCGCTCTGATTAACGGCAAAAGGTTTTTCCAACAGCACATCGTAGCCATGCTCAAGCAGAGGTACCGTTGTCTCCACATGCAGAGGATCCATAGTACCATTTATCACTGCGTCCGCAAATTTAGGAACAGAAACCAGTTCTTCAACAGAGTGAAAACAATGATGATCAGGAATCTGAAATAACTTTTTTGCAGCGCGGACTCTATCCATATTTACATCCACGACTCCGACCACACAAAACATATCAGGATGCGTCAAGGACTCTTTTGCATAAATCATTGCCCTTGCTCCCATACCTACTACTATCACTTCTATTGGCCTCATCATAAAAATTCTCCCTCTACATAGTATTTTTCATGTCCCATTCCGCTGCCATAAACTGACAGGCATCTGCTGCCGGAATTATGCGTTTTAAGGAATCCTCCGGCACTCGTCAACGCGGCTCCAAACCATAAGAAATTCTTTCTCGCCAGTATCCTCATCAATATTTTCAGCCTGAATCTCAAAAAGCTCTCTTTGATAAAAGTGTATTGCCCGTTGATTCTTTTGATAAACACTCAAAGTCAACTTCATTTTAATGCCTTTCACATAATCCAATAATTTTTTCCCAATGCCTTTCGACTGGAATGCCCCCCGCACAAAAATTCCTGCAATGTAATCATCTGTCAATCCGATAAATCCTTCTATTCTCTTAGGATCATCCTCTTCATACACATACACTTCTGCCTGCGGCATCAATTCTTTAACCAGCTCATAATTACTCATCCAATATTCTTTGGAAATAAAATCATGTGCCCGAATATTAGTATCAAGCCATATCTGCATAATAGACGCCAAATCATTTTCTCTATATTCCCTTATCACAATATTACCATCTCCTTCTCATTACTTCTTCGATCGCATATTGTCTTTCCCGGTATCTTTTCACCATTATACTATTATCTCATACTTGAAGTCACTTCTTTTTTATAGAATGGGAAAACAGTTTACACTTTCCTTTTTGAACGGTATTTTGCAGGAGACTCGCCATACTTTGATCTAAAACTGCTTATAAAATGACTTGTGAAATTGTAACCTGTCATATTGGCGATATCTGTGATAGATAATTCCGTATTACTCAGCAATTCCAAACCTTTATTCAGACGGTATGAATTGAGATAATCTTTCGGTGTCGTGTGAAGAAGGCTCTTAAAGCAGCGGTGACATTCCCCAGCGCTGATACTTGCCGAAGAAGCGATGTCTGCCACAGCAATATTATCTGCATAGTTCGTATGAATAAAGGTAAGCATAGTCTGCATTCTCTGTTTCTTACAAAGAAAGCTGTCCGGCTGTTTTATGGCTGTTTTGGACAGCTCTTTGATCAGAATATACCAAATCTCCACGGTTTTCACTGATAAAAAATATTCTCTTCCAAACAGATCCTGATTCCTGATGGCATCTTTTAACTCCCACAAGATGTCAATAATCTGCTTCTGCCATTCAATATCCTGTCTCAGTATTGTTACGGGAAGCGCCCAGTTCGTCGTATATGGAAGAACAAATTCCTGTTCCATTCTGCTTCCTCCAAAAAAAGAAAGAAATTTCTCCGGAAAATTAAAGCTTACATATTCCCCATCCTCAGAAATATCCGTTGTCATATGCAGGAAACCACAGTTGATAAAAATAGCTTCATTGGACGCAAGGTGATACTCATATCCATTTACCTGCATTCGTATCGTACCTTTGGTCACCAGGGTAAACTGCAGCTCCTTATGCCAATGAAGGTCCATATAACCGCGCCCCGGCGGGGTAATGTCCTTTTTATTTACACAGTACATTTCGTAGGGAAACATACGATCATCATATCTGTTTGTTTCATGTAATAGCTGAAAATCCTCCATAAGAATACTCCTGTTAGAATTTTGATATTTTCTGACATACTCCTCGTATTCTCTGCCCCAAAAATATGGTAGCATTGATTCTACCAAAAATACCAGAATTATTCAACAGCTTACAGTCTGCTGAAATTTTTGAGCTGACGATCGAGGAGAAATATGGAAAAAGAATTTGAACATGTACCCGTTAAAAAATTGATATTAAAATTAGGGCTTCCGGCAATGGCTGCTCAATTTTTTAATATTTTATACAATATCATCGACCGTATTTATGTTGGCAATCTGCCGCAAAACGGAGAACTGGCATTGGCAAGTGTGGGGATCTGTGCGCCGGCATTGACTACGGTGTCCGCATTTGCCTATCTGGTTGGTACAGGCGGCTCCGCATCCATGAGTATCGCTCTCGGCCGCAGGGACAGGCTATATGCGCAGAAAACGATCAACAATGCCTTTGTCATGCTTTTGGTTATTTCTGCAGCAGTTACTGCCATTGCACTCATATGCAAAAGGCCTCTTCTTTATTTGCTGGGATGCAGCCATACGATGTATCCTTTTGCCAGCCGGTATTTTACCATTTATATATGCGGAACAACTGCCGCACTGTGCGGAACGGGAATGAATCAGTTTATTCTTGCCCAGGGTTTTTCCAAACAGGGAATGCTCTCCATCGTCATTGGAGCAATAGCAAACGTGGTATTAGATCCATTATTTATATTCGTTTTTCATTTTGGAATTGCAGGCGCGGCAGCCGCGACCGTTCTGTCACAGATCCTTTCCTTATGCTATGTTCTTCATTTTTTATTTGGGAATAAAGCGCCGATCCGCATACAGAAAGGCAGTTATCAAAAAGACATTATGAAGTGCATCCTGAAAATAGGAATGATGCCGTTTTTCATTATAGTGCTGGATAATTTTATTATTATCTTTCTAAATGCTTCCCTGCGCTATCATGGCGGCAGTCAAACAGGCGACCAGTATATTGCCTGTGCTGCTATTGTTCAAAGCTTCATGGTCATTGTAACCTGCCCTGCACAGGGAATCACAACGGGCTGTGGAACACTATACAGTTACCATTACGGGGCAGGCAACTATACAAAGGTTATGCAGGTATTCCGGTACGTTTTTCTTCTCTGCATCACCTATATCGGACTTCTATTTCTCTTTGCCCAATTCGCCCCACAGTTTTTTGTACGGATGTTTGTGGATGGAGCTGAAAATATTCCACTTGCCTCTTCCTTTATCCGGAAATACACTCTTGGGCTATATGGTATCGCTGTCCAGTATGCCATTGTGGATGGCCTGACAGCCATGGGGAAAATAAAATATGCGTTGCCCATTTCCTTATTCCGAAAAGCACTGTACCTGGTACTGATTTTTTTCCTTCCATTTGTCACTGATTTGAAAAATATTTTCTATGCCGGATCAATCTCGGATATATTGGGTAGTTGCCTTACCATTTTCGTTTTTTTCACGATTGTAAAAAAGAAATTAAAAAAAGAATTGTGCTGACACAGCAAACGGCGCGCTGCATGAAACGGCTTATAAATCCAAATCCCAGCGTTCTTCAATTACTCCTTCTCCCCACTCAGACTTGCCCCTGCTCCAAACCTTATAAAAGCCGTGCTGTTCATAAATATGACGCGCGACAACCTGCGCCGTGATCGTAAGCAAAAACACCTTTTTATATCCCTTTTCCCTGCAAAAATCCAGTGCCAGCTCAATCAACCTGTTTCCATAACCGCGCCGGCGCATTTCCGGCTCCAGCATGAAAAAGCGCAATTGTGCTGTCACATCATCCGCCTTTGCAATAGCTATACTCCCGGCAGGAACACCATTGCATTCCAGAATATTCAGACAGTCTGTCTTTGGGTTAAATTTATCAACAAATTCATATACAATACAGTCTACATAAGCTGAGAAAACTTCTGACAGATGGCGTTCTGCATAGTAAAGTGTCTTATGCCTTGAAATTACATATTCGATATCACTTTGTTTAAACGGTCTGATGGTAATCACATCATTTGCATCAGAGAGTTTATTTCTGATCATAACCATTGCACTTAGGACAGCCTGTTGGTCATGTTCATTCAACTGTTGAAAAATCTTCTGAATCTGTGAACTTTGAATATCACTTAATCGGTTAAACTCTTTTCTGCCCTTCTCTGTCAGCCGGATATAGCGGACTCTGCTGTCTGTCCTGGACAGCGTTTTCTCAATCAATCCTTTTTTTTCAAATTTGGCGATCATTCTGCTCATATAGCTGCGGTCAATATGCAGCCGCTGTGTCAAAATATTTGCCGTACACCGTTCCGTTTTGCTGATTTCCAGCAAAACATCTTTCTCCGTAAGCGAATATCCTGCGTTTAGTATCGCATCATCGATCTGTTTACACAGATACAAATAAACCTTGTTAAATCCCTGAACATCTGCTATCTGATCCGGTGAAAACAATCCTGCCACCTCTTTTCTTTGGATATGTAAATATTAAATCTGTCACGAGCTTTTTTCATTCCATAATGTAAAACCAAGAATGAACATCCCTCCCAGCACCTGCATAAAGGTCATGCTTTCACCAAGAATCACCACGGAAACAAGAACCGCCACCAATGGGTCAATATAGCTTAAAATAGCTGCCTCCTGCCCGGCTAAATCTTTTAGTGCGGAAAAATACATACAATAGGTAATTCCCGTATGAACAAGGCCAACTGTAAGCAGGCATATCCATCCGGAAGTGTTCAATTCTGTAAGATGCATGCCCCCTGTACCTGCCACATAGGGAATTAAAATTAAAATTGCCGCAAAAAACTGCAAAAGCGTGCGATGTACGCCTGCTACATTTTTTATAAATTTATTAAGCAGGATAACTGCCGCATAAAAGACAGCGGCCCCCAGTCCAAATAAGATTCCCAGCAAATCGTTTCCGCCCTGTCCCATATTACCAATCCCAATGATCAGAACCAAGCCGACTGTTGACATACAAAAGCAAAGGATCTGCTTCCCTGTCAGTTTCTCATGAAATAAAAAAGGGCATGTAATAGTCACGATCACCGGAGCAAAATAATAGCTCAGGGTTGCTACCGAGATTGTCGTATATTTGTAAGACTGAAAGAGCAAAATCCAATTAATTCCCATGGCAATGCCGGATACCAGCAATAGAGGAATTTCCTTTTTTATCGCTTTGAAATCAATTCGTTGTTTTGAGACAGCCAGATAAATCAAGATCACTCCCGAAGCTAAAACTGCTCTGTATAATGCCAGTTCTCCGGAACTCAATAAAATATTCCTGGTAAAAAGGCCAAGCGTTCCAAAAATAGCCATAGAAACACTAAGCATAATCTTTGCGCCTGAATCATTTTTCATATTGTTTTCCACTCCAATGCCTGAGGTGCTTTCATATAACCACCTGAAATTTTGTTGACTTCGTCCATTTTTTAGTATATATGATTTTGTTGACACTGTCAACATTTATATTATTGCATAAAGTCAGCCATCAGAGGAAGCCTGTACATGATTCCATATGCGGATCCAACAGCCCCACCGTTTAACAGCAGCTCTTTAACTTTTCTCTGCAAATTGGTAACCGCAGGTAAATCTTTGTAATCCGTATCCGCTGGAACCTGATATAGCCATTCCATATATTCTTTATCTTCTTTATTTTCGCGGATTATATCAAAGCGTTTCTGGAAAGATAGTATATTTGAATTTTCGGGTAATAACCGTTTTAATACTGGTGCCATTAGCCATGAATCACAAGTGTATTTATCATATTCATAACCTCGATAATGTGTCTGAAAGAATATACCTCCCTGTTTTAGCGAATGATCCACCGCTTCTTTTGATAAATCTGCGTCTGAGGGTATGTGAATGCCAATGGCATTTTCCCCTTCATGCTCCATGAACTGATACTCTAATTCTCCAATACGGAATATAGTCATACTGATCTGTCTATAGGTCCACCATCCTCTGTCAAAATACATCCGACCGTTCTTCTTTTTGCATTCCGCAAGAAACCTTGTAAAGCATTTCATGGTATCTGCGTATATTGTTTTTGGTATATTTTTTTCCTGATATTTGACAAATACCCGCCGCGCGCATTCCAACTGACAATAAAGCATTTTCAGATTATCTTTGTCCTCCTGAAAAAGAGTTTTCAAATATTCATAAGACTGAGGGGCTGTCTTTATATCCATCAACTGCTCCAAATATAAGTCTATTTTTCTTAAATCTACTTTTTTACTGATCAATTCCAGCTTTTCAATAATTTCAGGCTGTAAGTCCAATAAATAGTACAATTCCTGCAAATCCATATTCATGGTATCTTGCAATCTATCTGTCCAGCCATTCCTGTGTTTCTTCATCATTAAAGGCTCCATTATAAGCATACATTACATCCTCGTCCTGCAGCATCCTGCTCAGT
Source organism: Ruminococcus sp. 5_1_39BFAA (assembly GCF_964240875.1). Classification (NCBI taxonomy): domain Bacteria; kingdom Bacillati; phylum Bacillota; class Clostridia; order Eubacteriales; family Oscillospiraceae; genus Ruminococcus; species Ruminococcus sp. 5_1_39BFAA. The sequence goes on along the minus strand of NZ_CAXSVO010000021.1, from coordinate 16,725 downwards.
GCTTCGTAATCCGACTGATTCATTTCCCGCAGGTATAGTCTTTCTGTTTCCAATATCATCTTTCTTCTCCCTCTCAGCAAATCTGCCATAATCCTTGTTCTCTCCACTTTTAAAAACCGTTTGCTCATTCCCCCTCCTAACCATGACGTTTTGGGCATGGTTTATGATATACTATTGGGAACAAACTTACAAGGGGCGAATACTATGACAAATGATTTTATTTTCGTTCAAGGAGCAAAAGAAAAGATAGTAAAAATAACGGCTGCGGAAAGCTATATAAGGCTCTCCGCAACCGTTGCTTTTTGTGTATCGTACATTTATTATAAAATCAATTTTTTACTCCATCGCCCAATTCTGGCTCTGCGTCTGGAGCTTTACCATGCGGGCATAGATACCATTCTTCTTAATCAGGGTATCGGAATTACCCTGCTCCTCCACTGTGCCATCCGAGAGAACAACAATTTTGTCTGCTCCCGCTACAGTACGCATACGGTGGGCAATAATCATCACCGTCTTGTTCTCGATCAGTCGTGACAGAGATTCCTGAATCAGCGTTTCATTTTCTACGTCCAACGATGCGGTTGCTTCATCAAGCAGAATAATCGGAGCGTTTTTCAGGAATGCTCTCGCGATAGAGATACGCTGACGTTCCCCGCCCGAAAGCTCGCAGCCGTTCTCACCAATCAGGGTGTTCCACCTGTCGGGAAGCTTCTCTGCAAATTCGTCTACATTGGCAAGCCTTGCCGCCGCAAGCACCTCCTCATCGGTGGCATCCTTCCGTCCCAGACGGATATTTTCCATAACTGTATTATTAAACAAGGTTACGTCCTGAAATACGATAGAATACAGAGACATCAGTGCCTCCGGGTCGATTTTGGATATATCCATGCCTCCAACGGTGATTTTTCCCTTCTGGATATCCCAGAAACGAGAGGCGAGACGAGATACGGTGGTCTTTCCGCCGCCGGAAGGACCCACCAGAGCGGTGACCTCACCTTGTTTTGCAGTAAAGGACACATCCTTTAACACCGTTTCACCGCTGTTATAGGAAAAGCCCACATGGTCAAATGTAATGTCGTAACCCTTGTTTGTCAGTCTGTCCGTACCCTCCTGCTCCGGATGGCTTAAGATTTCGTCCATCCTTTTGCACTGAATGTTCATCATCATAAGGATTGCCATCAGGTTATCAAGAGCGCCAATGAGCGGGTCGTACACACGGGAAACCAGTATCAAAAAGGCAAACAGGGTAAGCAGGGTAATCTGTCCATCTACAAGCAGCATGCCGCCAATCAGCACCGTGGTTGCAATGCCGAGCTTCAATATCATTCGTGCAGTGGTATTGCACACAGCATGAGTCAGCTCACTGACAACCGTTTCCTTTTCTTCTGCTTTAATTTTTCCATCCAGTCCCTTTAAATACTGGGCTTCTGCATTGTTGGCTTTCAAGTCTCTTACCGTTTCCAGGCATTCCTGTATCCCTTCGACACAGTCCAGCTTTGTTTTCTGCAGCCTTCTCTCTGACTTTCTCATAATGCCGGAAGTAAGGAACAGGATACCGAAAGAAACCGGAAGCACCCAGAGTGAAGCAAGCGCCATACGCCAGTCAAAAATAAAGATACCAATGGCAATTAAAAATGTGGAAATCACAGAACCTATAAATTCAGGAACCCAATGGGACAGTCCGCTTTCCAAAGATGCACAGTCTGACATAAGTACGCTTGTTAAATCAGACAGATCCTTCTTTCCGAAAAAGGACAGCGGGATTTTCCGCGGCTTCTCTGCCAGTGTAAGCCTGCGCACGCCGCTTTCCACATAGGTAGCGAAAAAAGTTGCGTTGTACTGGAAATAGTAGGTCAGCATAATAAATCCAAGAGCAATTACAAGTCCCACTATGTAAAAGATGCTTTTTCCATACGGTATCCCACCATTCATCAAATCGCTGATTAGGTTATACAGAAGCGCAACCGGAATCATCAGGGAAATATTATGCAGTATGCAGGCTATAAACGCCTTTACCATGTCCTTTGCGCCTTTATCAGACAGGGCAAAGGTGTGTTTTAATTTTTCAAGCATTTGTAACACCTACCTTCCATTTCGCAGCTTTATTATACTGTTTCCACATCTCAGAATATATGCCGTCCTTACTTTTGAGTTCGGAATGAGTACCTGATTCTGCTATTTTTCCGTCCTTTATGACCACAATTCTGTCCGCACCAGTGACAGTGGAAAGTCTGTGTGCAATCATCAGCACGGTTTTGCCCTTCGCAAGTACATTAAATGCCGCCTGCACCTTAGACTCGTTGTCCGGATCAGCAAAGGCAGTGGCTTCATCAAGTATGAGAATCGGGGAATTCTTAAGCATTACACGGGCAATGGAGATACGCTGCTGCTCTCCTCCCGACAGATACACGCCCTTTGCGCCAACTACCGTATCAACACCCTTTGGCAGCTTCTCAAGGATATCATCGCACTGTGCGTCATGAAGGGCTTTCAGCACTTCCTCGCGTGAAGCGTCCGGCTTTGCCATCCGCACATTTTCCAAAATAGAGTTCTTTAACAGCTTTGAATCCTGAAATACGAAGGAAACCGTGTTCATAAGTTCCTCTTTTGCAATATCCTTTACATTGACGCCTCCGATTTTAACGGAGCCACTGTCTGTATCCCAAAATCGTGCCACAATGCTTACAAGGGTGGTTTTGCCGCCTCCTGACGGTCCTACAAAAGCGATGTGTTCGCCCGGCTTGATACTAATGGAAATATTATCAAGTGCGTTTCTCTCTGCGTCCTTATACTTAAAGGAAACATTGGAAAGTTCCACGGAATTGCCCTTTGGATGCTTTGGACTCGCTGCTTCCGGCAGAGGATTCATTTCTAAAATACTGTCAATACGGGACATGGCGTCCGCCACGATCAGCTTGTTCTCACTGGCATACATGATCTTTGTCAACGTCAGCGTAATAATCGGAGTAATGATAATGTAATACATCAGGTTCAGCAGAAATTCATTTGTCACGCCATCCGATGTCATAACCAATGCTGCCGCAATCAAAACGGCAAAAATACCGTTGACCAGCGTAGTATAGCACATCATTGGGAGCCGCAGATCCTTCGTGTATGCGATGACCCATCTTTCATAATTATCGATAGACTCCTTAAAGCGTTTAAAGGAAAAAACCGATTGGCCAAAGGTTTTGACAACCGAGATACCACGGACATATTCCACTGCCTCATTGGACATCTGTGCCAGTGCGTTATTGTACTCCTCCATCTTCTTCGCCATACGCTTTCCTGTCATCACGCTCATCAGAATAAACGCAGCCGCGATAGGTAAAAGACTCAGGCAGCCCAATCTCCAGTCAAAGACAAGCAGAAGAACCAGTAATCCCACGGGTGTCGCAAGGGCATTCGCCTTGTCTGGTAGCTGGTGGGCAAGATAAGTTTCCGTTGCAGCACTGGATTCGTACACGGTTTTTCTAATTTTGCCGCTTCCGATACCATCCATAAATCCCATAGGCAAGGTCACGATATGGTGCATCGCTTTCGTACGGATATTTGCCTGTACCCGAAACGCCGCTAAGTGGGAACACATCAGAGCTGCCACATAGATAAGAATTGCAGCAACTGCGAACAGCACCGCCATCCACCCGTTATGGGTTAAATTCTGCGCCTCCCTGTAATTCGGATGGACATCCAGAACCTCTTTTATGACCTTCCAGATATATACAAATGGAAGCAACGCCACGAAAGCACTTAAGGCACTTAGAATCCATGACGCTATCGTTAAATACTTGTAGTTTCCGGCATAACCGAAGAGCTTTTTCAGATTGGATTCTTTTTTCAAAGATAAGACCTCCTTATATTGATTTTTTATGATAAAGAAAACGCTGCAGCCTTTTCTGTTACCCGTACAAAATATTAGTTAGCTCTTCCTAACTTATTGTGAAAATATAATAGAAAGTTCGCAAAGCTCCCTTTCTATTATCGTTAATGGCAGGACTACTGTCCCATGATTTTCAGCCAGCCTGCGGTATAGAACTCACACAGTTCCTGCAAATATACTTTTGCATCCTCGATGGGCATTTCATGCAAAACCATTTCAAAGTAGGCATTCAGCATTCCCGTCGCCAGAATATGTTCCAGTCTTTCGTCGATTTTTGCTGCAGGTCTGCCAAGCTGCTCTAAAACTTTGTAATATCTATGGGTAGCCTGCACCTCAAGCTCCACCATTTCATCCACCATACGGGCGTACTTTGTTCCCTCCGAACATCTCAGGATCAGATGAAATTCCTCCATATGCTCGTAAGTGTAAATCAGCAGATCGTTCATGCACTCCTGCGAAAGCTTGCCCATTTGATTCGGCTGCTCTTGTATCGGCAGATGTTCAAACTGTTCATGTGCCTGCCTGTATCGGGTCATCATATATTCGTAAGCTTCATCCACCAAAGCCTCGAACAATTCCTCTTTGCTGTCGTAATAACCGTAAAACGCTCCGGTAGTCACACCCGCGTTTTTAACAATGTTCCGCAAGGAAGCAGATTTGAATCCCTTTTCCAAAAACTCCGCTTTCGACAAGTTTGTCAAGCATACAAGAATTAAGCCAACTCATCCCGAAGCGCATCAATGATGTTTTCCCTCTTAATCTGACTTGTTGCATACAGCATGGTAATAAATACGATCAAAAACACGCCGAGGATACTGGCGCCTATGCTTCCCCACGGAAACATAAAGATGAGTTCAAAACCGCCGCCAAGTACCATGCTCCTATAAATCAAATAGGAAACAAACACAGAAAGCGGCAGTCCCCATAACATAGTCCGCACCCCATAAAGGATGCATTCAAAACGCATCATCCGGTTGAAATCCCGATCGGACATTCCCACAGAACGGAGCATAGCCAACTCTCGTTTTCGCAGCTTGATATTTGTGGAAATTGTGTTAAAGACGTTTGCAATCGAGATCAGTGTGATCATCACGATAAACACAGCCGCAAAAAAATTGATGATAAAATTGAGATTACGGTTCTGCTCCAGGATCTCATATACATTGTAAAGCGTATAATCTGCGGTAATACCATTTGCATCAATAATTGTCTGCATCTGTGATGTAGATCTCCCCGGATTATCGGATTCAAAGGTCATCCCCAGCTTGACTGCTGTCGCCGTACCAAGTGCATCAAACTGTGCCTTCACCTCATAAGGAGCGATCAGCATCAGGGAGTAACCGCGGAAGGCTCCATCATCCGCTTCTCTTGGCAGAAGATCCGGATAATCCTTTACATAAGCTGCACGAACTGTCTTCACTGCATCGCCATTCCCATTGCACAGGGAAAACTCCATCGGCTCATCCTGCATATATAAATAACCTTCCACATAAGCTGCCATAATCATGTTATGATCCTGTCCGGTATATTCCTCAGCAGACAGGTTAAGGCTTTTAAGCAGGCTCTGGTACGTATCATCGTCCACAAACACAGCATCCAGCAATGCATCTGCCGTCTGGCTTTTTTCGTCATATTCGATAAACTTCCCGAATGTATCCATAAAATGGTCAGAAAGTTCTCCTGCATTGATCTTACAAGGATATGTCACATCAGCCTGATATGCACTCGCTGTCACGCCGGATATCTCTTTCAACTGGTCATAAAGCTGAAAAAGCTGGGTTTCCTCCATGTTCGGGCTTGAAAAAACGATATCGTACTGCTCCACAACCTGGTTCGAGTTCTCTGCGACCTGCTTCAAATAGGCGCCAAAGGAGCTTGCCGAAACAAATAACACAACACTGAAAGTAAGCGACAGGACGATACTGCGGTAAGGGCGTTTGTTGCGCTTGAAATTTTTTAGTGCCAACATTTCCTCCAGCCCCAAAAAACGCCGCACAAACCGCGGGGTTTTCAGTTTCTTAGCCTCTACTCTGACCTCATTTGTCTGGCGGATACATTCCATTACCGGCGTATCAGAAGCCTTTTTTGCCGGGATATATGCTGAAATTAAAATTGTAACAACACTGACAACAACAGCAACGATAATGGCAGGCCATGAAATCACTAAATCCAGCGGCACGTCATCATACATGACGTTTGTAAAATTCTTTTCCACAAGGGAAAGCACGAGCCTGGTGCCCGGCAGCCCCACCAAAATGCCAATGGGAATACCTGCCGCACCGATGCACAGACCCTCAAACAGAACCGAACCCCGAAGCTGCCTTGCCGTTGCACCCACTGACATCAAAATCCCAAACTGGTGCGTACGTTCGTTCAGGGATATATGAAAGGCATTGTAGATCAAAAATACGGATCCGACAACGACCAGTACGATCAGGATCGCGCTGATCGAATAAAGCAGTACAGTTATCATCTTTTCACCGGAAAGCCCCATAAAGCGCAGTACATCATCATTTAAAACATAACTGACACCCTCCCCCAGGTCTTTTACATAGGAATGAAGCTGATACGGATTTTTTAATGTAATAAAAACGGAAAGACTGTCCGCAGCAGCGGAGTCTGCTGTTGTGATCAAGGTGTAACCCGGCGCACTGTATTCCTCAATGGCAGGACGCTGACAGATACCGACAACCGTATAAGACTTCTCTGTTACCGGCACAAGTGTTTCCTCTCCGGAAGAAGAATAAGCATCGTGCTGGCTGAGCTTCTGACTTCCGCTTATACGATCCCCAACCTGGAGCGTGACCGTATCGCCCACCGAGATTTTTACTCCGCCGTTTGACGCAAGATGAGCCGGTATCAAAACTTCACTGCTGTTTTCCGGCATCCTTCCAGAAAGCAATTTAATGGGCAGTGTATCAAAAGCCTTTTGATCCCACCCCGAAAGAAAAAGATACGGTTTGTAATCGTTTTTACTGTCTTCCAGTGCAGCATAGCCAATATTTTGCAGTGTTACGCTATCTGCAACACGGCTGTCTCCCGCCGCACCTGCTTCAAAGGAAGGATCTGCGGCAGGCAGCTCCACATGCCAACTGCCGTATTTCGTTGCGGCACCATTGATCATATAGTTCTGCAATGAAACGGCAAAGGTGACGACTCCAGTAAATAAAACGACGGACAGCACGACCCCAATCATTGTGACAAACGTCCGGGTGCGGCTTTTTTTCAAACCCTGCAGGGCAACTTTATGAAAAATATTCATTACCGTACCACCTGCCTCTCATCCCGTACCACTTTTCCGTCTGCAATTGTAATAATCCGCTCTGCCTGCAGCGCGATATTTTCGTCATGGGTGACAAGAAGTAAAGTCTGTCCATATTTTTTATTACTTTCTTTCAGCAGTTTGATGATTTCATGTCCATTGCGGCTGTCAAGACTGCCGGTCGGCTCATCTGCCAGCATAACTGCAGGAGCATTCATCAAAGCACGTCCAATAGCAACACGCTGCTGCTGACCGCCGGAAAGCTGGTTAGGTAAATGTGTCTTCCTCTCCTGCAGCCCCAGCAGATCCAGCAGATCGTTCAGCCGTTCCTTATTCACCTTCCGCTTATCCATCAAAATAGGCAATGTAATATTTTCCACCACGTTCAAAGTAGGGATCAGGTTATGGAACTGGTAGATCAACCCCACCTGCCTCCTACGAAAAATAGCAAGTTTTTCATTACTGCCAGCATAGACATCCTGCCCATTCAAATAAATTTTTCCGCTTGTCGGCACATCCACTCCTGCAATGGCATGAAGTAAGGTGGACTTGCCGGAGCCGGAAGAACCGATGATCGCAGTAAACTCCCCTTTGTCGACGGTCAAAGAAACCTGGTCTAAAGCAGTAACCTGATTTTCACCCTTGCCATAGACCTTGCATAAATTTTCAACTTTTAAAAACTCCATTCTATGAGCCTCCTTTTTTATATTTCACCCATATGATAGAACTTCTAACTTACATTTCCGTGACTTTTCCGTGAGAGATCCGTCACTTTCCGATGAGAGATCCGTCACTTCGGGAACCGGATGCAGAAAATCGCACCGCCTTGCGGGTGATTTTTGGCAGTGACCGTCCCCTCATGCCGGCTGATGATCATTCTACAAAGTGCCAATCCAATACCGTACCCACAGGCTCCATCATTTTCCCCCCGATAAAACCGTTCAAACAGATGGGGCAGATCCTCTTCTTCAAAGCCGCTCCCGCTGTCGTGGATGGTAATCTCACCAAAGAGCAGGTTATCTTCACAGATGATCTCAATCCTGCCATTATCACCTACACTCTGTATACAATTTTTGAGGATATTCCGGATAGCTTCTGAAAGCCAGCTTAAATCCCCCTGAATGATCATCCCGTCCGGCACGTCTGTCTTTAAAACAATATTGTGTAACTCCATTGAAATCAGAAGCGGACGTACAGCCGTATTGATCAAAGTGGTCATTTCTACCTGTTTACTTTGGAAAACCACGATGCCCGCATCCAGACGGGATAATTTTAATAAAGAATTGATCAGCCATTCCATTTGTGCAAACAATTCTTCTGTTTCCCGCAGCAACGCTTTTCTTTCATCCTCGTCAGGATTCTTCTCTAACAATGTCAAAATCAGGTTTGCTGACGTGAGCGGTGTCCGAAGCTGGTGGGCAATATCCGCAAGGGAATCCGAAAGATGTTCTTTTTCCTTTTTCAGTGCATCATTTTGCTCTCTGATGCGCAGTGTCATCTTTGTGATCTCGCTTTGCAGAATGGAAAGCTCTCCCTCTTCCGCTTCACTGATATACAAATGATCGGCATTATGGAGCACAAGATCAACCTGATCGGAAATATCTGCAATTCTTCGATACCTCGCTTTGGTAAATACAAAAAACGCCATCCCAAAAGCGGCGGCGGAAACGAGGGCCAGGACTCCGGCTGCCGCGCCTATCACAAACCCCAGAATGACTGTGACAGCGGCTATCAATAAAAATGAAAACCCAAACTGCCGAAGCTCTTTATTTCGGATCATAGCCGCCTCCCAGCCGGTACCCGGTTCCGCGGACTGTCAGAATGATCTGTGGGGCGGCTGGATCATCCTCGATTTTTTCCCGCAGGCGTTTGATGTATACGGTCAATGTATTGTCGGTTACAAACTCGCCGGAAGCATCCCACAATTCGTTCAGCAGCCTGTCCCGTGTAATAATGTTTTTGGGATTATTAATAAATACCAGTAACAGACGGTACTCTAATGCAGAAAGAGCTATCTCTTTCCCATCCTTTTTCACAATACCGCTGGCCGTATCCACATATAGCCCGCAGATTTCAAAAGCAGCTGAAAAAGGTTCCGATCTTCTCAAAGCAGTTTTAACCCGTGCAATCAATTCCCTCGGGCGGAATGGCTTAATGATATAATCGTCCGCTCCCATATTAAGCCCCGTAACAACACTTGATTCGTCACCGGAAGCCGTCAGAAAGATAACGGGAATATTCAGTATTTGTTTAATCTCCGTACAAACAGTAAAGCCATTTCCGTCAGGCAGGGAAATATCCACCAGTGCCAGATCATATTTATTTACACTAATCATGGAAACAGCCTCCTTCTGAGTGGAAGCATGGGCAACAGTAAATCCCTCTGCCTGAAGCAGGCGCACAAGATTCTTTGCAATCTTCTTATCATCTTCCACTAAAAATATCCGTTTCATTGATTTTCACCATCCTTTATGTTATTTGTGTCCGCACAGATCAACGTCCACGCCGCTGTGCATCTGGCCTGCCCTATCGGCAGAAAAAACGCAATCAATATTGATTCTGCCAGAAAAACATAGACCAAGCTGATTATAACACGCATCCATGTTTTTCTGAACAATAGACTGCATGCACCCAGCCATCTGTGAATCCGGATCAGTGTGTTTCATTAACGGCATCTGGCGATCCCATTACCGAGATTCGGATTTTTGCCTGAATATATCAGATCCGCACAAAATATTAAGATTAGTACCAGGCATACTGGCACAAGTATTTTTTTCGGTATGCGCCTGAACAGATGATCAAGAAGCGGTGCATAAAAATATACAATCACCATCCCGCCAATGCCAAAGGCCAGCAACCCTTCTACACAGATTCTTCCATTAAGATTAAGAAAATAATCACTGTAATCCCACCATCTCATTCCGTCATATATCTGCTCCAGAAACCATGATATGTAATACTCAATACAGCCACACAGAAAGATGATCGCCAGAAATTCCAGCAGAGGAAGCGGTATGGCATATTTCAATCACCGCCGCGACCTCTGTCGCATCAACGGCTTTCCCTTTCAGTCTCGCACATAAAAGTGTCAAAATCGGCCGTATCTGCTTTCCCCTTGCATTCAACACCCAATCCAGCATTTTCTGCATTGACTCACTGTTTGACCGACATAAACGTTCTATATGCGTATTTACCATCTGCAGTTCCATTTCAAGTCCTGGTACATCCTCAATATTTATCATAACGATCCTCCTCATCCAGCAATAGTTGACCCCCTAGTCTAACTTCATACTTTGTTACTTATATCAGAGTTTTGAACCTGACCCTTATATAATAGAACCATATGCTTACATTTCGGTGACATTTTTGTGAGAGATTCGTCACTTTAGAAAATTAATACCGTTGGCTGCTTGACCTGCCCACCGGACGCTAATGCCTTGACCTGACCAGTTCTCACCATTTACGAATTACCGACGTTTTTTGACAACAAAATAAAAAGAGCAATAACTTGAGAATTATCATGATCTCATTGTTATCGCTCTGCGACTTAGCGCCTGGCTCTGTAATGACCGTCATCTATTACGTGTTTTACTGCCACAAATAGGACAATATATCCATTTTGCTTTCTCCATATTTACTTTTTCACCAACCTATAAGATTCATTTGAAAATTTATTTTCTTAAATTGCTCTCTCTCTAAAGTATATAAATGTACCAGACAAACTTGTGGATACACCTCTTTCAACTTTAGAAATGCTTGTTTTGAACCTGTCTCAATGGCTTGTGACACCCAGCAATCCAATACTCTAAAAATGAATTACAACATTACCAGATTTATCTGCATTCCCAGAAGTCTTTATTGCTTTTTCCAAATCATCAATGCCAAATTCATGGGTGATAATACTTTCTAATTTCCATCTTCCGCTTGCCATGATTTCCTGCACATCCCATACATCAATCGGCATATAACCGCCAGAGCCTATGATACTCTTCTGTGAATATGTCAAATGCAGAAGATCAAGTTCCTTCATGGTATTGTTTACGGCCACAGATACAAATCTGCTTTCAATCTTGCCAAACTCCATAAACCGCCCCAGAATACTTTCGGCTCCTGCCGCATCCAGCCAACAGTCAATATCCGCTGTCTCTCCCATTAAAGAGAATGCTGTGCCAAATACACTCTTTGATTTTTCACTAAAATCCTGCTTTTCAATATTACATATTTCAAATCCAAGGTTCTCTGCCAGAGAAAGCCTATAATCCGACACGTCACATACCATAACCTTGTCCATTCCAAAGTATTTAAAAGCTACTGCGGCTGCAATGCCTATGGTTCCTGCACCAAATACTACTGCATTCTGTCCCTTCACATAAACCATTTTCCCTGCATCCGCATCTGTTCCGGCAGGAATCATCCCTCTTCTGGCCGCCCTGCAGCCAACAGTAAATGGCTCAATCAGACTGGCCAGTTTATCAGATATCCTTTCATCCACAGGATAAAGGGAATGCATTCTTTTTGCTTCCGGTACCAATATATACTCTGAAAATCCGCCAATCGTGCCTGCTCTTTTTGTATCATTTTTGGCATATCTCGGATATGGATACACCCTCTCTCCTACAGTGAAATCAGTGACATCTCTTCCAATTTTTACTACCCTTGAAACAGTTTCGTGTCCAAATTCACCGCCAATATTTATCTTATGCCCGGTATTCGGTCCATGCCTATAGACAGCTACATCTGTCCCGCATATGCTGGAGTAAATATTCTGAATCAGTACATCTCTGTCCCCCACTTCCGGTATTGGAAGCTCCCTGATTTCTATATTTTCCTGTCCTAAATAAATTCCTGCTTTCATTTTTTCACATCCCTGTATTTATTCCTTAACTGCAACCATTTCCTGTCGGAAGTGTATATTTTATAATAAGGCTGGTAATAGCTTCCACTGACTCTGCACAATCTTTTCTAAGCCATTCTGTGACAATCCCTATAATTCCATTTATGTAAAAGGATAAAATGTAACTTTTTTCTGGTTCTGGAATACAAAAACGTTCCAGTGTAGGATTAAATAAATGCTTGAACATTTTCTGAAAAGAAGTATTGACATGAAATTCTTCCGGCCTTGCCAATGCTGCTGTAAACATTCTTTTATGATCCCTTATAAACTCCAGATAAGGGATAAGATATCTGGGAGTTATAAAGATTAGCTCTTCTAAATTTCCGCTTTTAATCTTCTCTATGGTAGCCGCAGCGTCTGTCGTAAAATATCCAAGAAACCGGGAGTTGATATATTCCAGTGCCTCCATAAGGAGATCCCGCGTAGTCTCATAGTGAAGATAAAAAGTGGAGCGGTTTACTCCCGCAAGGTCACAGATTTCTTTTATTGTAATATATTCAAAATCCTTTTTCTCCAAGAGGGAGAGAAACGCCTTGTCCATCCGGATAGCAGTATTAAAATATTTGCTTTCTGACTTATTCATTTCCTATCCCTCTTTCGTTTTTATCAGCATTCCCTATTCATTATCGCTGATCTGCTTTGCAAGTTCAATAATTTCAAAGGCATATTGTTGCTTTCCTTTTTCCAAAAGCTTCTTATAAATGAAATAATTGATTCCCATTCCTGCAAGTCCCAGGATTCCAATCGTAATACCAAGTACCATAAAACCTGCAGTACCTCCTCCGATCACATCCATAGAGAGACACATTCCAATGCCGGCAATAAGTGACGTTATGATACCAAATGTATAAGCAAATACATTTGCTGGACGCTTCGCTTTTCTATCCAATTTCTTAAGTGCCAGCACCTTTGAGGTGTCCTTCGGTGCATACTCATTTGCAAGGGCTTCCGCATAAATCTTATCTGTGTTCATAGCCTGTGGCCTCCTTATATTTGATATCTTCATCATAGGAAACTTTACAAATTAACTGAACATCACAAATCATCAAATATGTTGGTTTCTGAATTTTGAGTGGGGTTTAAAAATCCATCCGCTGTCTTTTTACCAGTTCGGCAAAGCTTCCGCCCGCCTCAATCAACTGTTCATAAGTGCCGTCTTCTATGATAATTTTTTCAACAAACCGGAACAGGTCCAGGATATTCAGTTTCTTCTGCGGAAAGGGACGATAAAAACAGATTCCTTCGTCGGAAAGATCACTCAGATCTGTCGAGCGCGCCTTTTGAATTTTTCCCGTTTCATAATCTTTAAACCGGTAGCCTCCGTATTTCATCGATTTTCTCCGGAGATGAAATTTTCTCTATGCTTTCTTTTCGAAAAATATTCTGATCCATCTTATCCTTCCTTATAAACAATTATAAACTGTCATCATCTTAACACTTTTATATACTATCATCATCCTAACTCTTTTTCCAGCATAATGCGTATCTTTTCTTTAGCCGCTGCAGAACTGTCGCGATCGTGAGTATCCACGTTTCCGGAGAGACTTTTGGCTCCTGATATGTATCCATGTGCTCCGCTGCTTTGATTCTATATATCTTTTTCCTGTGCTTCAAGTACATTTTTCCTTTTGTCCTGCATCCTCTGAACAGAAAATATAATTTTAAATTCTGTCCCCTTTTCAACTACGCTTTCCACTCTAATTTTTCCTCCATGTCCTTCAACAATCCATTTTGCAATAGCCAAGCCAAGACCTGCACCATCTGGATTTTTGTTTCTCGTTTCTGCTACTCTATAAAAACGATCAAACAAATGCTCTAAATGCTCCTTTTCTATTCCACAGCCATTATCATGTACTAATATTTCTATGCTTTTTTTATGTTGCATGATAGAAATTGCAATGTCAGATGCTCCACTATACCAAATGGCATTATCCAGGAGGATCATCAGCACCTGCTTTATCCTTTTTCTGTCACCATAAAATAAAATGTCATGCTTCATTTGAACATGCAAACATATGCCCTTCTGCTTTGCGATTCCTTCTAATGCTCTTACTGCTTCATTCACTGCCTGGCGAAGATAAAATTCATTACACTCTAGTTCCTGCCTATCTGTATCTGCTCTTGACAAGGTAAGCAAATCATCAATAAGGTTTGTCATTCTCCGGCTTTCGGCATCAATATTTTTCAGCCATTTCATCTGGCTCTCTACACTTTCCTCTTTACAGTCCATAACCAGTTCCAAATTTGTTCGTATTACCGCAAGTGGTGTACGGAGTTCATGAGAAGCATCCGCAGTAAAATCAAGCTGCTTTTGCCATGCCTTTTCGATGGGCGCAACAGCGATCTTAGATAAAACCAAACTTCCAATAAACACCATACCGATACCTACTATAATGGTCACGACCCACCGTCTGATAGAAATCTCTCCCACCGGATTTAGTAAAATGAAGGAGCTGATAACAAGCAGAATAATACTTATAACCAACACACAAAATATAATAAAACGTTTCCGCAGATCATGTATCATTTATAACCTCCTTCAGACAGTAGCCAACACCCCGGATTGTATCAAGAGATACCCCGCAGGAAGAAAAATCAATCTTTTTTCTTAAGTAGAACACATATAATTCCACACATGCAATTTCAACTTCTTTTTCAAATCCCCACACTCTGCCAAAAATCTGTTCCTTCCCAAGCACTAATCCTTTGTTCCTCATAAAGAATTCCAAAAGCTGTGTTTCTGTTGCTGTCAGTTTGATTTTTGTTCCCAAACAGGATGCTTCACAGTTTTTAATATCCAACTCTAAAGAAGCCACTAAAATTCTATCTTTTGGCAGCATATTTACAGAACGCCGCCCTAATGCACGCACTCTGGCAAGCAGCTCATCTTTGGAAAATGGTTTTACCAGATAATCATCTGCCCCTGCATCAAGACCTTCAATCCGGTCTGGCAGAGCATCCTTTGCAGTAAGGAAAATAACAGGTGTCATAATACCATTCTTCCGGATATGCTTCAATATTTCCACGCCTTCTTTGTGCGGCAGCATACGGTCAAGGATAATAACATCGTAAAGCCCTGTTTCCGCATAGTCCTGCGCTTCCACTCCATCTCCCGTCATATCCACCTGATAGCCTTGCTTTTGCAATATCTGTGTCAGAGCTTCTGCAAGGCGCAGCTCGTCCTCCACAAGCAATATCTTCATTTACATCACCACCTCTTACATTATTATAAATACCTTTCCTTTGAATTTGCTTTGAAAAAATTGCAGCGTGTTTCAAAGCAGATTCAAAGTCAGGATTGCTATACTTCATTCAAATACACATGAATGGAGGAATCATTATGCCAAACAAACATAACACAAAACAAGAGGGAACCGGAAAATCCACTGCTGTAAAAGCGCTCCGGGGTACAGTCCTGTTTTATCTGCTTATCGCTTTTGAAATGGTCTACATGGCGGGTCCATTTGCCATTTACTTCTACGGAATTTACAATCCCATATTAAAATTTTTTAACAGTTCGCCTGCGCTGTCGTTCTTAAACAGATTTTTTCTGCCGCATATTGCAAGAACAACAACCTCTTCCCTTATCAATATCCATGAATATGTGGGAGCTTTTATCGCGATCATCGGCTTTATCCTTTTCCTGATTGGCGCCGTGCAGATCTATTACAGCAAATTCACCCGTAAAGGTGCTGTCACTGGTGGGCTATACCGTTTTGTACGGCATCCACAATATACCTCATTTGCCACTTGCGGGTTGGGATTGTTGATCCTGTGGCCCAGATATATCAATCTGTTTATGTTTATCACAATGCTTTTTGTTTATTATCTGCTAGCCAAAGCAGAGGAGCGGGAGTGCGAAACCAAATTTGGTCAATCTTATATCGACTATAAAAACAAAACCTCTATGTTCTTTCCGTTTTGCAAAGGAAAGTGTACAAACAGTCTTCCTGATCACAAGACCAAAAGATCGCTTATACTGACAGGAATGTACATCTTTTCCTTAGTTCCCGCCTATAGCATGGCGATGTTAATATATAATCATTCTTTAAATAGCCTTTATGCTTCTTATACAGAAAACTCTGCTACTATTGCTGTCTGCCATATGGACGAATCTACAATTTCCGAAATCCTGACCATTGTTTCTGAGAACGAACAAACGTCAGACTATATAAATAACACAGAAAATATGTATCTGAACTATATACTGCCGACAAATTGGTACGCTGCCGAGATTCCCATGAACGGCATTGAATACCGATCAGGGCACGCTTCTCCAAACGATTATGACCAGACACAATACAAAATTATTCTTACGAAAGCTATCCTGCGTGACAGTAACTCTGCTGCCTCCGGAACGGCAATCTTCACTGAAATACTCGAAAGAGAACCTCTCCTTGAAGTGTGGATTGACTTAAAACAGCATACTGTCACACAAGTTTTTGATATACCCGAAAATTACAAATACTGTGGTATCCCCGTAGCTATATTTTAGTATTATGCTTTCTCAAAGCAACAAAAATGGAAAGGAATTCAAATATCATGGATATAAACAATCAAAATTTAGAAATGATCGATGCACTTTATAGTATCGTTGATGCTGCTCCCATTTGACTAGTACAAAATTGCATTAATTTTTGAGTAATATTTCTATGGAAAATATTTCTAATATATGGAATAATTAAAAGA
>NZ_CAXSVO010000020.1:0-76995 GCF_964240875.1 Ruminococcus sp. 5_1_39BFAA | reverse complement strand
TCGACAGCAAAACCTTACATATCTATTTCTTATCAGAAAGATTCACTTTCCAAAGACACAAGATTTTTTACAGCCTCTGATCAAATCATGGATGCGACGGCATCTTTATGCGCATTTTCAGCCTTATACTGCAGATAATGTCTGGTTTTTCAATGAAAAAGCGCACTTTCCCAACCCTTTACATTTCGCAAAGGGCTGATGTGCTTTTTATTTTACGGCTTCTAAAATTTATGCTGTCTTTTTCAACTCAAACAGGTGTTGTCCTGTTCTTCCGCTCTGTATTTTATTGTGCAGTTTGTTGACGTTATGGGCAATTGCAAGGATTACGCTTTGGGCGGTGACATTTTCTATTCCGCGATACAGATATCTGCGAAATTCCATATCCTGCTTTACTTCCGCAAAGGAACCCTCTGCCTGAATGCTCCGGTTCATCCTCAACTTGGTCCCATATTCACTTGTGATACGCTTAAGATCTTCTGACCGTTTCTGCTTCATTGTCTTTGAAACATACAATACCTTATTTCTCTCTTCCATAGGAGTTTTGCAGTTATTCCCTTTTATGCATTCTTTTTTTCTGCTACATCCATCACAGCCGCTGCATTCGTATACGGTCGTCGTTCGCTGGTATCCGGTTGCTGTCTTTTCTGTACGGTCATACTGTGCCGTCAGTTCCCGTCCCATACTGCAGGTATAAACATCCTTTTCTTCATCATAATCCATGTTTTCCACCCGGCTGATATCATTCTGGTATTTTCGGCTCTTGGATATTTCGTAATTCGCAGGTTTTATAAAAGCGACCTGCCCGTTCCCTTCTATAAACAGATAGTTTTCTTCACTTTCATAACCCGCATCTGCTATGATATCCTTATACTTGAAGCCAAGATATTTCTCCATATCTTTCAGAAATGGAATCAGCGTTCTTGTATCTGTTGGACGTGGGCTTACCGTAAGCCACTTGATGTATTCTGAATCCACGCTGTGCTGGAGGTTATATGCGGGTTTTAACTGCCCATTCTTCATCGCGTCTTCCTTCATGCGCATAAAGGTGGCATCAGGATTCGTTTTGGAATAGCTGTTCCGATTACCGCACACATGGATTTTTTTCGTATATTCCTTCAGTTTTTCAATAAACTCTTCCAGCTTTTCTATCGATTTTTGAAGTTGTGTTTTTCTTTTCACTATACCATGGACGAACTCGATCCCTTCGTCTTTTTTTATCTTATATAGTTTCTTTCGGATCCTTTTCAAGGAGTGAAGAGAGTAAGAATCTTTGCAAATCAGTTTTAATCCATAAAGCTGCTCGCATTCGGAAATAAGGCCGGAAATTTTCACAGTTAGCTTCTTTAAATTTTTATTTACAGCTTTTTTCCACACAAATGTATACTTATTAGCTGCCGACTCTATTTTTGTCCCATCGATAAATATCTGATTTCCGGATATCTCACCAAGCTCATACAGAGTGTTTGTCACTTGAGCCAGGGTATGCTTCGAACATCTGGCTAAATGAAGCGAGATAAAACGTGCAATCGTAGCATGGTCCGGTACAGGTTTCCCCTCCAGAAGGTACATAAAGTTGATGTCTCTTCTGCAGGCAGTTTCAATATCTCTGCTCGAATAAATATGGTTCATACTGGCATAAATGATAATCTTAAAGAGCTGGCGCGGTGATGCCTGATCAGATTTGACCTTTCCATATGTTTTATAAAGGTCTGAGAGCTCCATTCCCTCCACAAAAGCACTCAGCAGGCGCACCGGATCATCAGCCGGGATTAAAATTTCTATATCCAGCGGAAGTTTGATTTGATAATACAGAGAAGATGCAGTATAATCTTTCTGTAATGATATAGGGGTTCGCATACCTGTTTTTTACAACAAGAGCCTGACTTTTGAAAGTCGGCTCTTGTTTTTGGCAAAAAAGAGGCCGCACAATAACTTCTGTTAGTTCGACAGCCCCTTATGCTAGTTGGGACGCCCCAATACATAGCGCTTACAATTTGAGTGGTAAAATCACTGGAAGTTAAGACATAAAGTAACCTGCTGTGGGAGTAGTAAATAAATCGTCCTGCACTTGATTTTTCGTCCAGATTGGCATACAATATGGACGAAAGGAAAATGGGCTGGACGATAAAGTAGTATTCATAGCAGCCCAGGTGCAAAGTGAGAAATTTCGATTATATGAAGCTATCCGAAAGAATGTGGGATACAGAAACTGTATCATATATTGCAAAAATTCATGAATGCAAGGGGCGGCAAGACCTTTTTGTAAGGCAAAAGCCTGTTGAGTTGGAACGGCTCATTGAAATTGCACGGGTACAGAGTACAGAGTATTCCAATAAAATCGAAGGAATAGTAACAACGAGTACGAGAATAAAGCAGCTCATGGATGAAAAAACGACACCTCGTAATCGGGATGAAAATGAAATCATAGGTTACAGAGATGTGCTGAATACAATTCACGAGAGCCACGATTATATTCCGGTTAGACCGTCATATATTCTGCAATTGCACAGGGACTTGTTTAAACGTGCTGGAATGTCCTATGGAGGGCAGTTTAAAAATGTGCAAAACTATATTAATGGAACAAGGCCGGACGGGACGCAGTTTACCAGATTTACTCCAGTAGCCCCTTATGAAACGGAAGCGGCTATTGAGGCAATCTGCTCAAGTTATGAGAGAACGCTGGCTATAGAAGCAGTTGATCCGTTAATTTTAATTCCTGCATTCATCTGTGATTTTCTTTGTATTCATCCGTTTAACGATGGTAATGGAAGAATGAGCAGATTGCTGACATTATTGCTTCTGTATCAGAATGGCTATGAGGTCGGTAAATATATCAGTATTGAAAAGCAGATAGAAAAGACAAAGGATGTTTATTATGACGTACTTCAAGGCGCCGATTATGGTTGGCATGAAGAACAAAATGACCCTACGCCTTTTATCCGGTATATGCTGAAAGTTATCCTTGCTTGCTATACTGAATTTGAAGAACGGGTTGGTATGCTTAATGCTAGTGGTGTAAAAAGCAGCGCTTATGACATGGTCAGCACTTATATATCCAATAAAGTCGGAAAGTTTACAAGCGCAGATGTGATAGCGGCGTGTCCGGGTGCTGGACGTTCTGCATTACTAGCAGCATTAAAAAAGCTGACGGAGGAGAAGCACATCGTAAGGTTAGGGGCGGGAAGAAGTACCTATTATGTTCGAAGTGATGCGCTAAGGTAATGTTTTCATCCGAATTAGCTTGAAATCGTCCAAAATGAGATGAAAATGGATGAAAAAGATATCTGCTAGTACACAGAATTTATCTCTGCAGAGACGCCGGAGGTCAAAGCAACGATTAATCCTCTGGATAAGAAGCCCGGATCTTCCTTGCCTGTGGTCATATCCGATATGGTATAGCATTCTGGGAGAAAGAATGTATGGTGGTTATAGAATGAGGAAGCGGAAAGAGCCGACTTATTCTGGAATGGATGAAAAACATGCCATCGAATTGGTTCGGCTTTTTTACACAGAATGATGACAGACGATTTATTTGAAATGCGCGGCATTACGGCGGAATACCGGACCATATTTGTTCGGCCACTTGTAATCAGAGGGGACTTTATGGTATCATGAATCACAAGAGGTCGATTATGCGTTTATGTAGCTCGGAAGACTTATCCAGGGATTCCGGAGTGCAAAAAGTGCACTGAAAAAATAGGCTCTTCAGCCGGAAGATCAAAGTATCTTTGGCGGAAAAGGGGTGTGAAGATAGAATGGCAAAAGTGAATTTACCGTATGGCATTGACAATTTTTCAAAGGTTCGGACTAACAACTGCTACTATATTGATAAAACCAGCTTCATTAAGGAACTTTTAAGTGAGACTTTTGACGTGAACCTGATTACCAGACCGCGTCGTTTCGGAAAAACTTTGACGATGAGTATGCTTGCAGAGTTTTTTGATATCCAAAAGGATAGCAGAAAGCTCTTTGAAGGGCTTGAAATAGTAAAGGATACAGACTTCTGTGAGGAATGGATGAATCAGTGGCCGGTACTGTTTCTGACATTGAAAGATGTGGACGGGAGAAAATTTGAAGGAGCGTATGACCTTTTGCAGTATACGATATCTGTGCTTTGCATTGAGCAGGCATATCTGGCTGATAGTGACAGGGTTGACAGTTCTGACAAAGAGCGTTTCCTCCGGCTGAAAAGCGAAAACGGAAAGATGTCGGATGTGAAAAGCGCGCTGGTTACATTGCTTCGTATGATGAAAGCGCATTACGGAAAAGATGTAATCTTGCTCGTTGATGAGTATGATGTTCCGCTTGCGAAAGCCAGTGACAATGGCTATTATGATGAAATGCTGGAAGTGATACGAAGTTTCCTCGGCATGGCG
Source organism: Ruminococcus sp. 5_1_39BFAA (assembly GCF_964240875.1). Classification (NCBI taxonomy): domain Bacteria; kingdom Bacillati; phylum Bacillota; class Clostridia; order Eubacteriales; family Oscillospiraceae; genus Ruminococcus; species Ruminococcus sp. 5_1_39BFAA. The sequence continues at coordinate 72,619 of NZ_CAXSVO010000020.1, read as the reverse complement.
TGGAAGTCTAATCCGGCCCTGAAATTTGCCGTGGTGACAGGGTGTCTCCGTATTGCGAAGGAGAGCATATTCACAGGTGCGAATAACTTTATTTCCAATTCCATATCCAGCCAAAAATATCAGGATTATTTTGGATTTAAGGAAACGGAAGTAAGTGTATTGTTGCAGGCTGCGGAATTACAGGATTTTTTGCCGGAAATGAGGAAATGGTATGACGGATACATTTTCGGCAAAGAAGAGATTTATTGTCCCTGGGATGTGATCAACCATGTACGGGCATTACTGACTGACCAGAATGCAGCACCCGATAATTACTGGCTGGATACGAGCCATAATAATATCATCAAGCGTTTTATCGAACATCCGCATATCAACGTCAATGCCAAGTTTGAAACGCTGCTGGCAGGCGGAGTGATCCAGGAACCGATCCGCGAGGATCTGACTTATGATATTGCCCATTCTACGGAAGATAACCTGTGGAGCATTCTGTACCTGACGGGATATCTGACACAGGTACTTCCGGAGAGACTGCCGGAAGGAATGAATCTTGTAACGGGAAATAAGGCACTCCGAATTCCAAATGAAGAAGTGAAGTCTGTATTTGGCGACACCGTGAAGAAATGGTTTGAGGAAAAAATCGTCGTAAGTGACCGCAGCGGGTTGTTTCAGGCATGGTGGAGCGGAGATGCGGAAAAACTGACACAGGAAGTTACGGATATTCTTTTTGGAACCATAAGCTACTTTGATTATAAGGAAGATTTTTACCATGCGTTTGTCGCAGGCTTATTTTCCGGCGCAGGCTATGACGTGAGGACAAATTCAGAGCAGGGAACTGGACGGGCAGATATTGTTGTAAAGGAGCAGGAGCGCAGAAGGGCAATCGTGATTGAAGCAAAGTGGCCTGGTAAAGAAAGAACAAGTCTTGAAAAGGAATGTGCAGATGCGCTGAGACAGATTAAGGATAAGCAGTATATGAGGAATCTACAGATAGAGGGTTATACGACAGTCTTTTGCTATGGGGCGGCGTTCCTTGGAAAGACGTGCCTGATAAAGCTGGCAGATAAGTAAAAGTGGATTTGTTGATTGAATTTTCAGACAACTGCCGTTGGATATCTTGACTTTCCAGGAGGCGGGTGGTAGAATGACGCCATAATAGGTATCGTATAGCCTTTGGAAAGATTTTACTTCTTAATAAGCGTTGACAGGTTCTATAAAGGTATCCTGTTAGACACATTTGGTGTTGTTAGCGCCGGAAAGGAGTGTGTTGGAGTTATGGGAGTTTATTTGAATAGCACAAGCGCATATGGCTTGTTTCAAGAGGATTTTTCTCTTGCATATTATGTGGATAAAAGTGAGATTATTAAAGAACTTGTACCTCTTGTAGAGTTAAACAGAAATACAAGAAAAAAGATTGGTATGGACAAAGGGAAGGGTCCTAAATATGTGGCAATTACCAGACCGCGCCGATTTGGAAAGACAGTCATGGCAAATATGATTGCATCCTATTTTGGAAAAGGTGTGGATAGCCACGAGGAATTTGACACCCTGAAAATATCTGGATATCCGTGGTATAAAAAACATTTAAATCAGCATAATGTGATTCATATTATGTTTAATGAAATGCCGGATGAAGTTACCACCTATGCAGAATACATCGGAATGATAAAAGATACTTTGCGGGATGATTTGATGATGGCATATCCGATGATCAATGTAAGAGAAACTGATTCCATATGGAGAATACTGACAAAGATCTATGAATACTGTAATGGTGAGAAGTTCATTTTTGTGTTGGACGAGTGGGACTGCATTTTTCACAAAGGGTTTGTGACGGACAAGGATAAGACTGCTTACATTGACTTTCTCAGTAATCTTTTGAAGGATAAAGCCTATGTTGAGATGGCTTATATGACCGGCATACTTCCGATTGCTAAGTATTCCAGTGGATCAGAGTTGAATATGTTCTGTGAGTATACAATGGTCACAGAGGAGAAGTACAGCGAGTTTTTTGGATTTGTGGATGCCGAGATTGATGACCTTTTTGCTCGGTATCTGGAACGTCAACCTGAGAATCAGAAGGTAACACGGGAGGGACTGCGCGCTTGGTATGACGGATATCATACCAAAGGAGGAGAGCGCGTGTACAATCCTCGCTCCGTGGTGTTGGCTTTGGAGAATAACAATCTCGGAAACTACTGGACCAGTTCGGGACCCTATGATGAACTATTTTACTATGTCGGAGCTAATGTAGACCAGGTAAAAGACGCTGTCGGACTTTTGATTTCGGATATCCCGGTACCGACAAATGTTCAGGAATATGCTGCTACGTCAATGGAACTTAAAACGCGGGACGAGATTTTCTCGGCGATGGTCGTTTATGGGTTCCTGAACTATGAAAATGGCTGTGTTGCCATTCCCAACAAAGAGCTAATGGATAAATTTGCGGAGATGGTGCAAAAAGAAGTTTCCCTTGGAGTTGTGTATCAGCTTACCAAAGAATCTGGAAGGATGCTTGCAGCGACAAAGGCCGGCGATACAAAAACCATGATGGAAATCCTCCAGTTCGTCCACAATACGGAGAGCCCGTTCACGGTTTATAGCAATGAGGCGGAATTGGCGGCGATTATAAAGCAGGTTTATTTGAAGGCACGCGATTTCTACCGCATTGAACGCGAGGACAAGGCGGGGGTTGGATATGTGGACTTTATTTTTTATCCGGTTGTGAAGAACGATGACTGTATCATTATTGAGTTGAAGGTAAACCACACAGCGGATGAGGCAATTCAACAGATTAAAGACCGTCAATATGTACTTCGTTTTGAAAGCAAACTTGGGGAGAAGCCTGAATACACAGGTCGTATCCTTGCCGTTGGCATTGCCTACAGTAAAGATGACAAGAACAAACGACATGAATGCAAAATCGAGGTTCTGCGTGATAGAATAAAATAATACAAATGAAGTATGCGGAAGACGATGAACTGACTTCTGCGTGTGAGCAAGCATTGCAAGGTGGCTGCCGATTAGCTGATGTGACAGGTGTCGCTCATTTCGGGAGGCACCTGCTTTTTGTACGTTAAGGAGAAATTAGAGTATGATATTTCGGTTGATGCCCTTAGTAATATATATCCCGGTGGGGATTTATCTGTATCATGTTTTTGCAAGGTTCCTCACCCTTTTACATATTGAAAGGAAAACCATCGCATCAAGGCTGCTGTCTTTGGTTGCTGTTGCAGCGTGTGTGCGATGGGGATGGAGAGTCTATGGGCTTGGCGCGGTGATCGTGCTGCATTTTTTTGCCCTCTGTCTCTTGATGGAGCTTATAAATTTCCTGGTGAAAAAACGGAAGAAATCTGAAAAGGCAGAAAGAATCTGGAGTTTTCTTTACCGAAGTGGTATACTGGCTGTCGCAGCGATCGCAATCATATTTCTGTACGGATATTTTAACATCCGGGACGTGCGCAGAACGGAGTATCGCGTAGAAACGGAGAAACCGGTTCAGAATCTGATCATTGTCCAGGTTTCGGATCTTCATATGGGAACCACCATGAATCTGGAAGAACTGGCGAAATATTGTGATAAGATCCAGGAGGAAAAACCAGATGTCCTTGTGCTGACAGGAGACATTTTTGATGAGAGTACATCCAGGGAAATGATGGAAAAGGCAGCGGAACTTCTTGCCGGGATCAGGACAACATATGGCTGCTATTATGTGTTTGGCAACCACGATTATAACTATTATGTAAAGGAACCGTTTTATACACCAGATGATCTTCGTAGAATACTGACCGAAAAGGGAATTCATGTACTGGAGGATGAGACAGTACAGGCCGCAGAGAATCTGGTGGTAGCAGGACGGCAGGATGCCTCTGTGGGAAGAATGGATATAGGGGAGCTTCTGGGGGATGCGGATCAGGACTCCTTTGTACTTTTGCTGGATCACCAGCCCAGGAATCTGGAGGAAAATGCAGAGGCGGGCATGGATCTGCAGCTCTCCGGACATACCCATGCAGGGCAGATCTGGCCTACCGGGCAGCTTTCTGCTTTGACCGGGGTCACGGAACTGAACTATGGAATCAGGGCTTATGGAGACAGCCATGTGATTGTTTCCTCAGGAATTGCAGGATGGGGTTATCCCATCCGCACGGGCGGGCATTCTGAGTATGTGGTGATCCATATAAATTAAGACATTTTTACGAGGGGAGTTTATGGGGCATGAAACAAAAGATGCCGAAAGGAGTAAACCAGATCACGGAAGGTGTGATCTGGAAGCAGCTATTATTATTTTTCTTTCCAATCGTGTTTGGAACTTTATTTCAGCAGATATATAACACAGCGGACACAGTGGTGGTGGGGCGTTTTGTGGGGAAGGAAGCCCTTGCCGCAGTTGGAGGCTCAGCAAGCCAGATCGCGAATCTGCTGGTGGGATTTTTTGTGGGGCTGTCCTCCGGGGCAACGGTGATCATATCCCAGTTTTACGGTGCGAAGGATGAAAAGAATCTGAAGCTTACCCTGCATACAGCCTTTGGATTTTCCATCCTGGCAGGTATTGTCATTGGGCTGGCAGGCTTTTTCCTTTCGGAAAGGCTGCTGGAGATGATGAATACGCCGTCTGAGGTTATGAAGGATTCCATCCTCTATCTGCATATTTATTTTGCCGGGATCCTGTTTAATCTGATCTACAATATGGGTTCCGGGATCCTGCGGGCTGTGGGTGACTCGAAAAGACCATTGTATGTACTGATCGTCACCTGCATCATGAATATCCTTCTTGATATTCTTCTGGTGGTGCTCTTTGGTATGGGAGTGGCTGGTGTCGCCTTTGCTACCGTATTGTCGCAGGCTGTCAGTGCAGTTCTGGTGGTGTGGATGCTGGTTACCACAAAAGAGATTTACCAATTGAAGATTTCGGAGATCCGGGTTTATAAAAAACACCTGACGGGATTTCTGCGTATTGGTATTCCGGCAGGGCTGGAATCTGTCATGTATAATATTTCCAATATTTTGATACAGGTATTTGTAAACAATTTGGGAACCGACACAGTGGCGGCCTGGGGAACGCTGGGAAAGATCGACGCATTTTTCTGGATGGTGATCAATGCCTTCAGCATATCGATCACCACCTTTGTAGGTCAGAATTACGGGGCTGGAAAGTTTGAAAGAATGCGGAAAAGCGTCCGTGTCTGTATGGGAATGTCACTGGTCAGCTCCGTGGCGATCAGCGGGCTTTTACTTGTGTTTGGAAGAAATATTTTCGGCTTGTTTACCACAGATTCGTCTGTCATCCGCATCGGCTCCCACATGATCAACTTCCTGCTCCCGGCATATTCCATTTATGTGGTGATCGGGATTCTGTCGGGAGCGCTGCGGGGAGCGGGAAAAGTGCTGGTCCCCATGCTTCTGACCTGCGGCGGGGTCTGCACACTGCGTATCATATGGCTGTTTACCATGATGCCGGGACATCCGGGAATTGATACGATCATGCTGAGCTATCCCATTTCCTGGAGTATCACAGCCGTGTTATTTATCGTCTATTACATAAAGAGGTTTCCGCGTTCTCACAGGCAATGATGGTGAGTCTTTTTTAATCTGGCATTCCATTTCTGGACTACCAGAGGATTTACCTTCATCTCTTTCCGGTCATAAGTCAGGATGCCGTTTACCTCCTCCTCAATATCCGAAAGCTGAGTATAGATGGATGCGGAAAGTCCCTTTGCGGCTGCCGGGAAAATGGTGTTTTCCATCAGCTTTTCATAGCCGTCTGTCAGGGCTTCTCTGCTGTGGAAGACCTGGTAGCCGTAAGTGGTTTCGCAGGCACTGTGTTCCTCGGTCCGCCAGGAATAGCCGCCGAATTCCGTAAGAGCCAGAGGGCGGTGATCCTTTGGCAGCCTTAGTTTGAAAAAGTAATAATGAAGGCTTTTGATATCGCCGCAGCCCTGGTCAAACCAGCCGCTGGCAGAATCCACCAGGCGGGATGGGTCCAGAGCTTTTAAATACTTTGTGACTTTTTTTGAGGAGAATTGTCCCCAGCCTTCATTGAAAGGTACCCATGTGACGATGGAGGGATGGTTGTACAATGCTTTAACAGCGGCGCGCAGCTCGTCAAGAAACTCCTGCCTGCCGGCAAAATCGCGGCGGGAGAGCAGATAACGGTGCCAGTCCTTTACCGAAACGTGCAGATAGGAAAACAAAGTGGCAAGGTAGGTGACAAACCAGCTTTTGTAAGAGGTGCCGCCGTTTACCATGTCCTGCCATACCAGCATTCCCAGTCTGTCACAGTGGAAGTACCAGCGTTCCGGCTCAATTTTGGTGTGTTTGCGCAGCATGTTAAAGCCAAGGCTTTTCATAGTGCGGATGTCATAGATCATTGCCTCATCACAGGGTGCAGTATAAAGTCCGTCCGGCCAGTAGCCCTGATCCAGCACTCCGGACTGGAAATAGGGGCGATTATTTAAAAAGAAACGGGGAGTACCGTGCTTGTCTTTTTGCACATGACATTTCCGAAAAGCAAAATAGGTGAAGATTTCATCTTCGCCATAGCGGATGCGTACCGGATACAGCCATGGACTTTCAGGGGACCATGGCTTTTTGCTTTCGGAAGGAATGGTGAGGGCAGCGGTTTTGTCTGCATCAAATACCTGGCTGGTAATCAGGCATTCACAGTTTTTTTCGGAAACACCTGCTGCATCCAGGAGCTGCGGCTGGAAAACCTGGCAGGTTACCTTTTCCCGGGAATGCTTTTCGGAGGAAAATGCTTTCAGATGAAGACTGGATTTGTCGTAATCTACAGTAATACGCAGGTTTTCTATGTAGGCAGTGGGTACGGCTTCCAGCCAGACTGTCTGCCAGATGCCGCTCTGGGCTGTGTAGAACATGCCGCCCGGTTTCAGCTTTTGCTTGCCGCGGCTATGGTAGGAGGTATCGCTGAAATCCTTTACAGACACCAGGATGCGCAGAAGGCTGTCCTTAGCGGTCAGATCTGTGATGTCCAGGGTAAAAGGCAGATATCCGCCTTTGTGATATCCTGCGAATTTTCCGTTTATGTATACAGAGCAGATCTGGTCAACGGCGCCAAAATGAAGAAGTAGCCGGCGGTTTTCCGGGGAGAAAAATTCCTCTGGAAGCCGGAAATCCTGGGCATACCACAGAGTTTCATCCGGCTTTAGCTGTTTTCCTACGCCGGACAAGGGGGCTTCCGGGGAAAAAGGTACCCGGATCTGTCCGTCATAAGGAAAGGGCGCCTCCCCATAGAACTGATAGGGCAAAATCCTTTTATCTGTAATGACATAATTCCACATTCCATTTAAATCTGCCCATTCCCTGCGTACAAGGCCAGGTCTTGGATATTCTGTCAGAGTATTTCCCTGCAGCGCTTCCTGCGTCCAGGGTGTTTCTAATAATCTCATGGCATATACCTCCGCAAAAAAATACAATTGATGTTTAAAGTATACAACTTTTGATGCACAAAAGAAAGTAAAGTCTGGAAGATTCCTTCTTTCTATGATAACATGGTACAAGAATAGGGATACAGACGAGGAGATTCGAACAGTATGAATATTTTAAATATAGAACATATCAGCAAGATTTTCGGAGACAAGGTGATTTTTGATGACATATCCTACGGCGTGCATGACGGGGATAAGATCGGTATCATCGGGATCAACGGTACGGGAAAAAGTACCCTTCTGAAAATAATTGCCGGATTGGAGGAGCCGGATGAAGGACAGATCATCACCCAGAACAACCTCCGTATGACCTGGCTTCCCCAGAACCCGGAGTTTCCGCAAAAAATGTCCGTCCTGGATTATGTGGCAGATGGAAAATGGCAGAGGGACTGGAGCACAGAGAGCGAGGCGAGAAATGCGCTGAATAAGCTGGGGATTTTTGACCATAAGGAGGAGCTTTCCCATCTGTCAGGCGGGCAGAAGAAACGGGCAGCCCTTGCCAGGACACTGGTAAATCCTGCCGATGTGCTGATACTGGACGAGCCAACCAACCATTTGGATAACGAGATGGTAACCTGGCTGGAGGATTTTCTCATTAAATTTAAGGGCGTTGTGATCATGGTAACTCATGACCGTTATTTCCTGGACCGGGTATCCAATAAGATCCTGGAGATCAGCCATGGAAAGCTGTACGCCTATGAGGGAAATTATTCGGAATTTCTGGAGCTGAAGGCACAGCGGGAGGAGATGGAGCTTGCAAGTGAGAGAAAAAGAAAGAGCATTCTCAGGATGGAGCTGGAATGGGCAAAGCGCGGCTGCCGGGCAAGAAGCACCAAGCAGAGGGCAAGACTGGAGCGTCTGGAGGCGCTGAAGAACGGGAAGGCTCCTGTGCAGGATATGAATGTGGAGCTGGATTCTGTGGAGACCAGAATGGGAAAAAAGACCGTGGAGCTTCATCATATCAGTAAAAGCTACGGGGAGAGAAAGATCATCAATGATTTTGACTATATTGTGCTGCGGAACCAGAGGCTTGGCATTATTGGTCCAAATGGGTGCGGCAAGTCCACGCTGATTCGGATGATCGCGGGGATTTTGGAGCCTGATTCGGGAACCGTTGAACTGGGTGAAACCATTAAGATCGGATACTTTGCCCAGGAGGTTCCGGATATGGACAGCAGCCAGAGGGTAATTGACTATATCCGGGACGTGGCGGAATATATTCCCACAAGGGACGGGAAAATCAGCGCGTCCATGATGCTGGAACGTTTTCTGTTTGACTCCGCCATGCAGTATACGCCTGTTTCCAGGCTTTCCGGCGGGGAAAAAAGACGGCTTTATCTTTTAAAGGTTTTAATGGGTGCGCCCAACGTGCTTCTTCTGGATGAGCCAAGCAATGATCTGGACATCCCGACGATCACTATTTTGGAGGATTATCTGCAATCCTTTTCCGGTATTGTGATCGCGGTGTCACACGACCGGTATTTCCTGGATAATATTGTGGACCGGATCTTTGCCTTTGAGGGAGCGGGAAGGCTGACCCAGTACGAGGGCGGTTACACCGACTATGCCCAGGCACGGCAGCGGCGGGAAACGGGAGAAACCGAAAAAGCCGCAGCTTTGGAAACCGAAAAGAAAGCTTCGGCTGCCAGGGAATGGAAGCAGAACCGTCAGGAAAAGCTGAAATTCTCCTTTAAGGAGCAGCGGGAGTTTGAGACGATTGATGACGAGATTGCAGCGTTGGAAAGTAAGATAGAAAAGCTGGAGGGCGAGATCCTTGCAAATGCCACCAACTCCATGAAGCTTCGTGAGCTGATGGAGGAAAAGGAAACAACAGAGCAGCAGCTTGAGGAAAAAATGGACCGTTGGGTTTATCTGAATGATCTGGCAGAACGTATAGAAAGGGAGAAAAATGGACAAAATTAACCGTTATGCCTGTATCCCCAAAATTGACAGACTGATGGAGGCTGAAAACGTGAAGCCTCTCATTGAGAAATATGGCTACACACCTACCCTGTGGGCTGCCCGTGAGGTGGAGGACAGGATCCGCAGGGAAATCGATATGGACAGTGTGGACGGCGTTATGGACCTGATCTTCAGTATCCCGGAAAAGATGGAAGCGCTTTTGAGACATAAAGGCCAGGAAGAAATGTGCCGGGTGATCAATGCCACAGGCGTGGTCCTTCACACAAATCTCGGGAGAGCGCCCATCAGCAAAAAAGTGATGGAAAGAGTCTCCAATATGATGACTGGCTTCACAAATCTGGAATACCGTCTTTGCGAAGGGAGCAGAGGCAGCCGCTATGAGCATTTTGAGGAAATGCTGTGCAGGCTTACCGGAGCGGAGGCTGCCATTGCGGTTAATAATAATGCAGCGGCAGTGCTTCTGATGCTTACCGCGCTCACTGCGGGACGTGAGGTGATCGTTTCCCGGGGCGAGCTGGTGGAAATCGGCGGAAAATTCCGGGTGCCTGAGGTGATGGAGCAGAGCGGTGCGCGACTTATTGAGGTGGGGACGACCAACAGGACTTACCCGGAGGACTATGAGAAAGCGATTGGGGAGGCAACGGGGGCTGTCTTGAAGGTCCACACCAGTAATTACAAAATTATAGGTTTTACCCATGAAGCCTCTGTCTGGGAGCTTTCTAAAATTACCAGGGAATCGGGCATTCCCCTCCTGGTAGATCTGGGAAGCGGAAACCTGGTGGATTTCAGGGACTATGGGATTCCATGGGAGATCACTGTCCGGGATATCATAAGAAAAGGCGCGGATCTTGTGACCTTCAGCGGTGATAAGCTGCTGGGCGGCCCCCAGGCAGGTATTCTGGCAGGAAAAAAGGAACTGATAGATAAGATCAGCCGCCATCCCCTTATGCGTGCTGTGCGTATTGATAAATTTACTGCGGCAGCTATGGGGGAAACTCTCCGGCTCTACCTCTATGGAAAGGCATGGGAGGAAATTCCGGTGCTGGAAATGCTGGCGAGGGATGAACGGATGATGACAGACATGGCGGATCGGCTTATGGAGGCTGTTACCATCACAGAGGAAGAGGGAATCAGCCTGAAAAAAGTCCGGTCAAATACTATGGTGGGCGGCGGTTCCATGCCGGAGGAGACACTGCCAGGTATTGCAGTGGCGGTCACATCAGAGAAGCTGTCGCCGGATGAAATCTGCAAAATACTTCGGGAGTCAGAGCCGCCGGTTGTGGGAAGAATTGTAAACGAAAGCGTTTATCTGGAAATGCGTACTGTTTTCCCGGAAGAGATTCCGGTTCTTGCGGAAATTATATCCGAGCTTCTGTAAGGTCAAACGGGGCAGGAGGTAAGAATCATGAGTGATGAAAGGTATGTGCTGATCGGAACGGCAGGCCATGTGGATCATGGGAAGACCTGGCTTACCAAGGCGCTGACAGGAATCGATACAGACCGTTTGCCGGAGGAAAAGAGCAGAGGAATCACCATTGAAACGGGCTTTGCCCCATTAAAGCTGCCGGACGGTACAAAGGCCGCGATCGCGGATGTGCCGGGTCATGAAAAATTTATCAAAAACATGGTTGCCGGAGCTGGCGGTATTGATATGGTCATGCTGGTTGTGGCCGCGGATGAGGGGGTCATGCCCCAGACCGTGGAACATCTGGAAATCCTTTCTCTCCTGGGAATTTCCCAGGGTCTTGTGGCGCTCACAAAAATCGATGCGGTCCAGGAGGAGCAGCGCTGCAAAGCGGAGGCGGAAATAAGAGATTTATGCAGAGATACTTTTCTGGAGCAGGCTCCCATATTGCGGGTCAGCGCAGCGACAGGGGAAGGGATTGAAACTCTTAAGGAGGCGCTTTCCCGAATGGTTTCCAAGGCAAAGGAGAAACGGAAGGATCTGCCGTTTTGTCTGCCTATAGACCGGGTTTTTACACGGAAGGGCTTTGGAACCATTGTGACTGGAACGCTGATACAGGGAAGTCTTGGGATGACGGATGAGGTCATGCTTTATCCTGAGGAGGAGTTGGTGAAAATCCGGTCCATTCAGGTTCACGGACAGGAGCAGTCAAAGGTTTTGGCAGGACAGCGTGTTGCGGTCAATCTTCCCGGAAAGCAAAAGGAGGAGATCTCGAGAGGAGAGATCCTTGCAGCGCCGGGAAGCATGCAGAGGACCGTGACAGCAGAGGCGTTTCTGAAGGTGATGAAATCAGCCGGACGTACTGTGAAAAGCGGAAGCAGGGTACATCTTTACCACGGTGCAAAAGAGCTTATATGCAGAGTGATCCTGAAGGAGCAAAAGGAACTGCAGCCGGGCGAGGAAGGGGTTGCTCTCCTTCGCATGGAAGAGGAAACGGCGCTCAGAAAGGGAGAACCCTTTGTGATCCGTTTTTATTCCCCTGTGGAAACCATTGGAGGCGGAATGATTCTGGACCCTTGTCCGAAAAAAAGAGGCCGGGGCAGTGAACAGACCTTGGACAGTAAGGTAAAGACAAAGGATAAAAAAGAAGGGATTTCCACGGAAATGCTGGAAAGGATTGGCTGTATTTATGAGAATGCAGGCTTTCAGCCGCCCTTGACGGAAGAAATAAAAACTGAATTTAAAAAAGAAAAGGATTTTTCCAAGGCGTTTTTTTTCATGGTAAGGGAGAAAAGGCTTATGAAACTGGATGAGACCCACTATCTTCACAGGAGTTTTTACGAGAAAGCACTGATAGCTGCTAAAGATCTTCAGCAGGAGAAGGGGCAGATCATGACAGGAGAATTCCGGGACAGACTGGGAATTTCACGAAAAAACGCGATCGCGCTTCTGGAAGGGTTTGACCGGGACGGCTTTACGGAAAGAACGGGAAATATCCGTACCCTGCGTTCTGTCTAACTGGCGGGAACATGTGGGAATCGAACCCACCCGGGACGGATCAGCGCCCCACACTGGTTTTGAAGACCAGGAGATACACCAGCACCCATCTGCTCCCGCAAAAAGTATAACCGAAATAAAGGTATCTGGCAAGTGCCGCTTTTGCAGAACAAATTCGAAAAGGAGGGACTGATATATGAAAAGTCCGCTTACAACCCACTGTTATGTGGAGAAGGATGATGCTTATTTGATGCTTCACCGGATTTCAAAGAAGAACGATGTCAACAAAGATAAATGGATCGGAATCGGCGGTCATTTTGAACAGGGAGAAAGCCCGGAGGAGTGTCTTTTGCGGGAAGCTCTGGAGGAAACGGGACTGACCTTGACAGCCTGGCGTTTCCGCGGTATCGTCACCTTTACCCAGGAGGGCTTTGGCACGGAGTATATGTGCATGTACACGGCGCATGGATTCGAAGGAGAACTGCGAGAATGCAGTGAGGGGACCCTTGAGTGGGTACCGAAAAAGGATCTGGGAAAGCTGAATATGTGGATAGGAGATCATATTTTTCTCAAGCTTTTGAGAGAGGAAGCGCCCTTCTTTTCCTTAAAGCTGACCTACAAGGGAGACGAGCTTACGGAGGCTGTTCTGGATGGAAAAGAAATTCCGCTGCCGCTGGATGAGTCCTATTTTAAAAACTAATGGAAACCATCGTGTGATTCTATTGACTTTTAGCCCATTTTTTTAGTATGATAAGGGTTAAGGTTTCATAGTAGTGTAAAACCGTGCTTCAGGAACGGTACAGGAGGAAAATATGGCAGAGACAGTCAGAGTTGTGGTAGACGCCATGGGCGGTGATCACGCGCCGGCAGAGCCTGTAAAGGGTGCTGTGGAGGCGGTAACAGAGAGAAGCGACATCCAGGTCATCCTTACGGGAAAGCAGGATGCTATTGAAAAAGAATTAAGCAAATATCAGAATTACCCCAAAGAAAGAATCCGTGTGGTAAACACCACAGAGGTCATTGAAACGGCGGAAGCACCGGTCATGGCAATCCGGAAAAAGAAGGATTCTTCCATTGTGGTAGGGCTGAATATGGTAAAGAAGCAGGAGGCAGATGCCTTTGTTTCCTCCGGCAGTACAGGAGCGATCCTGGTAGGCGGCCAGGTTTTGGTAGGCAGGAGCAAAGGTGTGGAGCGCCCGCCCCTTGCACCGCTGATTCCTACGGAAAAGGGAGTGTCCCTTTTGATTGACTGCGGTGCAAACGTGGATGCACGTCCCTCCCATCTGGTGCAGTTTGCAAAGATGGGCGCCATTTACATGGAAAACGTGGTGGGAATCAAAAATCCCCGTGTTGCCATTGTAAATAACGGCGCAGAGGAGGAAAAGGGGAATGCCCTTGTAAAAGAAACCTTCCCGCTCTTAAAGGAATGCGAGGGTATTAATTTTATCGGCAGCATCGAGGCCAGGGATATTCCGGCTGGCTATGCGGACGTGGTGGTATGTGAGGCATTTGTTGGAAATGTGATCCTGAAGCTTTATGAAGGTCTGGGAGCTACGCTCTTAAAAATGATCAAGGCCGGGCTTATGAGCACACCGCGCAGCAAAGTGGGAGCAGTTTTGATCAAACCCGCCCTGAAGGAAACGATGAAGGCTTTTGATGCCAGCGAATACGGCGGTGCACCCCTTCTGGGACTGAAAGGGCTTGTTGTAAAGACACATGGAAGTGCAAAGGCTGTTGAGATCAAGCATGCTATTTTCCAGTGTGTGCAGTTTAAACAGGAAAAAATAAATGAGAAGATAGCAGAACGCATCAATGAGGATGCATAAAACAGTTGGCAGGGTGCTGTTTCCAGCACCCTTTGCTATGCAGGAGGAAACGGAAATGGAAAAAAAGTTAGAAGCATTGGAGGAACGTATTGGCTACCGCTTTAACAATCGGCGTCTGCTGACTCAGGCCATGACCCACAGCTCTTATGCCAATGAGAAAAAGCTGGGAAAGATTGGCTGCAATGAGCGTTTGGAGTTTTTAGGGGATGCGGTGCTGGAGCTGATCAGCAGCGATTACCTGTATAAAAAATTCCCGCAGATTCCGGAAGGAGAGCTGACAAAGAAGCGCGCAAGCCTTGTGTGTGAGCCAAGCCTTGCATTCTGCGCCAGGGAATTTGACCTTCCGCAGTATCTTCTGTTGGGAAAGGGAGAGGATATGACAGGCGGCAGGAACCGTGATTCTATTGTATCAGACGCTACAGAGGCTCTTTTGGGGGCTATCTATCTGGACGGTGGTTTTGCTAGTGCAAAGGAGTTTGTGCTGAACTTTATCTTAAATGATATGGAGCATAAACAGCTCTTTTATGATAGCAAGACCATCCTGCAGGAAATTGTCCAGGAAAGATCAAATCACATGGTAGAGTACCGCCTTACAAAGGAAGAGGGGCCTGACCATAATAAAAGCTTTACGGTGGAGGTACTGGTAAACGCGGAGGTAATGGGAAGCGGTACCGGACACACAAAAAAGGCCGCAGAGCAGGCTGCTGCTTATATGGCCATCCGCAAATTGAAAGACGAACGGTAGGGATTCCAAGGCTATGTATTTAAAAAATATTGAAGTGCATGGGTTTAAATCATTTGCCCAGAAAATTAATTTTGAATTTCATAACGGCATAACCGGCATTGTGGGCCCAAACGGCAGCGGAAAAAGCAACGTTGCCGATGCTGTGCGTTGGGTGCTTGGAGAGCAGAGCGCCAAGCAGCTTCGAGGGGGAAACATGCAGGATGTTATTTTTTCCGGTACAGAAACCAGAAAGCCCTTAAGCTTTGCGTCTGTGGCGATCACTCTGGATAATGGAGATCACAAGCTTCCCATCGATTATAACGAGGTGACAGTGACAAGGCGTCTGTACCGCTCCGGTGAGAGCGAATACCTGATCAATGGAAGCACCTGCAGGCTGAAGGATATCAATGAGATGTTCTACGATACCGGTATCGGCAAGGAAGGCTATTCCATTATCGGGCAGGGCCAGATTGACAAGATCTTAAGCGGTAAGCCTGAGGAGCGGCGTGAACTTTTTGATGAGGCTGCAGGTATCGTAAAATATAAAAGAAGAAAAAATACCACCATCAAAAAGCTGGAGGAGGAGCAGCAAAACCTGTTGCGCGTCACGGATATTTTAAGTGAACTGACCAGACGGCGTGGACCATTGGAGCATCAGTCTGAAACGGCAAGAATATATCTTTCCAAGCGGGACAGCCTGCGTGAGCTGGATGTCAATATGTTTCTGGCAGAAAGCGCAGAGGTTACCCGGCAGTTAGAAGAGCTGGGAGAAAAGAATGAAACTGCCAGAGAGCAGCTTGAGAGGACCCAGGAGGATTACGAGCAGACAAAGGTAGAATACGAGCGTCTGGAGACGGAGCTGGAAGAATTAAACAAAAAAATGGATGCGATGCGGGAAGAGGCTCAGAATAAAGCTCTCCGCAGACAGCAGCTTGACGGCGAGATCAAGGTTTTGCAGGAGCAGATAACTGCAGGTCTGCAAAGTGAGGAGCACTACCAGAGCCGCCTCACAGTCATTCAGGAGGAGTCCGGCAAACGGCAGCAGTCTCTTACAGAACTGGAACAGGAGAAGTCAGAGCTGCACGGTACCTTGCTGGAGGCGCGCAGGAAGCTGAAAGCCCAGGAGGAACATCTGAAAAATATCCAGGCGGAAATCCAGGACTGTACCGAGGCAGTGGAAAACGGAAAGAATGAGATCATTGAAATCCTGAATTCCCGTGCCACCACAAAAGGAAAGGCGCAGCATTTCGATACTCTGATGGAGCAGATCGGCATCCGCAAATCTGAGATCAGCCAGAGGATCCTGCATCTGAAGACGGAAGAGGAAGAACAGCAGTCTGCCATGAAACGGGCAAGGTCGGAACACAATGCCATTACCGAACTGATAGGTAATATGAACGGGGAATGTGAACGGCTGGATAAAGAAGTTCACAGACTGACGGATGAATTGAAAAAGCAGAATGCCCAGATGGAGATCGGTCAGACGGCATATCATCGTGAGGAGTCCAGGCTGGAGTCCTTAAAGAACATTACGGAGCGGTATGACGGTTATGGAAACAGCATCCGCCGTGTGATGGAGCAAAAGGACCGTGTGAAAGGCATAAAAGGTGTTGTGGCAGATCTGATCCAGGTAAATAAGGAGTACGAGATCGCCATTGAGACTGCCCTTGGAGGAAGTATCCAGAACATTGTGACGGATAATGAGCAGACTGCCAAGCAGATGATTGAATTTTTAAAGAAAAACCGATACGGAAGGGCGACCTTCCTGCCGCTAAGCAGTATCAGTGCGAGAGGGGAATTTAACCAGAGAGAGGCTCTGAAGGAGCCGGGAGTCATTGGGATCGCAAGTGACCTGGTGACAGCCGGACCGGAGTACATAGGACTTACCAAATATCTTTTGGGACGAGTGCTGGTGGTGGACCATATCGACCACGCCATTGCCATTGCGAGGAAATACCGCTACAGTCTGAGAATGGTTACCATTGAGGGTGAATCTTTAAGTCCCGGCGGTTCCATGACAGGCGGTGCCTTTAAAAATAACAGTAATCTTTTGGGACGGCGGCGTGAGATCGAGGAGCTGGAGGCAAGCGTCAAGGCTTTGAAAAAAGATATGGCGGATATGCAGAAGGCTATTGATGAGAACCGCAGCAAGAGGAATGTGATGCGTGATACTATTGCAGACCTTCAGGAAAAGCTGCGTCGCCAGTATGTGGAGCAGAACACTGCAAGCATGAATATTTCCCAATTGGAGGAAAAGGCTGAGGAGATCAAGGCCGGATATGTCCGGATACAGCGTGACCAGGCAGAAATCCGCCGCCAGGTGGAAGAGGTTCAGGAGGACCATGACAGGATCGCGGAAGAATTGGAGGCATCGAAAAAGGATGAGGAAGAGCTGCAGACCTTTATTGAAACAAGGCAGAAGGAGCTTGATGACTGGAAAAACGATGAGCTGGCGGTTTCCGGGGAAGTGGAAGCTCTCCGTCTGGAAGCGACCACAGTGGAGCAAAAAGAGAGCTTTGTTTCCGAAAATCTTTCCCGACTTATGTCTGAGATGGAAGCACTGGAACAGGAAAAATCGGACATTGGTGAAATTCTGGAGCAGGGTGGACAGGAAATAGAGAAAAAGCGTGAGACCATTGAGGACCTGAAAAGCGCCATTGCAGGCTTTGCCTCCCAGGAGGAAGAAGCCAGAGGGCATTTGGAGCTTTGGCAGAAGGAAAAGGATGAAAAAAATGCAAAGCATAAGACCTTTTTCGAAAAGAGAGACGAGCTTTCCTCACAGATTTCACTTTTGGATAAAGAATGCTACCGCCTGAAAAGTCAGATGGACAGGCTGGAGGAAAACAGGGAGTCACAGATTTCGTATTTGTGGCAGGAGTATGAGATCACGCCCAACAGCGCACTGCAGTATAAAAAAGAAGAGCTGACGGATATAAAGGAAATGAAAAAGCAGATTCACCAGTTAAAGGACGAGATCCGGAAGCTTGGTAACGTCAATGTAAATGCCATTGAAGAATATAAGGAGCTGTCCGAGCGTCATTCTTTCATGTCAGCACAGTACGAGGATTTAAAAACTGCTGAAGCGCAGCTTGAGAGCATTATAAAAGAGCTGGATGAGGGAATGCGCAGACAGTTTTCCGAAAAGTTCAAGGATATCCAGAGAGAGTTTGACAAGGCGTTCCGTGAGCTTTTCGGCGGCGGAAAAGGAACACTGGAGCTGGAAGAGGATGTGGATATCCTGGAGGCAGGAATTAAGATCATTTCCCAGCCGCCGGGCAAAAAGCTTCAGAATATGATGCAGCTTTCCGGTGGGGAAAAGGCACTGACAGCCATTGCTCTTTTGTTTGCCATTCAGAATCTGAAGCCATCGCCCTTCTGTCTACTGGATGAGATCGAAGCGGCGCTGGATGATTCCAACGTGGGACGTTTTGCAGGTTATCTGCAGAAGTTGACGAAGAACACA
This sequence comes from Ruminococcus sp. 5_1_39BFAA, assembly GCF_964240875.1. Classification (NCBI taxonomy): domain Bacteria; kingdom Bacillati; phylum Bacillota; class Clostridia; order Eubacteriales; family Oscillospiraceae; genus Ruminococcus; species Ruminococcus sp. 5_1_39BFAA. The sequence goes on along the minus strand of NZ_CAXSVO010000020.1, from coordinate 54,339 downwards.
CAATTTATTATAATAACTCATAGGCGTGGTACGATGAATGCAGCGGACAGGCTGTATGGTATCACCATGCAGGAAAAAGGTGTGTCAACCCTTGTTTCCGTAGATCTTGTGGAAAATCAGTTGACACAGTAGAGGAGGAGAAACGCGATGGCAGAAGAGAAGAAAGGTTTTTTTAAACGTCTGGTAAGCGGATTGACAAAGACCAGAGATAATATCGTTGCTGGATTTGATTCTCTTTTCAGCAGTTATTCCAGCATAGATGATGATTTTTATGAGGAGCTTGAGGAAATCCTGATCATGGGGGATATCGGCATCAACGCCACTACCTCCATATTGGAAAATCTGAAAAATCAGGTTTCTGAGAAGCACATTAAGGACCCGATGGAATGCAAGCAGCTTCTGATCAACAGTATCAAGGAGCAGATGTACGTAGACAGCACGGAATATGAGTTTGAGAACCGCAAATCCGTAATCCTGGTGATCGGCGTCAACGGAGTGGGAAAGACCACTTCTGTCGGAAAGCTTGCAGGAAAGCTGAAGGAGCAGGGGAAGAAAGTCATTCTGGCGGCTGCGGATACCTTCCGTGCAGCAGCAGGGGAGCAGCTCACACAGTGGGCGAACCGTGCAGGAGTGGACATTATCGGCGGTCAGTCCGGTGCAGATCCGGCTTCCGTAGTTTACGATGCAGTGGCAGCAGCCAAGGCAAGGAATGCGGATGTGCTGATCTGTGACACGGCAGGAAGGCTTCATAATAAAAAGAATCTGATGGAAGAACTGCGCAAGATATACAGGATCCTGGAAAAGGAATACCCGGAAGCATATCTGGAAACGCTGGTGGTACTGGACGGTACCACAGGTCAGAATGCCATGGTTCAGGCAAAGCAGTTTGCAGAGGTTGCCAACGTAAGCGGCATTATTCTGACTAAGCTGGACGGAACTGCTAAGGGTGGAATCGCGGTAGCTATCCAGTCTGAGCTGGATATCCCGGTAAAATACATCGGCGTTGGCGAGAGCATCGACGATTTACAGAAGTTTGACGCAAATTCATTTGTAAATGCACTGTTTGACATCGAGGAGGAAACGAAAAATGCTTACACTGGAGAGTTTTGAGGAAGCATCGGAAATTGTAAAGAAAGTCACCCAGGAGACAAAGCTGATCAAGAGCAGCTACTTTTCTGACCTGACAGGAAACAAAGTATTCTTTAAACCGGAAAATATGCAGCGCACCGGGGCCTACAAGGTCCGCGGTGCCTATTACAAGATCAGCACCCTTTCCCAGGAGGAAAGAGACAGGGGATTGATCGCAGCATCCGCGGGCAACCATGCCCAGGGAGTTGCCTATGCAGCTCAGAAATATAAGGCAAAGGCTGTGATCGTCATGCCAAATACCACGCCGCTTATCAAAGTAGAGCGCACCAAAAGCTATGGCGCGGAAGTCATCCTTTACGGCGATGTATACGATGAATCCTGTGCCTATGCACTGAAGCTGGCAGAAGAAAAAGGATATACCTTCATCCACCCCTTTGATGATCTGGCAGTGGCAACCGGACAGGGAACTATTGCCATGGAAATCGTACAGGAGCTGCCCCTTGTAGATTACATTCTCGTTCCCATCGGAGGCGGCGGCCTTGCAACCGGTGTTTCCACCCTTGCAAAGCTCCTGAATCCTCACATTAAAGTGATCGGTGTGGAACCGGCAGGAGCAGCCTGCATGAAGGCATCCCTTGACAGAAACGAAGTCGTAACCCTCCCCCATGTAAACACCATAGCAGACGGCACTGCCGTACAGCGCCCAGGCGAAAACATTTTCCCATATATCCAGGAAAATCTGGACGGCATCATCACGGTAGAAGATGATGAGCTGATCGTCGCCTTCCTTGACATGGTAGAGAATCACAAGATGATCGTAGAAAACTCCGGTCTTCTCACCGTAGCCGCCCTGCGCCACCTTGACTTCAAAAACAAAAAAGTCGTTTCTATCCTAAGCGGCGGAAACATGGACGTGATTACCATGTCCTCCGTAGTACAGCACGGCCTGATCCAGCGCGACAGAATTTTCACTGTCTCCGTACTGATCCCCGACAAGCCCGGCGAACTGGTACGCGTTGCCACCATCATCTCCGAAAACCAGGGCAATGTCATCAAACTGGACCACAACCAGTTTGTAAGCACCAACCGCAACGCAGCCGTTGAACTAAAGATCACCATGGAAGCCTTCGGCACCGACCACAAAAACCAAATCGTAAAAGCCCTAGAAGACGCCGGCTGCCGCCCCAAAGTAATCCGCACCAGCCTGTAAGCACTGAGTTATGGTCAGTCACGATTCATTCCCACGAGCAATGAGCCAAGCGGACATGCGCGCATATCCATTTGACTGTATGATCACTGCTTTACAAAACAAGCATACAAGAAAAGACCAGGAAGAACCCTTACAAGAACCTTCCTGGTCTTTTTTCTTAAATCTTCACTGTTTATTTCGCAAACATTCCAGGAACAAAAGTTCCACTCACAAGCGGGCCAAAAGGGGGAGCGCGAGGGGGAATGCGGCCTTCGCTCTCCGAGCTTTCCCCCTCGCTTACTTCACCTCAATCAACTCATACTCATCCGTCCCCACCCCAATCTTCTTAGCATGCTCAATCGCAACTTTCCAATTGGTTGCCGGGGAAACAGCTCCAAAGTGATCATGCCCTTCATGATCCGCTTCCGACAGCACTGTGTTGGAAATGACCGGCTGTGCATTCACTGCATCCGCACATGCCACATCCAGAGCTACCGGGTCAAAGGAAGCGAAGAATCCCACATCCGGTACGATGGCCGCATCATTCTCCGCATGACAGTCGCAGTAAGGCGAAACATCAATAACCAGGCTGATATGGAAATTCGGACGTCCGTCCACAACTGCCTTGGTGTATTCAGCAATCTTGCAGTTTAAAATATCATTGGACTCATCGGAAGCAGGCCGCACGGCATCCTTCGGACAGACGCCGATACATCTGCCGCAGCCTACGCATTTGTCATGGTCAATGCTTGCCTTATTGTCTACAAAGTAAGGGGCGCCGTGGGCGCATATTTTTTCACAGCGGTGGCAGCCAATGCAATGCTTCTGGCTGATATGGGGCTTTCCGGCACTGTGCATCTCCATTTTACCGGCGCGGGAGCCGCAGCCCATACCAATGTTTTTCAGTGTACCGCCGAATCCTGTGGCTTCATGGCCTTTGAAATGAGTGAGGGAGATAAAAACATCCGCATCCATAATAGCACGCCCGATTTTTGCTTCTTTTATGTATTCCCCGCCCTTTACCGGAACGTATTCCTCATCTGTTCCTTTCAGGCCGTCACCGATGAGAATGTGGCATCCGGTTGAAAAAGGAGAAAAGCCGTTTGTATATGCGGCTTCCATATGGTCAAGGGCATTTTTTCGTCCGCCTACATATAAAGTATTGCAGTCTGTCAAAAAAGGCTTGCCGCCCAGTTCTTTTACCACATCAGCTACCGCTTTGGCATAATTGGGACGGAGATAGGCAAGGTTTCCCGGCTCACCGAAATGAATCTTGATGGCTGTGTATTTCCCCTCAAAGTCAATACTTCCGATTCCGGCAGTCTTGATCAGGCGGGTCAGCTTCTCCAGAAGATTGTTGTTAAAGCCGGTACGCATGTTGGTGTAATAGACTTTTGCTTTTTCCATTTTGTTTAAAACCCTCCTTTGATTTGAAATTGTTACGGTTTACGCTGCAGCATGAGCAGTAACCCGAAATTCAATTCATAAATAATAATACTTGTTTTAAGTAGAATTGGCAAGCCTTTTATGGTATCATAGACAAAGCCGGCCGGGAGGTGTGTTAATGCTCATCGTTGCTGCAAAAGAGGATAGGAAGGTATGTTTATGAATTCAGATAATAGAGAGCAGCTTCTGCGTTTGTTTGAGGAATACGGGCAGCAGGATCTGTGCGTAGCTTTTTCCGGGGGAGTGGATTCCAGCCTTGTTCTGGTACTGGCCTGTGAGGCTGCACAAAAAAACGGAAAAAAGGTGTATGCCTTAACTATGGATACGGTACTCCATCCAAAGGCAGATCTGGAGATTGCCAGAAAGGTTCTGGCAAAAACCGGAGCAATCCATAAGGTCATCACGCTGGATGAACTGGCTGTTCCGGAAATCCGGAACAATCCGGTAAACCGCTGTTATCTCTGCAAAAAGGAGCTTTACGGCAGAATGCTTGCCTTTGCCCGGGAAAAGGGAATTTCTCTGCTTCTGGAGGGCAGCAATGAGGATGACCTTCACGTATACCGTCCAGGTCTGAAGGCCGTCCGGGAACTGGGGGTAAAAAGCCCTCTGGCAGAGTGCCATATTACCAAGGAGGAGGTGCGCGCCCTGGCTTCCCAATACGGAATAGAGGTGGCACACAGGCCGTCGGCGCCCTGCATGGCAACAAGGCTTCCATATGGAGCAGAACTGAATCCCGCACTTTTGAAACGCATTGAGAATGCGGAGGAAGAGCTGAGAAAAATGGGCTTTCAGAATGTCAGGGTAAGGGTACACGGAACGATTCTCAGACTTGAGGTGGATGGGGATGCACTGACACTGGCAGCAGAGCGCTGTTTGGAGATACGGAAAGCTGTGGAAAAGGTGGGATGTTCTTATATTACATTAGATTTGGAAGGATTCCGCAGCGGAAGTATGGATTTATGATAACAGTTCGGCTATGAGCGGAGAGCCGGATTATGAGCAAGAAGAACTGCGAAGCAGTGGAGAGCACATAAGTGCGGTTTTGCGAATGGCGCGAGCTGAACGGTTAGAGTTTTCATAATGTTGTCAAGAAAAAACACTTGACAACATTCCGGGAATCATGTATGATACTCAAGGTGATTACACATGGAAAAGTTTGTAGAGCGCACGCTGTTATATGATTTTTACGGAGAGCTTCTGACAGAGCGGCAGCGGCAGGTGTATGAAAATGTAGTCCTGGAGGATTATTCTTTAAGCGAGGTCGCTGAGGAACTGGGCATCAGCCGCCAGGGGGTGCATGACATGATCAAACGCTGCGATAAGGCACTGGCTGATTACGAAGGCAAGCTTCACCTGGTAGAGAGGTTTATTAAAATCCGTGAGCAGGTGATGCGTATCCACCAGATTGCATCAGGAAGCAATGCCGGGGAAATTGCAGCAATCTGCAATGTGATTTTAGAGGAGTTATGATAGATGGCATTTGAAAGCTTGACAGATAAACTGCAGAATGTATTCAAGAAGCTTCGAAGCAAAGGAAGGCTGACGGAAGAGGATGTAAAGATAGCCCTGAAGGAAGTCAAGATGGCTCTTCTGGAGGCTGATGTTAATTTTAAAGTTGTGAAACAGTTTACCAAATCCGTACAGGAACGTGCCGTGGGACAGGATGTGATGAACGGACTGAATCCCGGTCAGATGGTCATTAAGATTGTTAATGAAGAACTGGTAAACCTGATGGGCAGCGAGACTACAGAGCTTCCGGTTAAGCCCGGTAACGATATGACCATCCTCATGATGGCAGGTCTTCAGGGCGCAGGTAAGACCACCACAGCAGCAAAGCTGGCCGGAAAACTGAAATCAAAAGGCAAACGGCCTCTTCTTGTTGCCTGTGACGTATACCGTCCGGCAGCGATCACCCAGTTGCAGGTAAACGGCGAGAAGCAGGGAGTGGAAGTTTTTTCTATGGGCGATAAACTTAAGCCTGTGGATATTGCAAAGGCATCCATTGAACATGCGAAAGCAAATCAGCAGAATGTAGTTATTATCGATACAGCAGGGCGTCTGCATATTGACGAGGATATGATGCAGGAGCTTGCTGATATAAAGGCAAACCTGACTGTGGATGCCACAGTTCTTGTGGTAGATGCTATGACAGGACAGGACGCTGTAAACGTTGCAAAGACTTTTTCCGAAAAGGTTGGTATTGACGGTGTGATCCTGACGAAGATGGATGGTGACACGCGAGGCGGTGCAGCCCTTTCTATCAAAGCAGTTACAGGAAAGCCCATTCTTTATGTGGGCATGGGAGAGAAGCTTTCCGACCTGGAGCAGTTTTATCCGGAAAGAATGGCTTCCAGAATCCTTGGTATGGGCGATGTCATGAGCCTTATCGAAAAGGCAGAGGCGGCCGTAGATCAGGAAAAAGCCCAGGAAATGTCCAAAAAACTGAAAAAAATGGACTTTGATTTTAATGATTATCTCACCAGCCTTGAGCAGATGAATAATATGGGAGGTATCTCCAGCATTCTGAATATGCTTCCCGGTATGGGCGGCAAGATGAAAGACATTGAAGGAATGATCGACGAAAGTGCTATGAACAGAACCAAGTCCATTATTCTTTCCATGACACCTCAGGAGCGAAGCAATCCGAACCTTCTTAATATATCGCGCAAAAACAGGATCGCAAAGGGTGCAGGGGTTGAAGTTGCAGAGGTTAACCGTCTTGTGAAGCAGTTTGAACAGGGAAAGAAAATGATGAAGCAGATGCCCGGTATGATGGGCGGCAAAATGGGTGGTAAAAGAGGCGGCTTCAAGCTTCCTTTTTAACATAAAAATAATTTAAACAAAAAAGATAATTAAAAATTGGAGGAAAACAAAAAATGGCAGTAAAGATCAGATTAAGAAGAATGGGACAGAAGAAAGCACCTTTTTATAGAATCGTTGTTGCAGATGCACGCAGCAAACGTGACGGAAGATGTATCGATGAGATCGGAACCTATGATCCGAACCAGGAGCCAAGCGCATACAAAGTAGATGAGGAAGCAGCTAAGAAGTGGCTGGCAGCAGGCGCTCAGCCGACTGATATCGTAGCAAAAATCTTCAAGCAGGCCGGAATCGAAAAATAAGAATTACCTGAGAAGGTATTTCTGTGACGTCCAATGAGGACGAACCAGGGAGGTATGTAATGAAAGAATTAGTAGAAGTAATTGCAAAATCTCTTGTTGAAAATCCGGATGAAGTAGTCGTTACCGAGACAGAAAAGGATGACGCTATTGTCATTGAATTAAAAGTCGGACCTGCAGATATGGGCAAGGTCATCGGACGTCAGGGTAGAATTGCAAAGGCAATCCGTACCGTAGTGAAAGCGGCTTCTTCCAAAAGCAGCAAAAAAGTGATTGTGGATATTCTGCAATGAAATACTGCGTGCGAAAGCAGGCGTCGTTCAGGAGCTGTGGAGACATAGCTCCTGTTTTGTTAATTGTACCCATTTTACATGAAGGAGTAGGAATATGGAGGATTTACTGAAAATCGGCGTAATTACCACAACGCACGGAGTCCGGGGAGAGGTGAAGGTGTTCCCCACAACGGAACCGGAGCGTTTTACGGAACTGGCGCATGTGCTGCTGGATGCGGGCAGAGAGATGCGGGAGCTGGAAATCCAGAATGTGAAATTTTTTAAAAATCTTGTAATCCTGAAATTTAAGGGAATTGACAATATTAATGACATTGAAATGTACAAGGGAAGAGAGCTGTGGATTCCGCGGGAGGATGCGCAGGAGCTGGATGAGGATGAGTATTATATTGCCGATTTGATCGGAATGGATGTGATACTTGAGGATGGAGTACGTTTCGGCACTTTAAAAGATGTGATGGAAACAGGAGCGAATGATGTGTATGTGGTAAGGACGGAGGATGGCGAAGAGGTTCTCCTTCCGGCAATTCATGAATGTATCCTTGATGTGGATGTGGAAGGCAATAAGATGACTGTACATTTAATGAAAGGACTTATATAAATGAATTTCCATGTATTGACTTTGTTTCCTGAGATGATTGAATCCGCCATGAATACAAGTATTACGGGAAGAGCGATTGCAGGAGGGCTTCTCTCTGTGGAGGCTGTCAATATCCGTGATTTTGCCTTTAACAGGCATCAGAAGGTGGATGATTATACCTACGGGGGAGGGGCCGGGATGCTGATGCAGGCGGAACCTGTTTATTTAGCATATCAGTCGATTGCGGAACGCATCGGCAGAAAACCCAGAGTGGTATACCTGACACCGCAGGGGACGGTTTTTCATCAGGCTATGGCACGGGAAATGGCACAGGAGGAGGATCTTGTGTTTCTGTGCGGGCACTACGAAGGGATTGATGAGCGTGTGCTGGAAGAAATCGTGACGGATTATGTTTCTATCGGGGATTATGTTCTTACAGGAGGGGAACTTCCTGCCATGGTAATGATGGACTCTATTTCCAGGATGGTGCCGGGAGTCCTGAGTAACCAGGAGTCCGGGGAAACAGAATCCTTTGCAGGAAATCTGCTGGAATATCCCCAGTACAGCCGCCCTGAGGAATGGCATGGGAAAAAAGTGCCGGAGGTTCTGATGTCCGGCCATCACGCCAATATTGATAAATGGCGCAGGGAGCAATCCATTATCCGCACTGCAAAGAGAAGACCGGATCTGTTGAAAAATGCTGATCTCACAAACAAGGAATGGAATTTTGTAAGACAGTTAAGAAAACAATGGAAAGAAGAGGAAGCCGAAAAAATATGAAAACTTCTGATTTTTATTATGATTTGCCCCAGGAGCTGATTGCCCAGGATCCGTTGGAGGACAGAAGTGCATCACGCCTGATGCACTTATCCATGTCTGATGGAAGCATAAGCCATCATCATTTTACGGATGTTCTGGAGTTTTTGAGACCAGGGGATTGTCTTGTGATCAATGATACAAAGGTGATCCCTGCAAGGCTTTACGGACATAAGGAAGACACGGGGGTAGTGATCGAGATACTTCTTTTGAAAAGAAAGGAGAAGGATACCTGGGAATGCCTTGTGAAGCCAGGAAAAAAAGCCCGTCCCGGAGCAAAAATCATTTTTGGGGACGGTATCCTGAAGGGAGAAATTATAGATGTGGTTGAAGAGGGAAACCGTCTGATCCAGTTTCACTATGAGGGGATTTTTGAGGAAATCCTGGACCAGCTTGGAGAAATGCCTCTGCCGCCTTATATTACCCATAAATTAAAGGACAAAAACCGTTACCAGACCGTGTATGCAAAGCACGAAGGCTCTGCGGCAGCGCCTACAGCGGGCCTGCATTTTACGAAAGAGCTGCTGAAAAAGGTGGAGGAGATGGGAGTACGAATTGCCCATGTGACCCTTCATGTAGGACTCGGAACCTTCCGTCCGGTAAAGGTAGATGATGTGGAAAGCCACCATATGCACTCAGAGTTTTATATTGTGGAGGAAGATCAGGCAAAGCTGATCAATGATACCAAGAAAAACGGAGGCCGTGTGATTTCCGTCGGAACCACAAGTTGCCGTACTCTGGAGTCTGCAGCCGGGGAGGATGGAACCCTGAAGGCAGGAAGCGGGTGGACGGAGATATTTATCTATCCGGGCTATCAATTCAAAATCATTGACGGTCTGATCACGAATTTCCATCTTCCGGAATCCACTCTTTTGATGCTGGTTTCTGCGCTGGCCGGAAAAGAGAATATTATGCGGGCATATGAGGAGGCTGTAAGAGAAAGATACAGATTTTTCTCCTTTGGAGATGCAATGCTTATCGTTTAACACCGTTTTCTGAAATTTGATACCCCAGTGCACTGGGGTATCTTCTGGCTGTGATCATTTCATGATTCGCCCGGTCCTGGCATACTTGCATCGGAAGTATCGATCCAGGAACTGCGCTCTTCAATTTTGTTCATGATACGTGTTTTTTCATCGCCTTCCGCAGGAGTAGGCTGGTAGTTATTGTAACCGTAGTCCGAAGAGATGGAGCAGGGGATAATGGCTGTGTTATCGTCGTTTTTCACACCGTCACCGATGATGGTAAAGGTCTGCTGGAAGATCATAGTATCCATATCGCTGGGCGCGCTGTTTCCTCCGAAGCAGAAATTTCCCAGACTGTAAACAATCTTTTTTCCCTTATAGGTTTCGATACCCTGAAGTACGTGAGGATGATGGCCGCAAACCAGGTCTGCACCGAGATCAATGGCCATACGTCCCAGAGTCATCTGGTTGGAATCCGGAACCGTTTCCCTCTCATTTCCCCAGTGGAAGATTACAATGATAAGATCTGCACCTTCGGATTTTACCTTTTCGATGTTGTCCCTTAGCTGCTGCTCACGTTCAAGATGGTCATACAGCTCATAAATCCCTACAAGGCCAACCTTAATACCTTTGATTTCCATAACGGCTGTCTCATCGTAGCCAAAATGAACAATGCCTTCCCCATCAAGAGCTGTGAGGGTATCCTGAAAGCTTTGCTCCCCATAATCTTTGCTGTGGTTATTTGCCATATTCACAGCCTCCACAGAGCCGCTGGACAGGATTCCGGCAAAGGAAGCAGGAGCTTTAAAGGCAAACTGCTTGTCCTCCCGGGCTGTGGAATCGGTAAGGGTTCCCTCCATATTGGCAATGGTAAGGTCATCCTTTTCAAAAATGCTTTTTACATTCTGCAGAAAATAATCTTTTCCGTAATTTTCAAAATAAGCGTTGAGACTGGAGCTATAGTCGAAATTCTCGTCTGTGCCCAGAGTACAGTCCCCGACTACGGTTACTGTGAGCGTTACTGGCTCAGAAGGAAGAGACGCTTTTTCCGTCTGAGCATGATCGGATGGCTCATCATCCTGAGAGGAATCATTCCCATCAACAGACGGAGAGCCGTTTTCTATCATATCACTTTGGACATTTGATGAGTCTGTTTTTTTTGCCTTATTTCCGGCCCCGCAGGAACGGACGCACAGGATTATGACAAGCAGGAGAAAGACAGCTCCAAGGAATGTCAGCATAAGTTTAAGACGTCTCATCTTTTGGCGGTAATACCGGGATTTCCGGTACATTTTTTTCTTTTTCGAGCTGGGCATAGAAAACTCCTTCCTTTTTCATTGGTAAAGCGTCGCAATGATACAGCGCTCCTCCTTCATATCCGGAATGCTGATCACTTAAAGAACTTATCGTAATATCCCATCACAAAGATAAGAAGTACGATCAGGGGCAGCACAAAGGTAAGATATGGACGTGCCCATTTTGGAAATTTGACGCCGTCTCCGGAGTCCGCTTCCCTGATAAAATTCTGCCAGCCCCAGCCATAGCGGGTGATACAGAACAGAAGATAAACAAGGCTTCCCAGAGGAAGGAGATTATTGGAAATAATAAAGTCCTCCAGGTCCTGAATGGTACTGCCGGGTCCGAATGGCTGAATGCCGCTCCATATATTGAATCCTAACACACAGGGCATGGAAAGCAGTAAAATGGAGATACTGTTGACCAGCACGGCTTTTTTCCGGCTCCATCCCCACAAATCCATGGCAAAGCTTAAAATATTTTCGAATACTGCGATGATGGTAGAAAGAGCGGCAAAGGTCATAAAAATAAAGAACAGCGCACCCCAGAAGCGGCCTCCTGCCATCTGGTTAAATACATTGGGAAGGGTGACGAACACCAGTCCCACGCCCTGGCTCTGGTCTACACCAAAGGAAAAGCAGGCGGGAAAGATGATCAGCCCGGCCATGAGGGCCACAAAGGTGTCAAGGACGGCAATCTGAATGGCTTCCCCTGTAAGGCTCCGGTCTTTGCCTATGTAGCTGCCGAAGATAGCCAGTGCGCCAATTCCAAGACTCAGGGTGAAAAATGCCTGTCCCATGGCGGCATAGATTCCCTGGGCAAGCCCCTGCTCCTTTAACCTCCCGAAATCAGGAAGCAGATAAAATTTCAGTCCTTCCATACTGTTTGGAAGGGTCATACTTTTTACGGCGAGAACGATCATGATCGTTAAAAGACAGACCATCATTACCTTTGTAATTCGCTCCACACCTTTTTGAAGGCCCATGCTGCAGATACCAAAACCCAGCACGGTTACCAGAACCATCCAGAATGTCATTTCCCCCGGGCTGGCCAGCAGATCGTTGAAAACACCGCCTACTGCGTCAGGATTCATTCCGGTGAAGGTTCCATTTGCCATTTTGAGAAAATAAGCCAGCATCCAGCCGCCTACTGTAGTATAAAACATCATAAGCAGATAATTTCCCAGCATGGCACCGTAGCTGTACAAATGCCATTTGGTTCCTTTCGGCTCCAATACATGGAAGCTTTTGGCGGCGGAACGCTGGCTGGCACGGCCGACGGCAAATTCCATGACCATGATCGGAAGTCCGAGGATAACCAGGAACAACAGGTAGATAAGAACAAAAGCGGCTCCGCCGTACTGCCCTGTTATGTACGGAAAGCGCCACACATTTCCAATTCCGATGGCGCATCCTGCTGAAATCAGGATGAAACCAAGTCTGGATGAGAATTTTTCTCTTTCTTTCATTTCAATCTCTTTCCTCCTTGTGTTATGTCTCTTAAGAGTATAAGAATTTTTTCCATTTTCGTCAATAAATATCTCTTTTCGCAGGTAAGTTTTTTTGGTATAATGGCTGCGCAGCAGCAGGTTCTGTTTTATATACAGGAAAAGTAAGAAAGGAAAACATCATGTTATATATAGGAAATCATACAACCTCATCCAAGGGCTATGCAGCAATGGGGCGTCAGATGGTGGAGAACGGCGGAAACACCTTTGCCTTCTTTACCAGAAATCCAAGAGGAGGAAGAGCGAAGGAAATAGATCCCGGAGATGTAGAAAAATTTCTGGAAATTTCAACGGAACACAATTTCGGAAAGCTTGTGGCTCATGCGCCATATACCTTAAACGCCTGTGCAGCAAAGGAAAATCTCCGTGATTTTGCCAGGGAAACATTTGCAGATGACCTTCGCCGTATGGAAAGGACGCCGGGAAATTACTATAATTTCCATCCCGGCAGCCATGTAGGACAGGGGATGGAAGTTGGAATTGCCAAAATCGCGGAGATTTTAAATGATGTTCTGACTGAGGAGCAAAACACAACCGTACTTTTGGAAACCATGGCCGGGAAAGGGTCTGAGGTAGGCGGAAGATTCGAGGAACTTGGTGCCATTATGGATCTGGTGGAGAAAAAAGAAAAGGTTGGGATCTGCCTGGATACCTGCCACGTATGGGATGGCGGGTATGACATTGTAAATAATCTGGACGGGGTGCTGGATGAGTTTGACCAGCGCATCGGGCTTTCGAATCTGAAGGCCATTCATTTGAACGACAGTCTGAATGGATTGGGAAGCCACAAAGACCGTCACGCAAAAATCGGAGAAGGACAAATTGGGCTTGATGCACTTGTGCGGGTCATCCGCCATCCGGCGCTGAAGGAACTTCCATTTATTCTTGAAACGCCCAACGATGACGAAGGATGGACACGGGAGATTGCCCTTTTAAGGGAAAAATACGCAGAGTAAAATATTATACTATACGAAACGCTATGAAAACGGTTGATACCATTACATAGCGTTTTTTATATCATAGGATAGTCCACCATTTTGTCCCTTGCATAAGGACAGAAAAAATCATCCTGCATCTTTAGACCGTCTTAATACAGGCAAACATATTCTTTTGCTTTCTTTATCAGAACCGGCGTAATATAAAGACAAGATAAAGAATTGTAAAGGGGTACCGGATATATGAGTGTTATCATTCATAAAAAGAGAAAACTGACATCATCTCAGATTATAATTTTAGGATTTTCCACTGTCATTTTGTTAGGCGCGGTTCTTCTGATGCTGCCGATTTCCACCAGAGAAAGAATTGTAACGCCATTTTTGGAAGCCTTGTTTACATCAACTTCTGCGGTTTGCGTCACAGGGCTTGTGCTTCACGACACGGCCGCTTACTGGTCAGCTTTCGGTCAGCTTATCATAATTATTTTAATCCAAATCGGAGGTATGGGAGTGATTACGGTAGCTGCGTCCTTTGCGATGATTTCCGGCAAAAAGATTTCTCTGATGCAGCGGAGCACGATGCAGGAGGCCATTTCAGCACCCAAGGTGGGCGGCATTGTGCGCCTGACCAGCTTTATTGTAAAGGTTACGCTGTTGGTTGAACTATTGGGCGCAGCAGTCATGGCACCTGTATTCTGCCGGGATTTCGGACTAAGAGGACTGTGGATGGCACTGTTTCATTCCGTATCAGCCTTCTGTAATGCGGGATTTGACCTGATGGGAATGGAAAAGCCTTTTTCTTCTCTGACCGTCTATGCGGCGGAACCGGTAATCAATCTGACTGTTATGTTCCTGATCGTTTTTGGAGGAATCGGATTTTTGACCTGGGATGACATTCGGACGAACAGACAGCATTTACATAAATATAAGATGCAGAGTAAGGTCATACTCTGTACCACAGCCATTCTGCTGATCGTTCCGGCGATTTATTTTTTCTTTTGTGAATTTTCGGCGCTTACGCCAGGGAAAAGGGTTTTAAGTTCTCTTTTCCAGTCAGTAACACCAAGAACAGCAGGCTTTAATACGGTGGATCTGACCGCTATACAGGAATCGGGAAAGTGTATCATTATTTTGCTGATGCTGATCGGCGGCAGTCCCGGATCTACAGCAGGCGGAATGAAAACCACTACCATCGCAGTGCTGTTCGCAGCGGCAATTTCTACCTTTTGCCGCAAAGAGAATCCTCATTTTTTCGGGCGCAGAATAGAAGATAATGTGCTGAAAAATGCGGCGACCATTCTGCTTATGTATCTTGTGCTGTTCTTCTTTGGCGGGTTGGTCATCAGTATGGCGGAGGGGCTGCCTATGCTTACCTGCCTGTTTGAAACCGCTTCTGCAGTGGGAACGGTGGGACTGTCATTGGGGATTACCCCGACTCTTGGAACGATATCCAGGCTGATTCTGATCCTGCTTATGTTCTTAGGCAGAGTGGGGGGATTGACTTTAATTTTTGCTGCGCTGTCCGGTACGCGTAAAAAAGCTGCCCGACTGCCGCAGGAAAGAATAACTGTAGGATAAAGGAGGAGATGTTGTATGAAATCAATACTTTTAATTGGACTGGGACGTTTTGGAAAGCATATTGCCATGCACCTGAATCAACTGGGGCATCAGGTCATGGCGGTGGATCATGTGGAAGAGCGGGTGGAAGCTGCACTGCCCTTTGTCACCAATGCACAGATCGGGGACAGCACGAACGCAGATTTTCTGGAATCCCTTGGAATTCGAAATTACGATGTCTGTATTGTAGCGGTGGGAAATGATTTTCAAAGCTCTCTTGAGACAACCTCACTGCTTAAGGAGCTTGGGGCAAAGCTGGTAGTGTCCAGGGCAGCCAGAGATGTGCAGGCAAAATTTCTTCTGCGCAATGGCGCGGACGAAGTGGTGTATCCTGAAAAACAGCTTGCCAAATGGACTGCGATCCGTTACAGCGCAGATCATATTTTGGATTATATGGAACTGGATGAGGAACATGCCATATTTGAAATCCCGGTTCCCAGAGAGTGGACTGGCAGGACCATTGGACAGATCGACATCAGAAAGAAATTCAATATCAACATCATGGGTATTAAAAAAAGCGGGAAGCTGCATCTCTCTATTTCACCGGATGTTGTGCTGGAAGCAGAAGATACCATGCTGGTGCTTGGAAAGAACAAAGATCTGCAAAAATGTTTCCGTATATGACTTGGGAAGGTTACGGGAGCGGGAGGTGAGAATATGCAGGATTTGCTGTTGCTTGCGGCTGTAGCGTCAATCTTATGCATTGGGTGGTTTCTTATGAAGAAGCTGGATTGCTTTCTGGAGAGCTGTGCTGAGACGGAGAGCTTAGAGCTTCTGACGGGAAAGGATAGCTTTCGGATCGGATTGTCCAATCCATTGATCGCGGACAGTATCACCGATATGGTCGAACATTCCCCTCAAATAAGTTCCGGGATTTCCGTCTGCTTCATTCAGGGGACAGAGGAGGAATTGAGAAAAGAATTCCTGGCACACAAATTGGATATCATTTTTCTGGATGGAAATGCAAAAATTTCCGGCGGTGCCGGATGCAGGGCCGGAAGGATTTCATTGAGATGCACTCCTGTAGTTATGCGGCATGGCGGACTATTGATCAGGCCGGCAGCGGAAGGAAATATCGTACAGAAGGTGTTATGGTCTGAAAAAACAGAGAAATCCTTCGTTCTGCGCTTTATGGACAGCTTAAAGGCGGAACGGACTGTGACTGAGCCATAAAAGTAGAAATTACAGGCGTGTTATGCTATAATGGTAGCTCGGTACAGGAACACATCTTTGCCGGACAACAGCCGGAAAAGGAGAGAAACAAATGGAAATGCCAAGGCAGAACCCGGATCAGAAATTACATGCGATCCGCAATGACACATCCAGAAGAAGGCATGGAAAATTAAAGATATTTTTTGGCTACGCTGCGGGGGTTGGGAAAACCTATGCGATGCTGCAGGCTGCGCATCAGGCAAAGGAGCGCGGGATCGATGTGGCAGCAGGCTACATAGAACCCCATGCACTTCCGCAGACAACCGCTTTGCTCAGTGGTCTGGAAAGCATTCCGGCCAGACAAATACAGCAGGGAGAAATTACGCTCCGGGAATTTGATATTGATGCGGCACTGAAAAGGAATCCGCAGTTGATATTGGTGGATGAGTTTGCGCATACCAACGCAGAAGGCAGCCGCCACGCCAAACGTTATCAGGATGTGGAGGAATTATTGAATGCAGGCATTGATGTTTACACAACCGTCAATGTCCAGCATATTGAGAGTCTGAACGATACCGTTGCCTCTATTACCGGAATTATGGTCCGGGAACGAATCCCGGACTCTGTTTTTGATCATGCGGACCAGGTGGAACTGGTGGATATAGAACCTGAGGAATTGCGGGAACGGCTGGCAAACGGGAATGTTTATCAGGAGAAACAGACAGAGCATTCCGCGTCTGATTTTTTTACGGTGGAAAATCTGACTGCGCTGCGGGAAATCGCCCTGCGGCGCTGCGCTGACAGAGTGAACCTTTTGACGGAAAGCGCCAGGATCCAAAGCCGGAGCGATTATCATACCGATGAGCATATCCTGGTTTGCCTTTCCTCTTCACCATCCAATGGAAAAATAATCCGTACGGCGGCGAGGATGGCAAGGGCGTTCCGGGGAACCTTTACCGCGCTTTTTGTGGAAACGCCCGGTGCTGGTGCAATGAATGAAAATGACGAAAAAAGACTGCGGGAGAATATGCGTCTGGCACAGCAGCTTGGCGCAGCCATTGAAACTACCTATGGAGAGGATGTCCCCTATCAGATCGCGGAATTCGCAAGGCTTTCCGGTGCTTCCAAAATTGTGATCGGCCGCAGTACGGCAACCAGAAAAAGCATTTTCAGCAAACCGACGCTGACGGAACGCTTGATTGCGACGGCCCCGAATCTGGATATTTACGTGATTCCGGATGCTGATTCCAGGAACAAATACCGGGCTGGAAAAATAATAATGTCCGAAGCGATGCCTGTACGGGATATCAGGAAAAGCATCCTGGTTTTGCTGGCAGCAACATTGATCGGTTATGCTTTTTATTCTTTTGGTTTTACAGAGGCAAATATCATTGCCGTTTATATTTTCGGGGTTCTGGTCACCTCGATCCTGACGACGAACCGGCTCTGCGGACTTGTAACTTCCATCGTAAGTGTGCTGGTATTTAACTTCTTTTTTACAGTTCCGCGTTTTACGTTTCATTTTAATGATCCGGATTATCCGGTGACCTTTACGATTATGTTTATGATCGCATTTTTGACAGGCTCCCTTGCAACAAAACTGAAGGAAAACGCAAAGAGATCGGCTCAGTCAGCATTTCGGACTAAAATTCTGTTTGAAACGAACCAGCTCCTTCAGAAGGAAAAGGATGGCCCGTCTATTTTAAAGGCAACAGCGGGGCAGCTTACCAAGCTGCTGGAAAGAGATCTGGTCATATATCCCTGTAAAGAAAAGAATCTGGTGTCTCCAAGTATTTACCGGACAGCAGGCAGTGACGAGTGTAATCTGGTCTCGGAGAAGGAAAGAGCTGTTGCAAACTGGGTTCTTCGGAATAATAAACATGCTGGTGCAACTACTGATACCCTGTCAAATGCCAAATGCCTGTATCTGGCAATCCGGGTTAATCAGCAGGTTTATGGTGTGGTGGGGATCGCTATGGGCGAGGATCCGTTGGATTCCTTCGAAAACAGTGTACTTTTATCAATACTTGGAGAGTGCGCTTTGGCTTTGGAGAACATTGAAAATGCCAAGGCAAAGGAAGAAGCAGCAATCATGGCAAAAAACGAACAGCTTCGTGCGAATCTGCTCCGTACCATTTCCCATGATCTGCGTACACCGCTGACTTCCATATCCGGGAGCGCCAGCAATTTGTTGGCAAACTACCGGAAAATGGATGATTCCACCAGAGTACAAACCTTTACGGATATTTATGACGATTCCATGTGGCTGATCAATCTGGTGGAAAATCTGCTGGCGGTTACCAGAATAGAAGGAGGACAGGTGAATCTGCCGCGGTCTGTTGAACTGATAGATGAGGTAATTACAGAAGCGCTGCGGCATATTAATCGAAAAAGCAAGGAGCATTCCATACACGTCAGCTCTTCGCAGGAGCTGCTTCTGGCGCGCATGGATGCCAAACTTATCGTGCAGGTTATGATCAACCTGGTGGACAATGCCATTAAATATACGCCTGTTGGATCTCATATTGAGATTCACACAGACAAGAAGGATAAATGGATCGTGGTATCTGTTTCTGACAATGGTCCGGGAATTCCGGACGATCAGAAGGAACGGATCTTTGAAATGTTTTACAGCGGAGCAGATAAAATCGCAGACAGCCGCAGAAGCTTGGGATTGGGACTGGCTTTGTGCAAGTCCATTGTCACGGCTCACGGGGGCAGTATTTCAGTGGAAAATAACCAGCCGAAAGGCACTGTTTTCACATTCACATTACCAGCAGGGGAGGTCGAATTGAATGAATAAACCGTTGATATTAGTTGTGGAGGACGATCCTCCGGTACGAAATCTGATCACAACAACCTTGAAGACAAATGATTACCGTTATTTAGTTGCAGCCAACGGAGAGGCAGCTATTTTAGAGGCTTCTTCCCATAACCCGGATATTGTCCTGCTTGATCTGGGACTGCCGGATATGGATGGGGTGCAGGTGATCCGCAATATCCGGTCCTGGTCCAATCTTCCTGTCATCGTCATCAGTGCAAGGAGTGAGGATAGTGATAAGATAGAGGCTTTGGATGCCGGGGCGGATGATTATTTGACAAAGCCATTTTCTGTGGAAGAATTGCTGGCAAGGCTGCGGGTGACACAGCGCAGGCTTTCTATTATGACTGCCGAAATGCTGACCTCCAACTCCACTTTCGTGAATGGAAAGCTTCGGGTGGATTATGCCGGAGGCTGCGCCTATCTCAATGACCGGGAGCTTCATTTAACCCCGATCGAATACAAGCTGCTGTGTCTGCTTTCAAAAAATGTGGGGAAGGTATTGACCCATACCTTTATAACACAAAATATCTGGGGGAGGAGCTGGGAAAATGATGTTGCTTCCCTGCGGGTTTTTATGGCAACACTCCGGAAAAAACTGGAATCAGAACCGGATTCTCCGCAGTATATCCAGACCCATATTGGAGTGGGGTACCGGATGATGAAGGTGGAATAAAAGAATCCTGCCCGGCGTAACAAAAGTCACGCCGGGCAGATATCGCTGGCACGTGTTTGATAATTCATTCCAGCATCAGATGCGGGAGTGCCGCAGGCACGGAGCATCTGACTTTCATCCATAGTGGTGTCTGCGTCAGCAGACATGTCAGTTTAGAGCGTGTTTGAAAATTCATTCCAGCCATCTGCACGCCCCACTTTGCGGTATATTTGTCTCTCATTCGGTCGGCGTAGCCCGCTACGCCTCTCTCATTTGAGCCAAATCTCCCACAAATTGTGACGCACATCTGGCTGAAAGCATTTTTCAAACACGCTCTAGGACAAAACCTCATTTTTTAATTCATCGCCCTTCATATAGGCATACGCATTATCGAGCGTTGTCTCCGCAATGTTGGTCAGTGCCTCTTCCGTGAAGAAGCCCTGGTGAGAAGTCATGGTAACGTTGGGGAAGGAGAGCAGACGCTGGCTCAGAGAGGTCTGCATAATGTGCTCCGACATATCTTCATACACGTAATCCGTTTCCTCCTCATACACATCTAATCCCACAGCGAAAAATTTATGGTCACGAATACCTGCGATCAGGTCGTCTGTTTTGATCAGACCGCCGCGGGAGGTATTTACCAGGATCACTCCATCTTTCATCTTTGCAATCGTAGAGGCGTTGATCAGGTGTTTTGTCTCGTCTGTCAGCGGGCAATGAAGGCTGATCAGATCACTGGACGCAAGCAGCTCATCCAGGGATACATATTCCAGAAAATCCAGGCTCTTATTCGGGAAAAGATCATAAGCGATCACCTTCATTCCAAATCCCAGGCAGATTCTTGCCATTGCCTGCCCGATTTTTCCGGTACCAATGATTCCGGCTGTCTTCTGATAAAGATTTACGCCCATCAATCCATTAAGGGCAAAATTATTTTCCCTGCATTTAATATACGCTTTATGGGTATGGCGGTTGGCAGTCAGAACAAGCGCCATTGCATGTTCTGCAACTGCCTCCGGAGAATAGCCCGGTACACGAAGGATCTTTATTCCGTATTTATGAACGGTTTCCAGATCCACGTTGTTGTAACCGGCGCAGCGCATCAGGATCAGCTTCACACCCTGACGGTTCAATTCCTCAATAACCCGGGTTCCCAGATCTGCATTTACAAAAGCGCAGATTGCTTCATAGCCCTTTGCAAGGGAAGCGGTCTCCACATCGATATTTGCCTCGATAAATTTAATCTCTATTCCGGGATAATCAGGTAAAAGCTTATCAAAAAACTGCTGGTCATAATTTTTAGTGCCGTAAAATAAGATATTCATAAACTTGCTCCTTTCTTGATCCGGTGTAAAACCGATGGTTACTTATAAGATATAGTTTATCTTCCAAATCACCGATATTATACAATATATAAGTGGAGAAAAAAAGTTAAATTTTTCTAAAAAAGGGAATTGTCGCCAAGACTGTATAAATCTTTATAAAATTCCGGATAAGAGATATTTACGCAGTCCCCGTTTTTAATGGTCAGGGTCCCGTCACAGATGGTTCCTGCAACAGCAAAGGACATGGCAATCCGGTGGTCTGAATGGGAATCAATTTCAGCACCATGGAGAGGCCTTCCGCCGTTTATGATCATCCCATCCTCTGCAGGCGTGATATCTGCGCCCATCCGGGCCAGATTTTCCGTCATTACTGCAATCCGGTCTGATTCTTTTACCTTCAGCTCCTGTGCATCCCTGATTACGGTCTGTCCGTCCGCAAAAGCAGCCATCACTGCAAGCATGGGGAGTTCATCGATCAGCGTTGGAATGATCTCTCCTTCGATCGTTGTGCCACGGAGGGTACTGGTACGCACCAGAAGATCAGCAGTAGGTTCTCCCTGGCTTCTCACATTCAGCAGCGTAATATCAGCCCCCATGGCCTGGCAGACACGGAGCATTCCGTCCCTGGTAGGATTGATTCCTACGTTTTTCAGAAGAATCTCACTGCCCGGCGTGAGAAGACCTGCGGCAATGAAATAGGCAGCAGAAGAAATATCCCCCGGGACAGTAACATCGCGGCATTCCAGAATGGGTTCAGGCTGGATAGATGCCGTAGTACCACTGGTTTTCACATGGGCTCCGAAGAAATTCAGCATCAGCTCGGTGTGATTTCTGGAAAGCACTGGCTCCGTCACGCTTGTCACGCCGTCACTGTACATTCCGGCCAGCAGCACACAGGATTTTACCTGTGCGGAAGCCACCGGAGAGGCATAGCGGATGGCATGAAGTTTTTTTCCTGTGATGCGCAGAGGAGCACAGCCGTTGCCTTTTATACTTTCTATTTCCGCTCCCATGGCGGTAAGAGGCGTCATGATCCGTTTCATGGGACGCTTCTGGATAGAAGCATCGCCGTTCAGCTCAGAAACAAAGTCCTGACCTGCCAGGATTCCGGAGATCAGACGGGTGGTGGTTCCGCTGTTGCCCACATCAAGGACCTCCGAAGGAACTGTCAGGCCGTGAAGTCCCTTTCCGTGAACCAGGACCTCATCCTGGCTGTTTTGGATATCAATTCCCATTTTACGGAAACAGGAAATGGTAGACAGACAATCTGCTCCTGTGAGAAAATGGGAGATTCGTGTGGTTCCTTTTGCCAGAGAGCCGAACATAACGGCGCGGTGAGAGATGGATTTGTCCCCCGGCACGGCCAGCTCTCCGCATAAACTGCTTTGTTTTTTTATTTCCATAATAAAATCCTACCGTTCGTATACAATATAGTTTCGTTTGCGGAGAAGAGCCGCACCCTGGTTCATGGCTTCCTCGTCATAAAATTCGATTTTCAGCACACCTTCCTCAAATTCCCGGTTGTGGATAATGCCGATATTTTTAATACTGATCTTTTCCATAGCAAGAATGGTGGCGCTGGTGGCAATGGCACCGGCTTCGTCCGCAATATCCAGGTAGAGAACGTAAGCCTTTTTGATGGCGCCGTTGTCCGCAACGTCAATGGAATCGCGGTAATCCCTGGAGCTTGCAAACATCTGGTAAATATAATCCGGATCGTGGTTGTCCACAGCACATCGGATCTGAATCAGCATACGGATGTAATCATCCAGTACATTGGAGATGTTGCTCTGGTTTTCCAGGCAGATCTGCTGCCACATGACAGGAGAGGAGGAAGCGATACGGGTAATATCACGAAAGCCTCCGGCTGCAATGGTTTTCATATACCCTGCCTCATTATCCAGGCTTTTTACAAGATTGACAAGTGCAGACGCAATAATATGAGGCAGGTGGCTTACTCCTGCTGTGATAAAGTCATGCTCATCCGCGGTGAGAACCATAGGAATGGCACCGATGGAACTGACCAGCTCTGTAAAATCAGTGAGCCGGTCCAGAGGAAGCTCTCCGCCGGGAGTGAGGATATAATAGGCATTTTCCAGCAACCGGTCACTGGAATACGGAAAACCGGATTTTTCCGAGCCTGCCATGGGGTGGCCGCCGATAAAGCAATGGTTCATGCCAAGGGCATCCACCTGTTCGTGGATGATTCCCTTTACGCTTCCTACATCAGTGATAATACATCCCGGCTGCCGGTTCTCCTTCAGGAATGCAAGATATTTTATGTTAAACTCCACAGGAGCGCAGAGAAAAACGTAGTCGCAGGAGCCAAACCGCGGATCCTTTTCTTCACATACGCCGTCTATGATATTGCTGCTGACTGCAGCGGCAAGAGTTTCCCGGTTCTGGTCAAAGGCAAGAAGATGATAATCCGGATGAAATTTCCGTATTGCCCTGGCAATAGAGCCGCCAATCAGTCCAAGTCCGATAAAGCCAATGGTTTTCATGTTCAGTAATGCTTCCTTTCCCGTCACATTTTATCTTTCTTTCAGTAAAAGTATGGAAATATTGTAAGAGATTCGGCAGAAAAAGTCAATTCCCTGTAAAAATGCTGAAAAAGCATCTGGATTTTCCGAAAAAAAGTTGTTAAAATTATATAAAATACTTGAAAGTTGTATAAGAATTTAGTAGAATATGAACATATTAGACAAACAGGGAGGTATTACATATGGACGTTTTTAGAACTGACCGAATCAGAAATGTAGTCCTATTAGGTCACGGTGGGGCTGGCAAGACAACTTTGGCAGAGGCAATGGCATATCTGGCAGGTTTGACAAACCGTCTGGGAAGAGTAGAAGATGGCAATACAGTCAGCGATTATGATAAAGAAGAGATAAAAAGACATTTTTCTATCACCACTTCCGTGATTCCGGTTCCGTGGCAGAAAAATAAAGTAAATATTCTGGATACTCCGGGCTACTTTGACTTTGTAGGAGAGGTGGAAGAGGCAGCAAGCGCAGCAGACGCAGCGATCATCGTTGTCTCCGGCAAGGCAGGGGTTCAGGTCGGTACACAGAAGGCATGGAATTTATGCGAGAAGTATAAACTCCCCCGTATGATTTTCGTAACCGATATGGATGTGGATGAGGTAAGCTACCGTAAAGTCGTAGAGCAGCTTACGGATCTTTACGGCAAGAAGATCGCACCGCTTCATTTCCCGATCCGTGAAGACGGCAAATTCGTAGGCTATGTAAATGTTGTGAAACAGGCCGGCAGAAAATATATTGACAAGGGTAAGAAGGAAGAATGTGAGATTCCGGAATACCTGAATGAATATCTTGAAAAATACCATGAGATCCTGATGGAGTCCGTAGCAGAGACAAGCGAGGAATTTATGGACCGCTATTTCGAAGGCGATGAATTCTCCGTGACAGAGGTATCGGCAGCACTGGCTACCAACGTTCAGGAAGCAAGCATCGTTCCGGTATGCATGGGATCACCGGTAAACCTTCGCGGCGTTTCCAACCTGCTTGACGATATCTGCGGATATTTCCCAAGCCCGGATAAACGATCCTGCAATGGTATTGCACAGAAGACAAATGAGATTTACGAGGCTAATTACGATTTTGCAAAAGCAAAATCTGCTTATGTATGGAAATCCATCGTTGATCCATTCCTCGGAAAATACTCTCTCATCAAGGTTTGCTCCGGTGTTATCAAAGGCGATGATACCCTGCTTAACGTTGAGAAAGGAACAGAAGAGCGTTTGAATAAGCTTTATGTTCTGGAAGGTTCCAAGCCGCTTGAGGTTTCCGAGCTTCACGCAGGTGATATCGGTGCTATTGCAAAACTTGTAAGCGTACAGACAGGCGACAGCCTTGCAACCAAGGCTCATCCGATCCTTTACCCGAAGGCAGTCCTTTCCACTCCTTATACTTATAAGAGATATAAGGCAGTCAATAAGGGCGATGAGGATAAGGTGGCACAGGCACTTGCAAAGATCATGAGCGAGGACAAAACACTCCGTGTTGTAAACGATGGCGCGAACCGCCAGAGTCTTCTTTACGGCATGGGTGACCAGCATCTTGACATTGTGGTAAGTATGCTGAAGGAACGCTACAAGGTCAGCGTTGAGCTTTGCAAACCGAAGGTTCCGTTCCGCGAAACGATCCGCAAGAACTCCGATGTGGAAGGCAAGCACAAAAAACAGTCCGGCGGACATGGACAGTATGGTCATGTGAAAATGCGTTTTGAGCCGTCCGGTGATCTGGAAACTCCATATGTATTTGAGCAGGTTGTAGTGGGCGGTGCTGTTCCGAAGAACTACTTCCCGGCAGTGGAAAAAGGTCTGCAGGAATGCGTTCAGAAGGGACCATTGGCTGCATATCCGGTAGTCGGCGTAAAAGCGACCCTTTATGATGGCTCCTACCATCCGGTAGATTCCTCTGAAATGGCATTCAAGATGGCCACCATCCTGGCATTTAAAAAGGGCTTTATGGATGCGTCCCCTGTTCTGTTAGAGCCTATCGTATCCATGAAGGTAACTGTTCCGGATAAATACACAGGCGATGTTATGGGCGATCTGAATAAACGCCGCGGCCGTGTTCTTGGTATGAATCCGGATCACAATGGAAATACTATTATCGAAGCTGATGTGCCGCTTCTGGAAATCTACGGATATTCCACAGACCTTCGCTCTGCAACAGGCGGAAGCGGAGACTATTCCTATGAGTTCGCACGCTATGAGCAGGCTCCAAGCGATATCCAGCAGAAGGAAATCGATGCCAGAGCAAGCCAGGCTGAGGGTGCAGACGACTAAAGATACGTAAGAAACAGATGTGTACGGCAGAGAATCTTGGATATAAGTCAAGATTCTCTGCCTTATTATTTCAGGAAAAAAGGAGAAAATATGCTGAGAAGAAAAGGAAAAATATTTGCGGTGATCGCAGCTTTGATCATTGCGGCTGTGTATTATTATGTGACTATTCCGGCAATCAACATTCATTCCAGCGGATTTTGGGGATTTATTCTGGCCGTGATGTTTTTGGTACTTTTACTCTATGGGGTGCGCCGGGTCCATTCCGTTGCGGAAATCAGACAGAGCAGAATACTGAAGCTGGGAATTGCGGCCATTGCGCTGGTGATCATTATTTACGCCCTGGGAACCCTGCTTTCCTCTCCGGTGATTAATGCAAAGAAATACCAGCAGCTTATTGAACCGGAGACCAGTAATTTTACAGAAGATATTGAGCAGATCAGCTTTGATCAGATTCCGCTTCTTGATAAGGATTCCGCACAGCTCCTGGGAAACCGTAAGATGGGAAGCATGGTGGAAATGGTATCACAGTTTGAAGTGAGTGATATTTATTCACAGATCAATTATCTGGGGCGGCCTGTGCGCGTAACGCCTCTGGTATACGCGAGTCCTATTAAATGGTTTACAAACATGAGAGAGGGTATCCCGGCATATATTACCATTGATATGGCAACGCAGAATACGGAGCTTGTAAAGCTGTCGGATGGAATCCGCTATTCTCAGTCCGAGTATTTCAACCGCTATATTTACCGCCATCTGCGTTTCAAATATCCCACCTATATCTTTGACCAGCTTAGCTTTGAACTGGACGAGGAGGGGACACCGTACTGGATCTGCCCGGTAAAAAAATTCAATATTGGTTTGTTTGGAGGACAGACGATCGGAAGGGTGGTGCTTTGCAATGCCGTGACAGGAGAGTGTACGGATTATAAGGTGGAGGATTGTCCGACCTGGGTGGACCGCGTTTACCCGGCGGATCTTCTGGTGCAGCTCTACAATTATCATGGAACTCTGAAAAACGGGTTTTTCAACAGTATTCTGGGACAGAAGGGAT
This sequence comes from Ruminococcus sp. 5_1_39BFAA, assembly GCF_964240875.1. Classification (NCBI taxonomy): domain Bacteria; kingdom Bacillati; phylum Bacillota; class Clostridia; order Eubacteriales; family Oscillospiraceae; genus Ruminococcus; species Ruminococcus sp. 5_1_39BFAA. The sequence goes on along the minus strand of NZ_CAXSVO010000020.1, from coordinate 27,670 downwards.
GTCTGAAAACAACAGAAGGCTTTAACTACCTTGCAATCAATGATGACGTATGGGTCTACACCGGGGTGACCTCTGTAAGCGGTGACCGCTCCAATGTGGGCTTCGTGCTGATGAACCAGAGAACAAAGGAAACAAAGTACTATGAGATTCCGGGAGCAGAGGAATATTCTGCAATGGATTCCGCGGAAGGCCAGGTTCAGAACCTTGGCTACCGGGCAACGTTCCCTCTTCTTTTAAATATTTCCGGGGAACCAACTTATTTCCTGGCGCTCAAGGATAATGCCGGTCTGGTGAAAAAATATGCTATGGTCAATGTGCAGAAATACCAGAACGTTGCAATTGGTGATACAGTTTCCGCATGCCAGAAGATTTACCTGACCATGATAAAGGGCAGCAGCGCCGTTCTGTCTGACGAAAATACAAAGACTGTCACCGGAACGATCAAAAAGATGGCACAGGGAGTGATTGACGGAAATACACATTATTATATTGTTTTGGAAAACAGAGACAACCTGATTTTTGATATCCCCATCACAGATTTTCTGGAGATTGTAAGGTACAGCGAAGGAGACAGGATCACCATTGCATATAATGAAGGAACTCCTGCCTGCACGGTGGTTTCCGTAAAGAGCGAAAAATAATTAAAATTTTTGTTGATTAAAGTGAGAAAGCGTGATATAATTGCAACAGTGTTTGAGAGATGAAGACAATTGTCCTCACAACAGAAACACAAAAAGGAGAGAGAATATGAAGAAAAAAGTGTTATCTGTTTTATTGACAGCAGCAATGGCTGTAACAGCAATGGCAGGAACTGCGGTGACCACATTTGCTGCTGATACAGTGAAAATTGGTGTTTATGAGCCGGCCTCCGGCGATAACGGTGCAGGAGGAAAGCAGGAGACCCTTGGTATCCAGTATGCAAACAGTCTGACACCGACTGTTGAAATTGACGGAACAGAATATGAGGTTGAGCTTGATATCGTAGATAATGAATCATCCACAGACAAAGGACCATCCGCAGCATCCACACTGGTGAGCGACGGCGTATCTATTGTACTTGGTTCCTACGGTTCCGGCGTATCCATCGCAGCATCCGATATCTTTAAGGATGGCGGTGTTCCGGCAATGGGCGTAACCTGTACAAACCCACAGGTTACCCAGGGAAATACCCATTATTTCCGTATCTGTTTCCTGGATCCGTTCCAGGGTACTGTTCTTGCAAACTTTGCAATGGATAACTTTGAAGCAAAGAAAGCATATGTGCTGACAAAACTTGGCGATGATTACAGCGCAGGTCTGGGACATTACTTTAAGAAAGCGTTCGAGGAACTCGGCGGAGAGGTGGTAGAGGAAACCTTCCCGGACGGAAACAGCGATTTCACATCCTACATCACATCCGCTAAAAATGCAGAAGCAGATGTATTCTTTGCACCGACTTCCACAGAAGCGGCCGCTTTGATCATTGAGCAGGCAGCCGCACAGGGTATGGAAATGCCGCTTATGGCTGGCGATACATGGGATTCAAACGTTATCCTGAACGCTGCAGAGGGTAAGGACGTACAGATTTATGTAACAACCTTCTATCAGGAGGGTGGTAACGAGGAATTCGATACCGGTATGAAAGAGTTTATCAGCTCCGATTCTACAAATAAAGCAAACAACGGCGGAGATGATACCATCGCAGCAGTATCTGCAATGGGCTTTGACGCTTACTATGTAGCTCTGGAAGCTCTGAAAGCTGCAGGCTCCACAGATCCGGCTAAGGTAAACGAGGCACTTTGGGATGTAACCTATGAAGGCGTTTGCGGCAAGGTTGAGTTTGACGACGAAAATGGTGATGCAGTCAGAGATACTGCATACGTAAAGACAGCTAACACAGAGACCGGCGCTTGGGACTTTGTTGGAGAGCAGGGCGTAAAATAAGCGAAAAAAATATGTTTCTGAGGGCGGGAGCAATTGTCCCGCCTTCTGAATTTTGATAATGAGGGAGGATTCCTATGGATTGGTTCAGCAGAAATCTGCCGTACCTGTTAGCAGGTATTTCCGTTGGCGGTCAGTATGCTCTGATAGCCATTGGTTATACCATGGTTTACGGTATTTTGCGTTTGATTAACTTTGCCCACGGTGATATTTTTATGGTCGCGGGCCTTATTATGGTTTATTTATCGGCATCTTTGCCTGTTTACATATCCATTCCCATTGTATTGGCGGCAACCGTTGTTATAGGTTTTTTGATAGAACGTGTAGCGTATAAGCCTCTTCGTCAGGCTCCGAGAATGTCCATCATGATCTCAGCCATCGGCGTTTCCTATCTGCTGCAGAATCTGGCTCTTTATATCACTGGCGGTCTTGCACAGCAGTATCCTGCAATTCCATGGGTCAGTGACACCATCCAGGTTTTTGGTGCTACCACAAAACGTGTAACAGTGATCACCCCCATCCTGACTATCATCCTTGTCATCGCCCTTGTTATACTGATCAAGCATACAAAAATCGGTATGGCAATGCGTGCGGCATCAAAAGATTTTGAGACATCCCAGCTAATGGGTATCAGGATCAACTCAGTTATCAGCATGACCTTTATCATTGGCTCCTTCCTGGCAGCAGTGGCAAGCCTCCTGTATTTTTCAAATTACACAGGCGTTGTGCCCACATCAGGCGCTATGCCGGGACTTAAGGCATTCGTTGCTGCCGTATTCGGCGGCATCGGTTCCATTCCGGGCGCTGTGATCGGAGCCTTTATCATTGGTATCTGCGAGAACATTATCAAGGGAATGGGAATGACTACATTCTCTGATGCTTTTACCTTTGCGCTTTTGATCGTGATCCTGATTGCAAAGCCGACCGGACTGTTCGGCGAGAAAGCAACCGACAAGGTTTGATAAGGAGGGAATGTTATGACAAAGAAAAAAGAAACCATCATAAACGTTGCCCTTATCGTCGGGCTGTTGCTGGTTCTTTACATAATGGAGCATGTGATGAGTCCCACTGCCATGATTTTTACCGTGCTGAAGAAGGGCGCTATTTATGCGCTGGTGGCAGTTTCCATGAACCTGTTAAACGGTTTTACAGGACTGTTTTCTCTGGGGCAGGCCGGTTTTATGCTGCTGGGTGCTTATACCTACGGCGTGCTTACCATTCCTGTGGAGCAGAGAATCAATGTATACCAGTATTTTGACGGCGGTATCATCCAGTTTACCGTTCCGGTTGCAGTTGCACTGGTGGCGGCTGGTATCGTGGCAGCCGTATTTGCCTACCTCATCGGACTTCCGGTGCTCCGACTGAAGAGTGATTATCTGGCCATTGCCACACTTGGATTTGCTGAGATCATCCGTGCCGTATTCCAGTGGGATATGCTTGGACCGCTTACGAACGGCTCCAACCTTTTAAGAAGCTATCCGACCTTTAAAAGCGTGATCTTTCCTTTTGTAGTTTCCGGTATCTGCATCGCCGTTATCATGATGCTGATCAATTCCACATACGGAAGAGCCTTTAAGGCAATCCGTGATGATGAGGTGGCGGCAGAGGCGATGGGAATCAATCTTGCCCATCATAAGAGGATTGCCTTTACGGTCAGCTCCTTCTTTGCAGGAATTTCCGGCGCGCTCCTTGCCATGTATCAGACTACCATTCAGGCATCCATGTTTAAGTCAGCCATGACTTATGAAATCCTGCTCATCGTGGTGATTGGCGGTATCGGTTCCGTGACGGGAAGCTGCATCAGCTCCTTTTTATTCATCACCTGTTCCGAGTGGCTGCTCCGTTTTCTGGACAATGATACCTATATCGGCGATTTTCATGTGCCGCTGCTCCGTTCCGGCTTCCGTAAAGTGGTATTTTCCATTATCATCATGATCATCGTGCTTTTCTTCCGGCAGGGTATCATGGGAACCAGGGAATTTTCCGTAAAAAGGATCCGTGATTTCTTTACAGGAAGATCCGGAAAGAAAAAAGCAGTAAAAGGAGGCGCCTCCAATGAGTGAACATGTATTAAAGGTTGAAAATGTGACAATGCAGTTTGGCGGCGTGATGGCAGTTGACAATATGAATATCATTGTTGACAAAGGGGAGATCGTCTCTTTGATCGGACCAAACGGCGCCGGAAAGACAACTGCTTTTAACGTCATCACAGGTGTTTACGCGCCTACAAACGGAGCTGTTTATTTTAACGATAAGAAAATTATTGAGAATCACCCTCAGGGAAAAATGAAAAAACAGTATCTGGGACAGAATGCCGGAAAGTATTCCCACGTACTTGCCCCGACACCAGACAAGATCACAAAGCTTGGAATAGCCAGAACCTTCCAGAATATCCGTCTTTTTAAAAGCCAGACCGTATTCGAAAATATTCTCATTGCCAAGCATTTGAGACGCACCAGCAATCTGTTTACCGCTACCTTCCATCTGAACGGTAAGGAAGAAGCGCAGATGCGGGAGGATGCGGAAAAGCTTCTTGAGATCGTAGGGCTTCAGGATCTGAGAAATGAGATGGCGACTTCATTACCATATGGAAAACAGAGACGTCTGGAAATTGCCCGTGCCCTGGCTACGAAGCCGGAACTGCTTCTTCTGGATGAGCCCGCCGCGGGCATGAATCCACAGGAGACAGACGATCTGACAGCCTTTATCGGAGAAATACGTGATAATTTCGGGCTTACGATTTTTATGATCGAGCATCATATGGATCTGGTCATGGAGATTTCCGACAGAATCTATGTTCTTGACTTTGGTAAACCTATAGCAGAGGGAATTCCGGAGGAGATTCAGAATAATCAGCGCGTGATCGATGCGTATCTGGGAGGTGCCGTAGATGAGTAATGTTTTGGAAGTAAAAGGACTTAGCGTGGCCTACGGCGGGATTCACGCTGTAAAAAATATCAGCTTCCAGGTGCCGAAGGGGGAGGTTGTGACGCTGATCGGCGCAAACGGCGCGGGAAAAAGCTCTACCCTCCGTTCCATCGTGGGACTTGTGAAGCCCTCTGCCGGAAGTATCCTGTTAAACGGCAAGGAGATTGCAGGAAAGACGGCGGAGAATATCGTATCCCAGGGAATTACCCTTGTGCCGGAGGGCAGAAGAGTGTTCGCCGACCTGACGGTTCTGGAAAACCTGAAGGTGGGAGCTTATCTGAGAAAGGATAATCTGGACGATGATATCAACTGGTGCTATGATCTTTTCCCAAGACTGAAGGAGAGGAGCTGGCAGCTTGCAGGAACACTGTCAGGCGGCGAGCAGCAGATGCTTGCCATCGCCAGAGCTCTGATGAGCAGACCGGATGTGATCATGATGGATGAGCCGTCCCTTGGTCTGGCTCCCATTGTAGTAAAAGATGTGTTTGACATTATCCGTGAGATCAACCGCCAGGGAAAAACCATTCTCCTGGTTGAGCAGAACGCGAATATGGCGCTTCATGCAGCACATCACGGTTATGTCATGGAAACAGGAACCATCACCCTTTCCGGTACAGGTAAGGAGCTGGCAGAAAATGAGTCTGTGAAGGCGGCTTATCTTGGGAAGGCAAAGAAAAAATAGCTGAGTCGTAGAGCAAAGCTATTTGCCGTAGTGGGATTTGCGGAGTAAAATGCAGCGAAGGCATGAGAGAGGCAATTACGCTTCACTCATGCCTTTAAATTTGAAAAACAGGGTTTTACAATACCTTGGTGGTCCATTTGCTGCAGTCCCAAACCTGGGAAACCACATCCTGATAAAATTCCGGCTCGTGGCAGATCAAAAGAATGCTTCCTTTATATTCAATAAGCGCCTGCTTCAAAGCCGCCTTTGCATCCACATCCAGGTGATTGGTAGGCTCGTCCAGAAGCAAAATATTTGTTTCTTTATTTACGAGCTTGCACAGGCGCACCTTTGCCTGCTCACCTCCGCTTAAGACACGGACCTGGCTTTCGATGTGCTTTGTGGTAAGACCGCACTTTGCAAGGGCAGAGCGCACCTCATACTGGGTATAGGAAGGGAATTCAGCCCAGATCTCATCGATACAGGTGGTCTTATTGTCACCTTTGACCTCCTGCTCAAAGTATCCGATGGAAAGATTCTCCCCAAGCTGACATTCACCCTTAAGGGCCGGGATCAGGCCCAGAATGCTTTTCAGCAGTGTTGTCTTACCGATACCGTTTGCTCCCACAAGGGCAATCTTATTTCCTCTTTCCATAGTCAGGGACAGAGGGCGGGAGAGCGGTTCGTCGTAGCCGATGACCAGATCCTTTGTCTCAAAAATATATTTTCCGGGCGTGCGGCCCTGTTTAAAATGAAATTCCGGCTTCGGCTTTTATGCTGCAAGCTCGATCACGTCCATTTTGTCAAGCTTTTTCTGACGGGACATTGCCATGTTTCTGGTGGCGACACGGGCTTTGTTTCGTGCCACGAAATCCTTCAGTTCGCTGATTTCCTGCTGCTGGCGGCGGTAGGCGGCCTCAAGCTGGGATTTTTTTACCGCGTAAACCTCCTGGAAATGGTCATAATTGCCCACATAGCGGTTCAATTCCTGATTTTCCATATGATAAACAAGATTGATCACCTCATTTAGAAACGGGACATCATGGGAAATGAGCACGAAAGCGTTCTCATAGTCTAAAAGATAACGCTTCAGCCATGCGATATGCTCTTCATCCAGATAGTTGGTGGGCTCGTCCAGAAGGAGGATATCAGGCTTCTCCAACAGGAGCTTTCCCAGAAGGACCTTTGTCCTCTGACCGCCGCTTAAGTCTGTCACATCTCTGTCCAGGCCGATATCCATAAGTCCCAGAGCGCGCCCGATCTCCTCCACCTTTGCGTCAATAATATAAAAATCGTGCATGGTCAGTGTATCCTGAATGGTACCAAGTTCCTCCATAAGGGCATCCATCTCTTCAGGCGATGCAGTTCCCAGAGAGTCACAGATCTCATTCATCCGTTCTTCCAGCTCAAAAAGATAAGAAAAGGCAGATTTTAAAACGTCCCGGATGGTCATACCCTGGGTAAGCACCGTATGCTGGTCCAGATAGCCGACCCGGATATTTTTTGCCCACTGTATTTTTCCTTCGTCAGGCATCAGTTTTCCTGTTACAATATTTAAAAAGGTTGATTTTCCTTCGCCATTGGCTCCCACAAGGCCGATGTGCTCGCCTTTTAGGAGACGAAAGGACACATCCTGAAAAATAGCCCGTTCGCCAAAGCCGTGGGTCAGATGTTCAACGTTTAAGATACTCATAAAATTTCTCCTTTGTGTTTATCGTTTTTCATCCGCCAGGGATAGGGCGGAGATGTCGGGACTTGCCATCAGAGAGTAGTTGGTATAGTAAACCACGAAGCCCGGCTTTGCCCCTGCCGGTTTTTTTACATTCTTTTTCTGCAGATAATCAATCTCGACTTTTGGAGCGGTTCGCCCGCTGGAATAGTAGGCTGCCAGGCTGCCAGCCTCCTCGAAGGTTCTGTCAGGCAGGGTCCCGTCCTTTGTTTTTACTACCACATGAGAGCCTGGCATCTTTTTGGCGTGGAACCACCAGTCATTTCCGGTTGCCAGCTTAAAGGTCAGCTCATCATTCTGATAATTATTCTTTCCAACAAAAATGTCATACCCATCACTGGAAACATAGTGGAAGGGCTTTGATTTTGCCTGCATTTTGGCTCCCTTTTTTCCGGTGAAATGCTTTTTGATATAGCCGTATTCCGTCAGCTCATCCTTGATCTGGGCGAGATCGCTTTCCTCAAGAGCGATGTTCAGGGCATTGGAAATGGATTCCAGATGGGTGATCTCACTCTGGGTATCCGCAAGCTGTTCTGTCAGAGCTTCCTCAGTCCGTTTCAGCTTTCCGTAGCGTTCAAAATATTTTTTTGAATTTTCCTGGGGAGTAAGGGTCGGATCAAGAGGAATGGTGATTTCTTCGTTTGTATAGTAATTCAATGCCTGGAAGGATTTGCAGCCTTCCTCCAGTCCATAGCCGTAAGCGTTGATTAATTCCCCGTAAATCTTATATTTATCCTTTTTCTGGGTATCCTTCATTTGCTTCTGCTGGAGAGATAATTTCTTTCTGTTGCGCTCCAATGCAGTCTGTACGATTTTTCTCAGATCAGCGGATTTCTGACGGATCCTGTTAATGGTATCCCGGGAAGCATAGTAAGTTTCCAGCATCTCAGAAACCGTTTCAAAGGTTTCGAAACGGTACTGGTTTCCATACTGCCGGAAGGGCAGTACCCCGTATTCCACTGGCTCGTCGCCGCGGTACACGATGGTGGGAGTGAAATCTTCCTTTCGGATCTGTTCCATAAGCTGTGAAAAAACACAGTAAAGAGTCCGGCAGGCAGCTTCATCCAAAGATTGGGCGGCATCGCTTCCGCTGATAGAGGCGCGGAAACAGATTTCTTCAGCCATTACAGGGCTTAAACCCGTAAGAGTCGTATAAATTGCTTTGGATATGGAAGCGGGCTTACGGCACACCTTTTCCAGAAAATCATCCTCCGTGACCGTGAAGGGGTTCAGCTTTTCCTGGGTCTGGGGAATAAAATAAGGCCGCCCCGGGAGCACTTCGCGCACGGAGCTTACATTGCAGGAAACATGCTTGATGCTGTCCAGGATCATTTTTTTGTCATCGCAGAAGATGATGTTGCTGTGCTTGCCCATCAGTTCCATGACGAGAACCTTGCGGCACACATCCCCCAGCTCATTTAAATGCTCCAGTTCAAACTCCACAACCCGCTCCATCCCCGGCTGACGAATATCTATGATCCTGGCGCTGCCGATATGTTTTCTGAGCAGCATACAGAAATTAGGTGCTGTCAGGGGGCTGACTTTATTTTTGGAGGTAAAATAGATCAGCGGGAGAGAGGCGCTGGCTGAAAGCAGCAGCCTTTTCGATCCCTCCGGGCCTTTTCCTGTGATCAGAAGCTCGTCATTCTCTGGCTGGGCAATTTTATTGATACGACCGCCCATCAGATTCTTTTTTAATTCACAAACCATTGCAGCAATGGTAATTCCGTCAAATGCCATAAAAATCTCCTCACTTTCTTATACGGTAACATTATAACGAATAAAAAAGAGTTTGACTAGCCTTTTAGAATGAACTATAATAAATCTGATTGTAAACAGTTACTGTATCAGTAACGGAAACGCAAAGTGAGAGATAAAGATGATAAAAAGTATGACTGGCTTCGGCCGTGCCGAAGTGATAACAAGTGAGCGGAAGATTGCAGTTGAGTTAAAATCCGTCAACCACCGGTATCTGGATCTGAGTATCAAGATGCCAAAGAAACTCAGTTTTCTGGAAGGAGCTGTCCGTAACCTGCTGAAGAAATACATCCAGCGCGGCAAGGTGGATGTGTTTATCACCTATGAGGATTATTCTTTAAGCTGTGCGGCTCTGAAGTATAATAAAGAGCTGGCAAAAGAATATCTGAGCTATATCAGGGAAATGGCAGAGGAGTTCGGTCTGGAAAACGATATCAAAGCCACAACTCTTTCCCGTTATCCGGAAGTCCTTTCTATGGAAGAACAGTCTCTCGATGAAGAGGAGCTGTGGGGCTGCCTGGAGGGAGTACTTAAGGAAGCCTGCGAAAAATTTGTTGCCACCCGACTGCGGGAAGGCGAAAACCTGAAGCAGGACCTTCTTGGAAAACTAAAAGGCCTGGATGAAAAGGTCTGCATGGTCGAGGAGCGTTCGCCGCAGGTGGTGGACACCTACCGCGAGAAGCTGGAGGCAAAAGTCCATGAGCTTCTGGAGGATTCCCAGATCGATGACTCCAGGATCGCTGCAGAGGTTGTGATGTTTTCCGATAAAATCTGTAATGACGAGGAGACCGTACGCCTGCACAGCCACATCCAGGGCATGAAAAAAATGCTGGATGAAAAAGAGGGAATAGGGCGCAAGCTTGATTTTATGGCTCAGGAGATGAACCGTGAGGCAAACACCATCCTGTCAAAATCAAGTGATCTGATCATTTCCGATATCGCCATAGATTTAAAGACCGAAATAGAAAAAATCCGTGAGCAGATCCAGAATATTGAGTAACGGAAGGTTGAAGACATGGCAAAATTAATCAATATCGGCTTCGGTAATGTGGTAAATTCACAGAAAATCGTGGCTGTTGTAAGCCCGGATGCCGCACCGGTAAAACGTATGGTGCAGAGCGTAAAAGGGACGCGCTCCCTGATAGACGCGACCCAGGGCAGAAAGACAAAAGCGGTTATCGTCACATCTGATGATTATCTTATTTTGTCCGCAATCCAGCCTGATACCATTGCCAGAAGATTTGCGGACGCATATGAATATGAAAATAAGGGAGAGAGCCATGAGTAAAGGAATCCTGGTTGTGGTATCCGGTTTTTCCGGTGCCGGAAAAGGGACAGTCATGAAACGTCTGCTGGAAAAGTATGACAATTATGCGCTGTCTGTTTCTGTTACTACCAGATCCCCCAGACCTGGGGAGGAGGACGGAAGAGAATACTTTTTCCGTACAAAAGAGGAGTTTGAAGCACTCATAAAAGACGACGCGCTGATCGAGTACGCCCAGTATGTAGAAAATTATTACGGAACGCCCCGTTCCTATGTGGAGGAGCAGCTTGAGGCGGGGAAGGATGTAATTCTGGAGATTGAGATACAGGGCGCCAGAAAGATAAAGGAAAAAATCCCGGAGGCGCTTCTTGTATTTGTCGCACCGCCTTCCATGGAAATCCTGAAGGACAGGCTTACAGGCAGGGGAACCGAGACACCGCAGGTGATCGCGGACCGCTTGAAACGTGCATCTCAGGAGGCAGAAGGCGTGGAAGAGTATGATTACATTCTCATCAATGATCAATTGGAGGAATGCGTGGATAAGCTTCACGAGATCATCCGCAGCGAGCATTCCCGAATGGACAGAAATCTTGATTTTGTGAGAAAACTTCAGTTAGAGGCTGCTGTTTTCGGGGAAAAGGATCCCTGTAAATATATATCATGATACCAATATGGTCCCCGGACCATTTATAATGAAAGGAGAATTGAAATGATCCATCCATCTTATTCAGAATTAATCGAGGCAATTAATACAAACAATGAGGACGACGATCAGGCAATGGTTCTGAACAGCCGTTATTCCCTTGTGCTCGCCACAAGCAAGCGTGCCCGCCAGCTTATCGCAGGCTCCAAGCCGCTTGTAGACGGTGCATCCGGCAAAAAGCCGCTTTCCATCGCGATCGATGAGTTATACAAAGGAAAAGTAAAAATCCTGCCGGGTAAATCCGAAGAAGAGGAATTGGTGTTAGAAGAGGAGCTGCCGGAAGCAGAGACGGCTTCTGAGACAGTTTCCACAGAGGAAGCTTAAGCTTGGCAACAAAAAGGGCTGCTGCAGCGACGATTGCAGCGGCCCTCACATATATCGAGGAGAATCTATGAAACTATTATTCATTTCGTTAGGATGCGACAAAAACCTTGTGGATTCCGAGGAGATGCTGGGACTTCTGACCAGAGATGGTCATGAGATCGTAGACGATGAGGAACAGGCAGAGGCTATCATTATCAATACCTGCTGTTTCATCGGCGATGCAAAAGAGGAAAGTGTCAATACCATTCTGGAGATGGCGGAGTATAAAAAGGCAGGTACCTGTAAGGTTCTGATCGTCACAGGATGTATGGCGCAGCGTTACAAAAACGAGATCACAGAAGAAATACCGGAAGTGGATGCTGTTTTGGGAACCACCTCCTACGGAGAGATCCTGAAGGCGGTAAAGGAAGCGGAAACGGGCCATCGTTTTGCAGAATTTAAGGATATCAACTATCTTCCCGATGATCTGGGACGACGTGTCCTTACAACAGGAGGACATTTCGGCTACCTGAAGATCGCAGAGGGATGTGATAAGCACTGTACTTACTGTATCATTCCGAAGCTGAGGGGAAAATTCCGAAGCGTTCCCATGGAGCGGCTGATCAGGCAGGCGGAGGATATGGCAGAGCAGGGTGTGAAGGAGCTGATATTGGTTGCGCAGGAGACCACTGTGTACGGTACAGATCTGTATGGCAAAAAATCACTGCATATTCTTTTGAAGGAGCTGTGCAGGATCAGCGGTATCCGCTGGATCCGGGTTCTTTACTGCTATCCGGAAGAAATTTACGACGAGCTGATACAGACCATGAAGGAAGAAAAGAAGATCTGCCACTATCTGGATCTGCCCATCCAGCACGCGAGTGACCGGATTCTGAAACGAATGGGACGGCGCACCTCAAAGGAAGAGCTTATTGCCATTGTGGAGAAGCTCCGCCGGGAGATCCCGGATATTTTCCTTCGGACAACACTGATCAGCGGTTTTCCCGGAGAGACCCCGGAGGACCACCAGGAGCTGATGGAATTTGTCAATGAAATGGAGTTTGACAGACTTGGCGTATTTGCTTATTCGGCAGAGGAAGACACACCTGCAGCGTCCATGGAGGATCAGATACCGCAGGAGCTCAAAGAGGAACGGCGTGATGAGCTGATGGAGCTTCAGCAGGAAATTTCCTATGATAAAGGACAGGAACGAATCGGTCAGGTGCTTACGGTTATGATAGAGGGCAAGGTGGCTGATGAGAGTGCCTACATAGGCAGGACTTACGGGGATGCCCCCAAGGTGGACGGATATATCTTTGTTCAGACGGGCGAGCTTCTGATGACGGGAGATTTCGCGAGAGTCCGTGTGACAGGTGCTTTGGAATATGATCTTATAGGAGAGTTGGAAAATGAATACACCGAATAAACTGACAGTTGCAAGAATGATACTTGTTCCCTTTTTTGTTTTGTTTATTCTTACAGGATGGGGCGGCGAGGCTAACCGTTACATCTGTCTTGTCATCTTTGTGGGAGCCAGCATTACGGACTGGTTTGATGGCTATCTGGCAAGAAAAAACAATCTGGTAACGAATTTTGGAAAATTTATGGATCCGCTGGCAGATAAGCTTCTTGTATGTTCTGCACTGATCTGTATGATCGAGCTGGACAGGCTTCCTGCCTGGTTTGTGATCATTATTATCGCGAGAGAATTTATCATCAGCGGCTTCCGTCTTATTGCCGCAGAAAACGGCGTGGTAATTGCTGCAAACTACTGGGGAAAATTTAAGACGGTTTCCCAGATGGTGCTGATCATCCTGCTGATCCTGAACTTTGACGGCTTCTTAGGGCTGCTGACTGAGGTCTTTTACTGGGTATCCTTGGCGCTGACCGTCATTTCACTGATCACATACATTTGGCAAAACAAGAAAATCATATCCATGCAGGAATAGCTTAGAAGGGAGAGATACCAATGATCGCAGAACTTGTATCTGTAGGAACAGAGATATTGCTTGGAAATATCGTCAACACAAACAGCGCTTATCTATCGGAGCAGTGTGCCGGACTTGGACTGTCTGTCTATTATCAGACAGTGGTCGGGGACAATGAAAAGCGTATGGAAGCGGTAATCTCCACAGCACTGGAGCGTTCTGATGTTGTAATCCTTACAGGTGGCCTGGGCCCCACGGAGGATGACCTGACAAAAGAAGTAACATCCAGTGTGATGGGCTTTCCTCTGGTAGAAGATGCCCACTCAAAAGAGCGCCTGGAATTCTATATGAAGCAGTACGAAAAGAATAATCCCCAGCGCCGTATCACCGCAAATAACTATAAACAGGCAATGGTACCGGAAGGTGCGCTTGTCCTTGATAACCACAACGGCACCGCACCTGGTCTGATCATGGAAAAAAACGGCAAGACAGCCATTTTGCTCCCCGGACCGCCTAATGAAATGAAGCCCATGTTTGAGGAAGAGGTCTATCCCTTCCTGCGCAAAAAGCTGCCCGAAACCATCTACTCCCAGGTAGTAAAAATCTGCGGAATCGGCGAAAGCCAGGTGGCAGAGGACATCCAGGATCTGATCAAAGACCAGACAAACCCCACCATTGCACCATACGCAAAGGTAGGAGAGGTTCATCTGCGCATCACCGCAAAAGGCGAAAACGAAAAAGAATGCAAAAAGATGATTAAACCCATTGTCCGTGAGTTAAAGAATCGTTTCGGCAAAAACATCTTTGCAACCGATGCCGAAAAGTCCCTGGAAGAAGCAGTAGTGGACATGCTGAAAGACCAGCAGCTCGTCCTGTCCCTGGCAGAGTCCTGCACCGGAGGCGCCATCGCCTCCCGCATCGTAAATGTTCCAGGAGCCTCCGAGGTCTTCTCCCACGGCTATGTAACCTATAGCAACCGCGCCAAAAGAAAATGCCTTGGCGTCAAAAAATCCACCCTAAAAACAGAAGGCCCCGTATCGGCTAAATGCGCCAAGGAAATGGCAAAAGGCGGCCGCATCAGCGCCGCTTCCGACATCTGCCTCTCCATCACCGGCCTTGCCGGCCCCGATGGCGGAACAAAAGAAACCCCAGTAGGAACCGTATTCATGGGCTGCTGCTACAACGACAAAATCATAACCCGAGAATACCACTTCACCGGAAACCGGGCGAAAATCCGCTCCCAAGCCACCGCCCACGCCCTGGCCCTCCTCCGCGAGTGCATCATGGAAGGAATCACCCGCAACGACTAACCGCCACCCCTCCCTCCTGAGAATGCTCTCTCCCAATGCTCATCCGACACGCCAAACTCGTCGCACCCCCACCGTGTGAAATCCCATATCGCCATAGCGCGAAAGCGCTTCGTGTCGAAAGGGGCCAAAGGGGGGAGCGCGAGGGGGCATTCGGCCTTCCCTCCGAGATTGCCCCCTCGCATCCTATCGTATCATTTTCATCAACCTAACCACCTGATCCAACTTCGCCGCCTCCTGAGGCGTTTTCCCCATCTTCAGCACCTCAATGATGGTATTGATCTCATTATTATCAAACTTAAGCCCCGCATTCTTCCCCTGAGCCGCTGCCCCCATAATATACGGCAGCAGATCCGTAGGACTCTTCCCAACCCCCTGCTGAGCCAAACCCTGCAACATCTCAAGCTTTGCCATGTCCATCCCCGCCAGCTTCGGATTATTCTTCCAATCCCCATCCATATTTCCCATCAAAATCCATCCTTTCCATTTTCATCTATCATTTTTCAGAAGACTCCCCCATAACCTTCAGCATTTGTACCATAGCCATCATATTTACCATCTGATCCAGCATTTTCCTGCTGTCCCCATAACAATAACGCCTGATATCATCCAATATCTCCACCGGCTGTGTGCTTGGCGCAGAAGCAGCGCACATTTCCATGCGGCTGTCCATGGAGCCGAAAATAGCCAGCGTATTAGAAAGCTCTCGTACTTTTGTATAAATGGAAAGAACCTGCTGCCCCTTAGGCGGCAGATAAGGGATCGCGGCTTTCAGCAGCTGTTCCCGGTCTGTTCCTACCATCTGGTCAAGCGCCGTCTGTGCAATATATTCTTCATTCATACGGAATCCCCTTTTCCTAAATCTATGACTTTATTATTAAAATATGACCGGAAAAGAGGTTTTGACATATGATATAGGGAAAGAGAGGTTTGAAATATATGAAATCTGAAACGGAAAGACTGATCATAGATGGCAATACGATATATGAGCTGGATCTGGAATGCCTGAAGAGAAAGGCAAAACCGGGAAACATCGGACAGAAACCCGAAAAATCCGCGCAAAAGAAAGCGAATCCGGCAGCGTACCATAATACAAAAAAAAGCGGGCAGAGGAATTAACCTCTGCCCTGATTTTGTTTGTCAGATTAGCATCCGCAGCCATTGCCGCATCCGCCGCAAAGCAGCAGAAGGATGATGATAATCCAGCAGCAGTCACCGTTTCCGAAGCCATTGTTGCCGCATCCGCAGCCATTATTGCCGCAGAGAGACAGCAGGATAATGATCCAGATAATGCTGCAGCAGGAGTTGTTTCCGCCGAAGCCTCCAAAGCCCCAATTACCACAGCCGTTGTTGCATCCGCAGTTGTTATCGCAACCGCATCCACAGTTGCTTTCGCAACCGCAACCGCAGCCTGTTCTTTCCTCGCCGCATCCGCAGTTTGTAGCAGCTAAATCACTCATGTTAAAATCCTCCAGATTTTTATTTACACTTCATCATATGAGTGGGACAGGCAGTGTGTGACTGCGGCAAAAATATTTTGCGGCAAAAGTGGATAAAGGAAGTGAATCTATGTTTTGAGTTAAACTTGACGGAAAAATGTTAGTATGATATGCTTGACGTTAGTATATTATAACTGATACGATTTCAGAGGGGACAAAAACATGATGATTAATAAGCGGCTGATCAATACAGTCAGCGAAAGCAAAAAATATGTAAGAAACAATGTTGTACTGCAGTGGTGCTCACTTGCTGCGAATATTACCATGATGGGAGCCATTACAAGGCTTCTTGCGGGAATATACAGGCAGGATGCGAAGAAGGAACAGATCATAACCACCATGGTGATCGCAGCCGCTGCAGTGGTGGTCCGGTATCTTTGCTCCAAAGGCGCCGTACGGATGAGTTATCTTTCCTCAAAAGCGGTCAAAAAGAATATCCGGCAGATGATCTATGAAAAACTCCTCCGGCTGGGAACGTCGTATCTGGAGCAGGTGCAGACCTCTGAGATAGTACAGGTGTCTGTAGAGGGTGTAGATCAGCTTGAAACCTATTTCGGCTCATATCTGCCGCAGTTTTTCTATGCCATGCTGGCACCTTTGACACTGTTTGTGGTACTATGCTTTGTAAACATTCCGTCAGCCATTGTGCTGCTGGTCTGTGTACCGTTGATCCCGCTGTCTATTGCGGCTGTCCAGACCTGGGCGAAGAAGCTTCTTGCAAAGTACTGGGGTCAGTACACAGCACTTGGGGATACCTTCCTTGAAAACCTGCAGGGACTTACCACAATGAAAATTTACCAGTCTGATGAATATAAAAATCAGCAGATGAACGAAGAGGCTGAGAAATTCCGTAAGATCACCATGAAGGTTCTGACGATGCAGCTCAATTCTATTACGATCATGGATCTGATCGCATACGGCGGCGCTGCAATTGGAGCCATCATGGCTGTTACGCAATTTCAGGCAGGCAGGACGGATCTGGCAGGTGCGCTGTTTATCATCCTGCTTTCCGCAGATTTCTTTATTCCCATGCGCCAGCTTGGTTCTTTCTTTCATGTGGCAATGAATGGAATGGCAGCAAGTGATAAGATCTTCCGGCTGCTGGATCTGCCGGAGGAACCGCAGGAAAATAAGAAACAAATGCCGGAAGAATGCAGTATTTTCTGTGAAGCCCTGAGCTTCTCCTATACAGAGGACAGGGAGATCATCCATGATGCGGACTTAAGCTTTGAGCAGGGCACATTTACAGCAATTGTAGGGGAAAGCGGCTGTGGAAAATCGACGATCGCTGCCATCTTAATGGGCAGGAACAAAGGCTATAAAGGCAGTGTTAAGATCGGTACAACAGAGCTTAGAGACATTGCAGAGGCCAGCCTTTTAAAGAATTTTATCTATGTAAGCCATCACAGCTATCTGTTTAAGGGGACTGTCAGAGAAAACCTGCTTATGGGCAAACCGGATGCCACGGATGAAGAACTGTGGAATGTACTGGAGCAGGTGAAGCTTGCGGCATTTCTGAGATCGGAAAATGGTCTTGATACAATGCTTTCAGAAAAAGCCAGCAACTTTTCCGGAGGACAGTGCCAGCGGCTTGCGCTTGCCAGGGCCTTATTATTTGACGGAAAGGTCTATATCTTTGATGAAGCCACCTCAAACATTGATGTGGAAAGTGAAAATGACATTATGGAACAGATTTTCGAGCTGGCAAAGCATAAGACAGTTATTTTGATCTCACACAGACTTGCAAATGTAGTTTCTGCAGATAAGATATATGTTCTGGAAAAGGGACACCTGACGGAAAGCGGTACCCATGAGGAGCTTTTGAGAAAGCAGAGCGCTTATGCAAGGCTTTGGAATACGCAGATGAATCTGGAAAACTATGAAAAGGGAGGTCAGGAAGCATGAAAAGGAGAAGTGGATTTCGTGTAATGATGGGGCTGATCGGTATGGTAAGACCCTTGACCGGATATATGATACTGGCCATCCTGATGGGATTGATCGGTCATCTCTGTGCTGCATTTATAACAGTGCTGGGAGGCTATGCAGTCCTGAACGTACTTGGATTTTCAACGAGACTTTCTCTCAGGGGTATTTTTGCTGCGGCCTTGATCTTTGCGGTGGTGCGGGGATTCCTTCGCTATGCGGAGCAGTCCTGCAATCATTTTATTGCTTTTAAGCTGCTGGCACTGATCAGGGATAAGGTATTTCAGTCCCTTAGACGGCTTTGCCCTGCAAAGCTGGAAGGAAAAGATAAGGGTGATCTGATTTCCGTTATCACCTCTGATATTGAGCTTTTGGAGGTGTTTTATGCTCATACGATCTCGCCGATCGTGATAGCAGTACTGTTTTGTGCAGTGATGTGTGTGTATATCAGCCAGTTTCACGTGGCATTGGGGCTGATAGCTCTGCTCGCCTATCTTGTGGTCGGCGCGTTTATTCCGGTGATGATCTCCAGACAGAGCGGAGATACGGGCATGAAATTCCGGGCAAAATCCGGGGAACTCAGCAGCTTTGTGCTGGACAGCCTGCGGGGACTTTCTGAGATCCAGCAGTACGGTATCGGAAAGAAGCGGCTGGAGTCCATGAATCAGCAGACAGATGAGCTTTCCGGGGATGAGGAGCTGCTGAAGCGGATAACAGGGCGAAATGCCGCTGTCACGAACACAGCGATCCTGGTATTTGATCTTTTGATGCTTTTTGCAGCGGCAGGACTCTGCCAGGGCGGGGCAATTGATTTTTCACAGATGCTTCTGGCTGTTCTGGCACTGATGAGCTCCTTTGGGCCTGCAGTTGCACTGGCAAACCTGGGAAGCACCCTGCAGAATACTTTTGCAGCAGGAAACCGTGTCCTGAATATTCTGGAGGAGACACCGGTTGTTGAGGATGTTACCGGAAAGCAGGCGGTGACATTTGCAGGTGCGGCGGCAGAGCATGTAACTTTTGCCTATAAAGATGAAACAATACTGTCAGATGTAAGCATGGAGATTCCGGAACATGCAGTGATCGGGATTTCCGGACGGAGCGGAAGCGGGAAGTCTACGCTTCTGAAGCTGTTTATGCGCTTTTGGGAAACAGATAAGGGCAGCATCAAAATCTCAGGCCGGAACATCAGTGACATAAATACCACAAACCTGAGAGATATGGAAAGCTTTGTAACCCAGGAAACCCATTTATTCCATGACAGCATTAAGAATAATCTGCGTATTGCCAGGCTGGACGCTTCGGATGAAGAACTGGTAACGGCCTGCAAAAAAGCGTCCATTCATGATTTCATTATGAGCCTGCCCAAGGGATATGATACGGAGGTTGGCGAGCTGGGAGATACCTTATCCGGCGGCGAGAAACAGAGGATCGGCCTTGCCAGAGCATTTCTGCACGACGCGCCTATGATGCTCCTGGACGAGCCTACCAGTAACCTGGACAGCCTTAACGAGGCTGTTATCCTGAAATCCCTCCATGAAGAGCGGGAAGGAAAGACCATAGTACTGGTATCACACAGACAGTCTACCATGCGGATCACAGACAGAGTTTATTCTGTTGAACATGGAAGGATCAGTTAAGGAAATATCGTGCCAGAGCACGTTTGTTCGATCAATATATCAGCCCGTACAAATCAGTTGACAGAGGAACAGTTTTTGATTATAATGTAGCTATGTAATATTTTTGTAACTTTTGACAAAAAAACGACATAATTTGCCCCTGTGGGATATAACGAAGATGTGGCTGGGCGTGAACAGTTACAGAAAATGAGGTTCGGGTATGAGAGAAAAAGAAAAAAAAGGCATCAGCTCCTGGATATTTATCCTTCTGATCCTGCTGATCCTGGCGTTGGTACCTACAAAGGAAGCGAACGCCGCAACCGCCGGATTTAAGACCGTAAATGGAAAGACCTACTACATAAAAAAAGACGGCAGTAAACAGAAGGGCTGGCTTACCTTAAATAAAAAAAGGTACTACTTTGACAAAAAGACAGGAGTGCAGCTAAAAGGCTGGCAAAAGAACAGCAAAGGCAAATATATCCGTTATTTTACCAGCGGCACTGGCGCTATGGCGACAGGATTTTTGACGGACAGCAAGGGAAACACCCGCTATTTCAACAAAAAAACAGGACTGCTTACAAGAGGCTGGCTGACGATCGGAAAAAGCAAATACTATTTCACCAGCGGCACCGGCGTGATGGCAAAGGGCTGGATGACAAACAGCAAAAAGCAAAAACGTTATTTCGACGAGTCTACAGGAAAAATGGTTACAGGCCTGTATAAGACAAAAAGCGGTGAAGCCTATTATTTTGATAAAAACACTGGCTATATGTACACCGGTCTGAAAAAAATTGGTAAATACTACTATTATTTTTCCAAGACAACAGGTGTTCGTTACCAGAAGGGATTCGGAAAAGTAGGCAGCAAACGCTACTATTTCTGTAAGAAGGACGGACGTGCTCAGACGGGCTGGCTCACACTGAACAGCAAGCAGTATTACTTTAACTCCAAGGGAGTTATGTATGTAAACAAAACCGCAAAGATCGGTGGAACCACCTATGTTTTTGATGCTGACGGTGTAGCGACAGAAAAAGGTTCCAGCACTACCTTTTCTGCATACGATGAGAAGAACGGCAAAAATTATACTCTGATGAATGAGTATAAAACACATCCGGGAGTTGCAGACGGAGCAAAGTCTGACCTTGACCTTCTGGCAGCCTTCTGCGAGGCGGAGGCCGGCGACCAGGGAGAGGCGGGTATGGAAGCAGTGGTAATGTGTGTGCTGAACCGTACCATCAAGGCGGATAAGGAATTCCCTTCCTCTGTACGATATGTCATGTACCAGGGAGGCAGCTTCCCTCAGTATTCAGTAGTGACGAACGGTGCGCTTCTGAGACGTCTGAACGGACAGTTTGATAACCGTGAACTGGCATACAAGGCTGCTGGAGAGGCATTGGAAATCTTTAATAATTACCTCCTTGGCAAGAGCAAGCGGGTGATCAGCGGCATTCCATCGAAGGATTTCAGATGTATGTATTTTATGATGGAGGATTACTTCTGGCAGCAGCCGCTGAATTTCGATAAAGTAAAATATCTACAGTATAAGGATCACATTTTCTTTGTTGACTGGGTTTGATATGACATAAAAAGGGGCAGTAATGAATCCATATATGACTGTAATTATGGTAACAGCAGGTCTTATCCTGCTGTTTATCATATGGATTATTCATGAAGAGAGAAAACGCAAAAAGATACTTCTGAAAAAAATCCGCCGTATTTACGGCAAACCTTCGGAACGACAGTATGAACCGGGCGATATAGAAAATATATCTCATTATTTCCGGCGGAAATGCGGAGAAGGTTTTTACATTGATGACATAACATGGAACGACCTG
Source organism: Ruminococcus sp. 5_1_39BFAA (assembly GCF_964240875.1). Lineage (NCBI taxonomy): Bacteria > Bacillati > Bacillota > Clostridia > Eubacteriales > Oscillospiraceae > Ruminococcus > Ruminococcus sp. 5_1_39BFAA. Next base: position 6,296 of record NZ_CAXSVO010000020.1, on the reverse strand, counting down.
GATATGGATCATGTGTACCGGATGGTTAACCAGACCATCTCCTCTCCGGGAGAGGATGTGCTGTATGCCATGATGCGTATGCCGCTCTTTAGCCAGGAGGAAATCAATGAGAGAGATAAGCTGATCAGGTTCTTTTCCGCCCATACGGAAAAACGGGAGCAGATGCAGCTTCTCCTTTCAAAGGTTGGGAAAACACGGCTTGGCTCCCTGTCCGATACGGTTCTTGTGCTGAACGAATCTCCGAAAGTATCGTCAGGGATTCATATACTAATGCTTGTACTGATACTGGGCTGTCTGGGAATCGTACTGCCGCTTCGACCGTTGCTTGGATTTTTTGTGCTCATGCTGCTCTGTATTGCAAATATCATTATCTATTATGCTGGAAAGGACAGAAAGCTGGTAGAGGCTTACCTGGACTGTTATGCACATCTTCTGGGAATGCTGTCCGCAGCGGATGATATGGAAACTGTGAAGTGGCCGGAAATCGCGAAGCAGATGAACGGCATCTGTGAGGGAAAGGCAGCATTTGCAGGACTCCGGAGGAAGGCTGTGTTTCTCACCGGAAACGGTTCTGATCTGGGTGACATACTACAGAGCTTATTGGACTACATCCGCATGGTAACCCATGTGGATATCCTGGTATATAACCGTCTTCTGAGAGAAGTACAGGGAAAAAGCGATAAGATCATGCAGCTTCTTGACAATATCGGGGAGCTGGATGCCGCAATCTCCATCGCTTCCTTCCGGGAGCTGCTTGCTTTGCAGTGTAAGCCTGAATTTTTGCCCTATGATGGCAAAAATGTAACTCTGGAGGCAGAGGATTTATACCATCCTCTTCTGGAACAGGCAGTGGCAAACTGTATCAAGGTGTCGGGAGGAACGCTGGTAACAGGCTCCAATGCTTCCGGAAAATCCACATTTTTGAAAAATGTGGCAATGAACTCTATTCTGGCCCAGACAATTTGTACCTGCACCTGCGCCAGATACCGTGCGCCATTTTTGAAGGTGATGACTTCCATGGCACTCCGGGATGATCTGTCCGGCGGTGAAAGCTATTTTATTGTGGAGATCAAATCCCTGAAACGTATTCTTGATGAGAGCAGGAAGGAGCAGCCCCTTCTCTGCATTATTGATGAAGTGCTGCGCGGAACCAATACCATTGAAAGAATTGCCGCATCTTCCAGGATTTTGATGGAATTGTCCAGAAAATGGGTACTTCCTTTTGCAGCGACCCATGATATTGAGCTTTCCTATATTCTGGAGGGGATATATGCAAATTACCATTTTGAGGAAGAGGTTCAGGAAGATGAAGTGGTATTCAGCTACATCCTGAAACATGGCAGGGCAAGCAGCCGAAATGCGATCCGGCTTCTCCAGATGCTTGGATACGATGAGGGGCTTGTGAAGAGCGCAAGGGAAGCGGCGGAGAATTTTGAGCGGACAGGTGTATGGGAGAAACAGTAACAAGCTGGCGCGTTAAGTTGTAAAAGTACCGGGAAAATTTCTTGACAAATTTTTTTTGGCTTTGTATACTGGCAAGTATCAAACAGATAAAGGCTTTGATGGGAAAAAGTAGCATTGGGAAAGCTGACAGAGAGCTGCCGGATGGTGAGAGGCGCCTGTGGAACCTGTGTGAATACCTCCCGGAGCTTTGCACCGAACACAATGCTCAGTAGGCTGCAACGGAGTGGCGGACGTTATCGCGCTGGGGTGATTTGGCTGTTTTGTCATGTCACTTACGGAGGCAGGAAATGCGAGTTTTCTGCGAATTTAGGTGGTATCACGGGACCCGGTTCTCGTCCTAAAGGGACAGGAACCGGGCATTTTTATTCTTATAGAGAGTGCTCTGAGGAGCAGGATCCTATTAAATTCAGGAGGAAAAGAAAGATGACAGTTTGGGAAGAACTGAAAGCCAGGGGACTGATCGCCCAGGTGACAGACGAAGAGGAGATTAAAAACCTTGTAAACAATGGAAAAGCCACCTTCTATATCGGCTTTGACCCTACCGCAGACAGCCTGCATGTAGGCCATTTCATGGCGCTTTGCCTGATGAAACGTCTCCAGATGGCAGGAAACAAGCCGATTGCCCTGTTAGGAGGCGGAACCGGTATGATCGGGGATCCGTCCGGAAGAACCGACATGCGCCAGATGATGACAAAAGAGACGATCCAGCATAACATTGACTGTTTCAAAAAGCAGATGGAGCGTTTTATTGATTTTTCCGATGACAAGGCCATGATGGTAAACAATGCTGACTGGCTCATGAGCCTGAATTATGTGGAGCTTTTAAGAGAAGTAGGCGCACACTTCTCCGTAAACCGCATGCTTACCGCGGAATGCTACAAGCAGCGTATGGAGAGAGGCTTAAGCTTCCTGGAGTTCAACTACATGATCATGCAGAGCTACGACTTTTACATGCTGTACCAGAAATACGGCTGTAACATGCAGTTCGGCGGCGATGACCAGTGGAGCAACATGCTGGGCGGTACGGAGCTGATCCGCCGTAAGCTGGGCAAGGATGCATACGCTATGACCATCACCCTGCTTCTCAACTCTGAGGGCAAGAAGATGGGCAAGACCCAGTCCGGAGCTGTTTGGCTTGATCCGAATAAAACATCTCCATTCGATTTCTACCAGTACTGGAGAAACGTGGATGATGCAGATGTCATCAAATGTATGAAGCTTCTCACATTCCTGTCGCTGGAAGAGATCCAGGAAATGGAAAAATGGGAGGGCAGCCAGTTAAATAAAGCAAAAGAGATCCTTGCTTTCCACCTTACAGAGCTTGTTCACGGAACAGAAGAGGCTTCCAAGGCACAGGCAGGCGCAAAGGCGCTGTTTGCAGGCGGGGCAGATACTGCGAATATGCCTACCACAGAGCTTGGTGATGAAGATTTCACAGAGGAAGGTACTATCGATTTGATCTCCATGCTGGTAAAGGCTGGACTGGTACCGACCCGCTCCGAGGGACGCCGCGCCATTGAACAGGGTGGTGTGTCCATTGACGGAGAAAAGATCACAGACATTAAGCACACGGTTTCCAGAGAAAGCCTGCAGGGTGAAGGAATTGTGCTGAAAAGAGGAAAGAAAAAATTCAATAAGGTTTGCGTGAAATAAGAAGATATGCTATGATGTATAGAAAACGGCAAGTCAATGTCGTTTCCTATGAGTAATGGCAATCTTTATAAGCGTAGGAGGAGATTAGAAATGAAGAAATACGGAGTAAATGAGCTTCGAAAGATGTTTCTGGATTTCATGGAGAGCAAAGGCCATCTGGTTATGAAAAGCTTTTCCCTGGTACCCCAGGGTGATAAGAGCGTCCTGCTGATCAATGCGGGAATGACTCCCTTAAAACCATATTTTACAGGCGCGGAGATTCCGCCCAGAACGAGAGTATCTACCTGTCAGAAGTGTATCCGTACAGGTGATATTGAGAATGTAGGAAAAACAGCACGTCACGGCACCTTCTTTGAGATGCTGGGAAACTTCTCCTTCGGAGATTACTTCAAAAGAGAAGCACTGAACTGGTCCTGGGAGTTTTTGACCGAGGTTGTGGGTCTTGATCCGGAACGTCTTTACCCGTCCGTTTACACTGACGATGACGAGGCATATGAGATCTGGAATAAAGAGATCGGCATCCCGGCAGAGCGCATTTTCCGTTTTGGAAAAGAGGACAACTTCTGGGAGCACGGCGCAGGTCCCTGCGGTCCATGTTCTGAGATTTACTATGACCGCGGAGAAAAATACGGCTGCGGAAAACCGGGCTGTACAGTAGGCTGCGACTGTGACCGTTACATGGAAGTATGGAACGACGTATTTACCCAGTTTGAGAATGACGGAAACGGCAATTATACAGAGCTGACACAGAAGAACATTGACACCGGTATGGGTCTGGAGCGTCTGGCTGTGGTGGTTCAGGACGTAGACTCCATTTTTGATGTGGATACCATCTGTTCCCTGCGTAACCTTGTATGCCAGGTTGCAGGCAAAGAGTACGGCAAGGTTCATGAGCATGACGTATCCATCCGTCTGATCACGGACCATATCCGTTCCGCTACCTTCATGATCTCCGATGGAATCATGCCTACCAATGAGGGAAGAGGCTATGTACTCCGCCGTCTGATCCGCCGTGCTGCAAGACATGGACGTCTTCTGGGAATCGAAGGCTCCTTCCTTGCAAAGCTGAGCGCAGAGGTGATCGAAGGCTCAAAGGACGGATATCCGGAGCTGGAAGAAAAGAAGGAGTTCATCTTCAATGTTCTGACAAACGAGGAGAACCAGTTTAATAAGACCATTGATCAGGGTCTTCGCATTCTCTCCGATATGGAGGATGAGATGAAGGCTGCCGGAGAAAAGGTACTTTCCGGCGACAACGCATTTAAGCTTTATGATACCTATGGATTCCCTCTTGACCTGACAAAGGAAATCCTGGAGGAAAAGGGCTATGAGGTAGATGAGGACGGCTTTAAGGCCGCTATGGAGCAGCAGCGTACAAAGGCACGTGAAGCCCGTGAGGTGACAAACTATATGGGTGCTGATGCAACGGTATACGATGAGATCGATACCTCCGTTACTACAGAGTTTGTAGGCTATGACCATCTTTCCTTTGAATCTCAGGTAACGGTCATTACAACTGAGACAGAGATCGCAGATTCCCTTATGGAAGGCCAGAGAGGAACCATCTTTGTGGAGAAAACACCATTCTACGCAACCATGGGCGGTCAGGAGGGTGACAGCGGCGTCATCGTGACTGCAAACGGTAAATTTGTGGTAGAAGATACCATTAAGCTGCGCGGCGGTAAATTCGGACATGTTGGATATATGGAATCCGGTATGATCTCCAAGGGAGAGACTGTTTCACTGGAAGTAAATACAGCAGCCAGAAAAGATACGGAAAAGAACCACAGCGCGACCCACCTTCTTCAGAAGGCATTAAAGACTGTACTTGGCTCCCACGTAGAGCAGAAGGGTTCCCTGGTAACACCGGACAGACTGCGTTTTGACTTTGCACATTTCCAGGCTATGACAGCAGAGGAGATCCAGCGTGTTGAAAAGCTGGTAAACGAGCAGATTCAGGCAGGGCTTACGGTTTCCACTGATGTAATGGATATTGAGGAAGCAAAGAAATCCGGCGCAATGGCACTGTTTGGGGAGAAATATTCCCAGAAGGTACGTGTGGTATCCATGGGTGATTTTTCCAAGGAGCTGTGCGGCGGTACCCATGTGGCAAATACAAGCTCCATTATGCTCTTTAAGATCGTTTCCGAGTCCGGTATCGCAGCAGGCGTGCGCCGTATCGAGGCACTCACCGGAAACGGTGTTCTGGAATACTATAAGAAGCAGGAGGAGCTGCTGAATGAGGCTGCAAAGGCTTTAAAGGCAAATCCATCCGAGATCGTTGAGAAGATCAGTCACCTTCAGGGTGAGGTGAAGGCTCTTTCCAGTGAGAATGAATCCTTAAAGAGCAAGCTGGCGCAGGGTGCTCTTGGAAACGTTATGGATAAGGTTGTAGAGGTCAAAGGCGTGAAACTCCTTGCCGCAAAGGTAGAGGGCGTTGACATGAACGGGCTTCGCGACCTGGGCGATCAGTTAAAGGAAAAGCTGGGTGAGGGCGTTGTCGTTCTTGCAGCCGTAAATGGCGGAAAGGTAAATCTTCTTTCCATGGCTACGGATGCAGCACAGAAGGCAGGCGCACATGCCGGAAACCTGATCAAAGCAGCAGCAGCCATTGTTGGCGGTGGCGGCGGCGGACGTCCGAATATGGCACAGGCCGGCGGAAAGAATCCGGAAAAGGCACAGGAAGCTGTTGACGCAGTAGCCGGTATTCTGGAAGGCCAGTTGAAGTAAGGAAAGTAAGAAGACAAACTTTTTTTGTAAATTTACCCAAAAGTTGTTGACGAATGCAAAGGGTATGATATATAATGATACTCGTGCAAGAAAAATACCCAGACAGTTGTATTTAAGCACAATCTACAACTGGAGGGAGGTTAGGTGTGAGTCTATGTCAAACGTAATCGTAAAAGAGAACGAGACTTTAGATAGCGCTCTTCGCAGATTCAAGAGAAGCTGTGCTAAAGCGGGTATTCAGCAGGAAATCCGTAAAAGAGAGCATTACGAGAAACCAAGCGTTCGTCGTAAGAAAAAATCTGAAGCCGCAAGAAAACGTAAATATAATTAATTGTGCGCAAAAATCCCTGACTGCATAAGTCAGGGATTTTTAACTAGTACAAAATTGCATTAATTTTTGAGTAATATTTCTATGGAAAATATTTCTAATATATGGAATAATTAAAAGA
>NZ_CAXSVO010000019.1:0-79087 GCF_964240875.1 Ruminococcus sp. 5_1_39BFAA | reverse complement strand
CGAGGTAGATAGGGCAGGGGTGGAAGTGCAGTAATGTATGGAGCTGACTGCTACTAATCGGTCGAGGGCTTGACCAAGCAAGGAGATTCAAAGGAATGTCAACATGTATGTAGTTTTGAAGTTACAAAATCTTAAAGAGTAGCCGTAAGACTGCTCTTTTTTGCGTTAAATAATATATGCCATCCAACTATAGCCGGGTATTTTTTAATCCTGGAAACTTTGAGAAATCATAAAGTTTCCAGGATTTTTTATATAGGGATATAATCAAATAAATGTGAAAACCGTTATAGCATATCGTGAAAAAAGACTATAAAATCGAGCATAACTACTATATGGATTCCTTTTATCAGATGATAAATTATAAATGAAGAACTATTACAATTATGATAAAGGAGAACTATTATGGAAACATATCATTCATTCCGCCCTGGTCATGTGTGGCTTGACACAGACGGAAAAAGAATTCAGGCCCATGGAGGGTCAATTATGTTTGTTGACGGTACGTATTACTGGTACGGTGAAAATAAAGAAAAAATGGATGGAACTAATAATATCTGGCATTGGGGCATGAAAATCTACAGTTCTGCAGATTTGTATAATTGGAAGGATGAGGGATATATTATAAAGCCCGAACCAATGGACGAATCCTCCCATTTTCATCCCACGGTTTGTTTAGACAGGCCTCATATCATTTTTAACAGGAAATCCGGTAAATATGTCTGCTGGATAAAAGAGATGCATAAAGATACGACACAGAGTTATCTGGTTTTGACAGCAGATAAAATTACAGGATCATATCAAGTTGTAAAAGAAAATTTGTATCCAATGCAGATGAGCGGCGGTGATTTTGATCTTGTTGTAGCCCCGGATGGAAAGGCGTATATTTATTTTGAAAGGGTACACAGCGAGCTGATATGCGCAGATTTAAACGAGGAATATACAGATGTCACGGGATACTATACCACACATTTTCCGAGATTATACCCGCCTTATGTAAGAGAGGCCCCTGCACATTTTTTTAGAAAAGGAACACATTATCTCATTACCTCTGGCACCACCGGTTATTTCCCAAATCCCTCAGAAGCGGCATCCGCTAATACGTGGCATGGCCCGTTCCATGTATTGGGAAATCCCCATAAAAATGATGACAGCCATACATCCTTTCACTCACAGATATCCTCTGTATTTAAGGTACCAGGGAAAAAGGACCTTTATATTGCATGTGCAGACCGCTGGCTTCCTAATTTGATGGAGCTGAAATACGAAGAATATGCAAAACAATATGAAGATTATTTTAACCCGGAAACGGATACAGATACCATATCGGATAACACGGACTGTCAGGGCTGTATTGCAGATTATGTCTGGCTTCCCTTAAAATTTGAGGAGGACCGGGTGGTCATTGAATGGATGGATGAATGGAGACTGGAGGATTATGAGTAAACCGACAGATAAAAACGTTAAAAAATCCCATATTATCGGTGAAATTTACAATAATTTGCTGAGATAAGAAATGATACACTGAATTCATCAAAACAAAGAGGGTTTTGAAGGTATTTCATTTTAAGGAGGAAAAGACATGAAAGCAAAAAAAGTATTAGCAGGCGCTCTCGCAGCAACAATGACTCTTGGTATGTGTTCAGCAGTATACGCAGATGGGGATGATAAACAGGATCTGGTTTTGATGATTTCTGCATCCGACGATACCTTTGCGCCGGATATTGAGGCGGCTGTTCAGGAAAAATTTGGGGATAAATACAATTTAATCTTTAAAGCATGGGATACGCAGGGAGTTACCCAGGCAATTAAAACGGCTGGTGTTGCAGGAGAACAGCTTGATATTGTTGAGTATTGGCCGGGAAGTATGAGAACGCTTGTTGACAGCGAACTGGCTATGCCTCTTGATGAGTATGTGGATGATGAGTGGAAAGCAAACTTTACGAATCTGGAAGCCTTAAATCAGGGTACATATGATGATGTCCTTTATAATCTTCCATATAGTACAGTATATCCGGTCATTGCGGTGAATACGGACATTGCAGATGAAATTGGCGTGACTCTTTCAGAAGATGGACAGTGGACCTGGGATGAATTTGTAGAATTCTGTACAAAAGCAAAAGAGGCAGGCTACTTTGGAACCGGTATCCAGTCTGATCTGGCTCCGTGGCTTACCAGAATGGCAATCATGCAGGTGTGGGATACAGATGAAGAACTCCAGGCATGGAATGATGGACAGGTTTCTTTCCTGGATGAAAAAATCGTAGGTGCGTTTGACATGGTAAAGGATTATATTGAAGCAGACCTGGTATATCCGGGAGCGGATGCGTGTCTCGCGCAGGAAGCGGATCAGATTGAAGCAGCTCTTTCCAATGGCAAGATTGCGTCTGCCTTTGTTGTGAATAGTCAGGCAATCGCAACACTTGAAAACTGCGGCATTGAAAATTATGTAATTATGGACTGGCCTAATATGGGAAGCAATCCGAGTATGCCTCTTCTTGGCGGCAGCAGCGGTTTATTTATTCCAAGCTTTTCAAAAAATACAGAGGGCGCTGTAGAAGTTCTGAAATTTCTGACAAGCAGTGAATGTGCGGATATTCGTGCAAATACTGGCTGCGTATCCACGGTTAAGACTGCAAATGCAGATATTGATACAGAGGTTATGAATAGTTTGTCTCGTTCCAGTGATAAGATTGTTGATCATGAGTGCCACCATAACAGTTCTGATCTGGATACAACCATTAACCAGATGCCGGCAAACTATATTATGTATGGAGTTGAATCTTTGGAAGAAATGGAAGACTTCCGATTAGCATTTATTGAAGAGCAGGAATAATCGCATATCAGGAGATGGTATATGAATGACAAAAGAAAATTAAGAAGAGGATTCATTGCCTTTCTGTTTTTGCTGCCTGCAATCATTATGATTACCTTTTGCTCAGTGATTCCTCTTGGGTGGAATGTTGTGATTAGCTTCCTGAAGTGGAATGGAATGAGCGAAAGTAAGTTTGTCGGGTTCGAGAATTATGTGAAGATATTTACAACCAGAGCGACAAAGCATGCAATTGCCAATTCCTTCGCCATCGCAATTATTGCACTTGTGGTAGCCATGCTCCTTGGTTTACTGCTGGCGTTATTGATCTATAAAGTATCGAATAAAGAAGCGGCTGTCTTTCGGTTTGTTTTTTATAGCCCAACGATGCTTCCGCTTACCGTTGTCGGTCTTTTGTTTACCTTTGTTTTTGCTATGGATGATGGTATTCTGAACAATCTGTTGGCTGCAATTGGTGCAGGCGGGCTGGCAAAGGCGTGGCTTTCCACAAAGACCATATCAATTGTGTGCATTGGTATTGTTCAGGGGTGGCGCTTTGCAGGTACCGTAATGATGCTGATCTACACAGCCATGCTGGGACTGCCCGGAGAACTTTACGAAGACGCAAAATTATCAGGTGCAACCTACTGGGAACAGATTCGTTTTATCATTCTACCGATGATCCGTCCCACCATCATGCTCACCATGTCGATGGTAAGTGTTTGGACCTTTAAGACTTATGATATTGTGGAGGCAATGACCGGAGGCGGACCTGGAGATCTTACTATGACAGCACCAATGTATGTGATCAACCGTGCCTTTATGAATAATGATTACGGGTATGCATCTGCAGTATCCATTGTATTTGCAATCATGATCATGGTTGTGATCGGAATCATCAGAAATGGAATGAGAGGTGAGACGATTGAATACTAAAGCGGCTGGAAATATTGGAAAAATGCATAAACGCAGGAAAGTGAACGCAGGAAGTATTGTACTGAGGGCTGCGCTGGTGATACTTGCTTTGGCATTCGTATATCCGGTATTCTTCTCATTTCTAACTTCAACGAAATCGTTAACAGAATTTTACCAAAACAGATGGGGGATACCTGAGGTGTGGCAGTTTGCAAACTATGGAGCTGCATGGGTAAAAGGACGAATCGGAGAATATTTTCTGAACAGTTTGATATACTGCTTTTTGACAGTCTTGTTTTTGGAGATTTTTGCAGTGATGGCAGCATATGCGTTATCCAGACTGCATGTTCCGCATGTAGAACTGATCATAGGATTTTTGTTTATCTGCCAGCTTTTGCCGAATGAAACGGTGATCATTCCACTGTATCTGATGATGTCCAGGCTCCATCTTTTGAAATTGATGTATGTCCCCTTAATCGTGGCAAATGTAGGATGGGCTTTATCGGGAACGATTATTGTTATGAAGAATTTTTTTGATACTCTTCCGGGGGAACTGCTTGAGGCTGCAAGGATTGACGGCTGTACAGAGACAAAGTCCATGTTTCACATTGTTCTGCCTTTGATGAAAGGAGCCATTGCCACATGTGTTGTTATGAATTTTACAGCAGTGTGGGGTGAGCTCATGTGGGCACAGATTGCCACAATGACAACGGATAAGGGAATTCCGCTTACAGTTGGTTTACTGAATTTTCAGTCTGCATATGGCACAGAGTGGCCGCTTCTTTGCGCGGCGATCATTGTTGTGGTAATTCCGCTTTATGTGCTGTTTATTTTCTTACAGAAGTATTTTGTGGCATCACTGACAGCAGGCGCTGTGAAGGGATAAGCTGCATGATTGATATTGGAAACGAAGGATGTTATGATTTAGAGGAAGTACGGATGTGCTTCCTCTTATCGTAACTAAATATATTTCGGAGTGTTTCTATGAAAAAATTCAAGGACTTCTCAATAAAAACAAAGTATATTTTTATTCTGACATTGTGTGTGGCTTTGCCCATGTTTTTTCTGGGGATGGGTATTTTGCATGTTTGGGTGAGACAGCAGGAAGAGAATATAGAGAAAAATAATATCAATCAATTAAAGCTGACGGCAGAAGCAGTGGATAGCTTTCTGAAGCGCATAGAAGAGATTTCCTATGAATTGTCAGGAAGTGCTCCGGTAGTAAAATTTATGAACGACGACAGGGCTCTGGAAGAATATGTGCTTGTGAAAAGAGCATTGGATACAGCTATTGATGAGGAAAACGCAATAAAAAATATCCAGATATTTAAAAATCAGGAATCGCTTTTCAGTGCCGGCAGGACGACACTTTTGACAGAAACAGAGAATGAGTACATTTCTAACATTATTAAGGACGATATTCGCAGACAATGGGGTCAGGCACATATTCTCTATTCATTTGGCAGAGGTTCCTTTAACGTAGAGAATCTGATTACTCCATATTATAGTACGATTTATTCAGATGGAATATTTACAGATAATGGTATTCTGGCAATTTTTATTGATGAGGAAGCAATTTATAATTGCTATCGTACGGTGCTTACGGAAGAAACGGAAGAAATCTGGCTTATGAGTGAGGATGGGGAGCTACTGTCCTCACCAAACAAGGAGATTTTGGCACATGGAGTACCCGAGGAATATCAGATCAGCCCGGGAAAACAATCTTCGGGTATTTTAAAGGCAGGTAAACATGGCAGTGCTATGTATTGGAGCCAGTGTGGTTCTTCGGGGATTATTCTCTGCAAGGTCGAGAAAAGTGGAAGTCTTGCACCGCTGGAATTTGGGTATTTGGGGATGTTTATCCTGCTTCTGGTCCTGCTTCTGGGAGGATGTATTCTACTGCATGTCCGGTATATCAGCAGGCCAATTGCCAGACTTTCGAGGGAGCTGGAGGCTTCAGTAGACGAAGCATCTGATAAGATCAAACCAGTTAGTATCTATCAAAAGCAGGATGAAATAGGAAAGCTGACGATAGCTTCGAATCATATGATCAGCAAGATAAATGAACTGATCGATACTGTCTATATGGAACAGATCCGTACAAAACAGGCACAACTGGATCTTGTAGGTGCCCAGATAAATCCCCATTTTTTATTTAATACGATTGATTCTATTCATTGGGCTGCTCTGGCAAACAAAGATTGGGATGTAGGCGAACAGTTGGAGGTTCTGTCAGATTTTTTGCGGGAAATGCTGAATTTTGGAAATCAGGATATTACAGTTGCGCAGGAACTGAAGATTTTGGAAGATTATTGTTTCCTGATTCAAAAACGTTTTCAGGGAAAGATTGTCTTTCATAAAACGATCAGTGAAGGTCTTCTTGATTGCAGAATTTCGAAGCTTCTAATTCAGCCATTGATCGAGAATGCGTTTACACATGGACTGGAAAGAGATTTGACTAATGGAGAGCTGTGGCTGATCATTCGAGAGAAAAAGGGAAGAATGCAGATTATTGTCATGGACAATGGACGGGGATGTGATGGCAAAAAAGTGCGAAAAGAAATGGAAGGAACAGGCGGGAAAGAGTATTTTGCACTTCGAAATATCCAGAAACGCCTGCAACTGAAATACCAGAATGAGGGAAAGCTGATTTTCAGAAGTGTTCCGGGAAAGGGAACTTTGGTACACATGGAGCTGCCTATTTTAAAGCAGAACATAACTGACTATGCGGAGGTATATGATGAAAGCAATGATTGTTGACGATGATAGTCAGATCAGGGAAGGAATACGCTGTGCGATTAATTGGAAGGAGCTTGGATTTGAAACGGTAGAATGCTATGCCAATGGAGAAGAAGCTTTGCAGGCGTTTCCTGCAGTCATGCCGGATTTGATCGTGTGTGATATTGAAATGCCGAAAATGAGTGGTCTGGAATTGGGAGAACACATAAAGAAATATGGGACTGATACAAGAATTATTTATTTAACTGCATTTTCAGATTTTGAGTACTGCAGAAGTGCTATGCAGGTCGGGGCTGAAGATTATATTTTGAAGCCTGTGAAAATTCATGATCTGATCAGCAGTGTTTCCAAGAATGTAAAGAGACTGAATGAAATCAGAGAAAAAGACTCCCGTTATTATTATGCTTTGCTGCAGGATCTTACAGTAAAAATCTATATTTTGGAAAAATCCGGACTGGAACAGGAATTGTTTTCTGTAATACGTAAGATCAGACCGGGTTTTGAAACCAATTATCTTCAAACCATGATCATTGAGATTGACAGCATAGACGGTTTTGAGAGTTTAGAATTTTTGGAATTTCAGCAGGAGCTGGAGAAGATGAATTGCGTAATGCTTCCATATCAAATGAATCAAAAGATCTGTCTGGGAAGCAGTTTTAATTCTTCTCTCTATAATATGAATTATCGATTTCAGTTACAGTCAGAGATTGCTGCATGGAATCAGTCGAACCAAGGAAACGGATACCATTTGAAAGCGGGAATATCACAGGTACATCCGGGAAGGAATCTATTGAAGGGATATGCTGAGGCAAAGGAGGCTTTAGCGGACGGATTTTATAATGAAAAGGTCATCAATGTCTATGAACGAAAACAAAAAGACACAGAAGTGGAAAGGCTAACGCAGGAATATCATGAGCAGGGAAAAAGAATAAGAATACTGGCAGCAAAACAGGATGAATTGGCAGATGCCCTGCGGTTACATGCTGAAACGGCATATAAACTGCATTTGCCCCAGGAGAAATTTCAAAGAGAATATTTGAAAATTTATTCTGAAATTTCAGAGCAGCTGCATTTCAAAAACGAGGGGGAGCAGTTGTATGAAAGACTTTCGGCCTGCGGCACTGCACAGGAAAGCATAAAGGAATTTCGGGAGTATTTATATAAAAGTATTATGATTCCCTATTCACAGATACAAAAGAAAAACTACAGTCATACCATTAATAAGGCGGTGGTATTTATTGATGAGCATTATCATGAAAGCTTATCGGTTTCGAGAGTTGCAGAATATGTTGGAAAATCAGACAATCATTTTAGTATGACATTTAAGAAAGAAACTGGCATTTCTTTTACAGAGTATATTACAAGGCTGCGTATAGAGAAAGCATGTCATCTGTTGCGTTATACTACGAAGCAGGTGAAAGAAATCTGCAGTGAGGTTGGGATGCCGGATTATTTATATTTTTCAAAGACATTTAAAAAAGTGATGGGATGTACTCCTTCAGATGTCCGAAACCAATTGAAGACAGCAGAGGAGGGAAAGCTATAAAAATATCTGGAAGCTTTCCGTCCCCCCTGCTGTATGTATTATTCTTTTACCATGATCGCATTAGGATAAATCCTCTTCATCCTTTCGTCCGGGAAATGTTCATCCAGGAAAAGGGTGATACCGGAAGCGGCTGTCTGGGCGGCGGCATCCGTATCTTCGGATGTTTCAGCCGCAGCAGCGGAAACTTCCGTATGGCGCTGGGTATATCTGCCAAGAGCCAGAACCGACATAGTAATATTAAAAATCATAAACACGATCAAAATCCAACTCATGATAATCCCTGGCTTTTTGGGGATTTTTTCAATAAGTCCCGAAAGAGCAGGATAAAGGATTTTCAACCATATGACTGCTGCAAAACCCCAGAAGAAGCAGTAAAGAAGATTGATACGCCCGCCCAGGTTGAATGGGATACTGCTGTAATCCCAGAAAACAGTTCCAAATACCAGCTCCGTAAAAACGCTGCAGATGTATTCATAGGCACCGCCCACAACGGTTCCAAAGCAGAAGATAAACCAGTTGCTGTGAGCGCGGTATTGATAGAGAATGACAGTTAAAAGAACGCATCCCAAACCCCATACAATACTGAAGGGACCATATACAACGCTGCTTCGGCTCATCAGTTTTCCAGCAGTGATATAACAGAAAACGGTCTCCGTAAGATCTCCCAGAAAAGCACCTAAAAGAAACAGACACACTAATTTATAAAAGGAGCATCCAACTGCAAAGACGCCGGCCTTTTCCTTTGCTGCTTCAAGCTGTTTTTCCTTTTCAAGGCGTGCTGCTAAAAGCTCTTTGGTATTCAGATTTGGGTAAGCCTTTGCCAAATGCTTTAAGACCCATCCGGTAAGTCCCTCGCCCATAAGGTCCGCAGCCTTTTGGAGGTTTTCGGAAAGCTCATACACAACGGAAAGCTTCCGGATACGGGAGTGGACTGCCAAAATACCGGAAACAGTTCCCACAAAGTCAATTCCCATGACAGCATAAAAGATAATGATCAAAACACCGCCAGCTCTGGTAGGAACCACGGAAACCACAGTGTCCAGAAATGGATTTACAAGTGAAACGCAGATCACTGCGAGAAGTCCCCATAAAACCGTATAAGGCAGGTTTACGTATCCGCCGAACTGAAAACGCTTCCGGGAATAGTCCCACCATTTTCTATGGAAAATACGTTCCAGAACAAATCCTGTAAGCAAAGAAACAAGAAAGGATAAAATAACGCCGCCCAAAAACAGGAAGAACAGAGAGTTGCGAAGCTCTGTAAGAAAGACGGCAAATGCAATGGCGCCGAAGCCATACGCCGGGCAGTAGGGACCGTACAGAAATCCCACATCAATAAATTTTCGCTCTCTGACTGCAGCTGCAGCCGTGCCAAGTCCCCAGCCGATAAAGGAATAGAGCAGAAAAAACCAGGAAAGCTGATATAGTGAATATTCCAAAACAAACTCCTCCTCTTTTGTCAATATTACCCTCATAAATTAAAACGACAGGAATGCTCCTTTGACTTCAAATAATGCTTGAAATTTGAAACAAAATGTAGTAAATTAATGCCTAACACACTTACGAGGAGGGAGGATTACAAGATGGAAAAGACCAGAGAAAAAGTGGGATTTCGTAAGAAGTTTATCGGTGATAAGGCATTCTATAAGATGGTACTGGCAATCGCAGTACCGATCATGATACAGAATGGTATTACAAATTTTGTGAGCCTTCTGGACAACATTATGATCGGGCGCATCGGCACAGAGCAGATGTCCGGGGCAGCTATTGTAAATCAGTTGATTTTTGTGTATAACCTTTGTATCTTCGGAGGCGTCTCCGGTGCAGGAATCTTTACAGCACAGTATTTTGGACAGAGGGATCATGAAGGTGTGCGGCAGACATTCCGGTACAAAGTTTGGCTGGCAGTGATCCTGACCACATTTACGATCTGTTTGCTGCTGACAGCCGGAGATCCGCTGATCGGAATGTACCTGAAGGGAGAGGGCGGAACAGGCGCTCTTGAGGCCACCAGAGCCTATGGAAAGCAGTATATGCATATCATGCTTGCCGGTTTGCCGGCTTTTATGATGGTACAGGTTTATTCCAGCACACTGAGGGAATGCGGGGAAACGGTCACGCCTATGAAAGCAGGCGTGACAGCGGTCCTTGTGAACCTGCTGTTTAACTATTTGCTGATCTACGGAAAGTTTGGTTTTCCGGAGCTGGGAGTACGGGGGGCGGCAATTGCCACTGTGTTGTCCCGCTATGTAGAGGTAGCTATCGTGGTTGCCTGGACACACAGCCATACCGACAGAAACCCATTTGCCAGAGGACTGTACAGAACGCTGAAAGTACCGCTGGCATTGGCGAAGAAAATCTTTATAAAAGGAACGCCGCTTCTTGTCAACGAAACATTATGGGCAGCGGCTATGGCTATGCTGGCGCAGTGCTATTCTATGCGTGGTCTGGAGGTGGTAGCGGCGCAGAACATTGCCAACACCATTAACAATGTATTTAACATCGTATTTATCGCCTTGGGCGATTCGGTAGCAATCGTAGTAGGGCAGCTTCTGGGAGCCGGAAAAATGGAGGAGGCACGTGACAAGGATAACAAGATGATCGCTTTTTCCGTCCTCTGCTGTACCGGAGTGGCTTTAGTCATGCTGGCAGTGGCACCGCTTTTCCCGCAGGCGTACAACACAAATGCCCAGGCAAGGGCACTGGCAACGAAATTTATCATGGTAACCGCAATTTTTATGCCTCAGAATGCGTTTCTGCACGCCGCATATTTTACACTGCGTTCCGGCGGAAAAACCATTATCACATTCCTGTTTGACAGTGTATTTATCTGGTGTGTCAGCGTGCCGATCGCTTATACCCTAAGCCGCTTCACAGGACTTCCAGTCATTGTGATCTACACGATGGTTCAGATCGGAGACATCCTGAAGTGCGTCGTGGGATTTATCCTGGTAAAAAAAGGCGTATGGCTCCAAAACATTGTTTCCTGATAGAGAAGTTCGCGGCAGGTTTTTTGTTGCCTTAAACCGGAATGCTTTTTGAGAGCATTTCCGGTTTTTTTATCCATCAGCGTTGTGCCTGTTATAACCAATAAAAAATGGATATGGAGGTATGACAATGAAAGAATTAGAAAAAATTTACGAAGCATGGAGCACGAATGAACCAGATACGCAGGAAATTATTTCCCTCTGGGAAAAGGTGGAAAAGAAACTTTCTGCTCTACCGGAAGAGGTTCATAAAACAGATTTCAGCGATTGTGTTATAGATTACGCATCAGCGCTGGAAAAACGGGCATTCCAGTCCGGATATACGAAAGGGGCGCTTCTTATGTGTGATATTTTCATAAGAGTAGGATTATAATCGTGGAAAGAATAATGCTTCTTGATTACTTAATCCTCAAAATCAGCGTTCCGTAGGATGTCCGGAACGACGGTTCCCATGGGGCGGTGGGTCGGCTGGACAGAGCGTCCGGTGGCAGCCTATATTTTCAAATAACTACTAGCAAGAGGACTTGACATTTTTTCATCAAGTCCTCTTTTACTAAAAGAAAGATAAGCCGCTTAATATTCTCTTTTATTTCCAATTTATTCTAATAAGAATCAAGCATGATGTTATTTTACAGTAACTTTGCATTTATAAGATACTGTGCCTGATTTTACCGTTATTGTTGCAGTACCTTTTTTCTTTGCTGTAATCACACCTTTTGAGCTAACGGTTGCTACTTTTTTATTTGAGGTTTTGTATGTTACCTTTTCTTTGCTGGTTACAGGTGAAAGGATCGGCTTTAATGTCAACTTCTTCCCCTTTTTTAAGGTAGCTTTTTTTGAAACATTTGTGATTTTTTTGGTCTTAACGGCGGCTTTTTGAACTTTGACTGTGATAACCTTTTTGGTACCGCTTTTTAAAGTCACTGTGATCTTTGCGTTACCAGTCTTTTTCTGTGCTGTGATCTTAAATGTTCCATTCTTGGTATTTCCAGAAACTTTTGCCACTTTAGTATTGTTGGATTTAAAGCTTACGATTTCATCACCGTTTGCAAGACCTGTTACCGTCAGCTTAGATAAGGTTTGCTGTGTTTTAAGGGGAATAGCAGAGTTGGTTGGAACATTTACGCTTATTGTAGGTGTAAGTACAGTTCCGTTATCGCGTTCTTCGGTTCCTTTGCACACAGGGCAGGTGCGTATCTGTTTTTCCGGTGCGAAAACAGTTGCTGCGGAAGCAATTGTCCACTCGCTCCAAGTGTGACCTGTGGCAGCAAGTTCGCGTGTTTCAGTCTGACCGCAGACTGTACAAGCGCGGCTTTCCTGACCTGCTGCAATACATGTGGCAGGCGTGATAACCTTCCATTCGCCCCAGGTGTGACCTATAGCGGCTGTTTCTCTTGTCTCAGATTCATTGCATACAGTACAGATCCGTTTTTCCAAGCCAGACCCGGTACAGGTCGCTGGGGTTTCAGTTTTCCATTCACTCCATATATGTTCATGAACCTCATTGGAAGGTTTGCGAACTATTTGAAAGTATTCCTTCTCATTGCCTTTAAAATACACATTATCTGGAGTTGTGTAGCTTACTCTTATTACATATTCACCTTCCTTTGTAATAGTGTCATTCCATTCATAAATTTTCCTTTCTTCGCTACCTCTTACATATTCTTCAACATATATTTTATAACATGTACCCTCTGGAGATACAACTGTATCTTTATCTGTAAAATATATAGCATAAAGTTCGTCTATATCTGGGGAAAAATCATCATCACCATAATAGGTTACCCAAACATCAAAACCACTACCATTGACAATCTCAGAAACTTTAATTCCTTTTTCGTCTATTTCATAATCATAACCTTCAAAATCTAATACATCAAAAATATAACTATAATTTGTTTTCTTCTCATCACTTACACTTTGGGTTTCATCTGCGATCTTTGTTGCATCATTCTGAATGCTATTTTCGCCAAAGTTTTCTTCTGTTACTATATTTTCTTCTCCAAAAAACTCCGCTTCTTCTGCGCTAGCAAATACTGCGCTTGCTTCCATGGTTGTCAGACACATAACTGCTGTCATGGTCATTGCTAATAACTTTTTCTTCATGAATATTTTCTCCTTTGACATTCCATAATTATAACAACTTGCTTAATAAGTGAGTGAATGTTTATAACTGCTGTCCCCAATTCTTTTTTTATACCATGAATCTCTGCCATATAAGCGAACCCCAGGGATTTCTCTGTGCCATTTTTTTATCGGAGCTGGAGCGGACTGGAGACAACTACAACACTCCCCTTTGCCGTAACCTTGCTTTTTATATTCTTTTCAACGCTACAGGTGACGGTATCTAACTATAACATTTTCTCGAAACCTCCTTTCTCTGTTTCCTCAAAACCATATCATCATAGAAACTTTTATATCATTGTATGCGATTTTAATCGCCTATTCAACCCCTTTTTACTAGCCTAAAATAAAAAGAAAAGGACGTGAAAGTAATATGCACATTCAAGTACAATTGGATTATTCACCGTTGCTGGAACGAATGAGGGAGAAAAACATAACCGGATATCAGCTTGCCAACTATGGTATACCCCACAAAACACTGTATAATATCCGAAACGGAAAGATCATAACTCTTGAAACACTGGCTAAATTAGCCTATGTACTTGATTGTGAAATCAATGAGCTTGTTAGATTTGAATATACGATCATAGATGATGAATTACTTTAAAAACCATACATTCCTTGAATCCGGAGATAATTTAGAAATTAATTTTTAAAGGCGGTTTTCAACCGCCTTTTATCACGCGCGTATGAAGGTTACGCCGCATTCTCCGCAAATTATATTGACAACGCTTGTGCTGCGGATGATAGTGAGGCAGCATTGGCAAATCCATTTTGTGTGACCGTAAAAGAGCATACGAAAACGGATGCAGGGAGCCGGGAGCAAATGGGACATTCCGATATTTCATGTACAAAGAAATTCTATTATTTCAGCAACAAAACAATCGAAACAAAGAAAAAGCAAATCGAAGAGGCAATATCTTTTTAAGGTTAAAAATAGGAATTATTCCTGTTTGACTAGGCCTTTGACTACGTTTCTTTTTTTTCCAAAATAAAAAACACCGGAAGCCAAGTAAAATCAAGGCTTCCAGCGTCATCGCAGAGCAGGGGATGAGAGAATCGAACTCCCACCAAAGGTTTTGGAGACCCCTATCATACCATTTGACCAATCCCCTAAATCTTGTTCTTTTTGAATTATACATACAAAAGGAACGATTGTCAAGGGATATTGAAAAAATCTCCAGGAGCAAACGGCATTTTTGGGGTATATTTTACAATCCGTGCTGTTCCTTCTTTTTTAGCCAGGCAAAGCAGATGATAAAAAAGATGATACCGTATACCGTAGTGATCGGAGTTGCCAGTCCGACAAGGGTCAGAGAGGTATTGGGAAGTCTGGACATAAAAATGGAAACAGGAATACGGATGCAAAACGCGGAGGAGATTCCCTGGATCATGGTAGGAATGCTGATGCCGCGGCCATTAAAATAGCCGATACTGCTGAAAAGGATACAGGTCAGGATACAGTCAACAGAAAATCCTTTCAGGTAGGCTGCACTTTGGAGAACTACCTCAGGGTCATTTGTAAACAGGGAAGAAAGCCTTGCACCGCCGAAAAAGCCTAACAGGAAAATCAGCACGCCCACGGAGCATCCTGTCACTACAGCAGTGGAAAAGCCTTTCCACGCACGTTCCTTTTGTCCGGCACCGATATTTTGCGCGACGAAGGCAGAAACGCTTTGCATCGCAGAGGATGGAACCAGCATAATAAAGGATACGATTTTTTGAGCAACGCCATAACCGGCTGAAGGCATCAGCCCCATATGATTGATGATGGAGTTGACTACAAGAAAAGAAACCTGTACCATGGCTTCCTGAAGTGCGATGGGAACTCCTACGTTTAATATTTTTTTCAGTTCGTTTTTGTAAATTCTACATTGGCTGCGGGAAAAGGAAATCGGCATTTCCTGTTTTCGCAGAACGCCAAGGGAGGCAATGACAGATACCAACTGCGCGAAAACCGTTGCAAGTGCGGCACCGGCTACATCCATATGGAAAACACCCACAAACAGTAAATCTCCGATGATATTAACAACACAGGCGATTCCTACAAACAGCAGAGGCAGGTTGGCATTCCCAACTCCGCGCAGGATACCGCTGATCACATTATAGGCAATGATAATCAGGATACCGCCGGAACAGATCCGAATGTAGAGAATAGCCTTATCTACAGACTCGGCGGGCACCTGAAGGATATTTACGATTGCGCCTGCGGACAGCTCCAGCACTATGGTTATGATGATTCCAAGTACGGCAAAGAGGATGATGGTGGTGCCGACAGCATCCCCTGCAGCTTTGGGCTTGGATTCTCCTATGTGCTGTCCGATAATGACGGTGGAACCCATGGCAAGGCTTGTAATGACAAAGGTTAGCATCTGCATGAAGGAGCTTCCGGTTCCAACGGCAGAAATACTGGAGGCATCTCCGAATTTTCCTACCACAAGAAGATCCACAGCACCGTAGGCAGCCTGCAAGATGAGCGCGCCCAGAACCGGAATGGCAAAGAGGATGAGGGATGAAAAAACAGGACCCTCTGTAAATGTAATTTCTTTTTTCTGACTTTTCAAAAAAACACTCCTTTCCGGACACAGAAAGATCTGTGTCAGATTCACTATGTATACCGGATTTCTTCCGAAATATAAATCCACATATTCTTTTATCATGTTATCAGGTATAATGTCAAGTAGAGCGAAGCTATTTGCTGCGAAGCGATATGCGGAGCAAAAAATCTGTAACATTTTTCGATTCCAATTGTTATATAAGCAGAAGATGATAAATCGCATCAGGAAAGGAGGGGGAGCCTGTGGACAGAGAAATGCTGAGACTGTTTTATCAGCGGTATTCCAGAGAAATCTACCTTTATCTGTACTCTCTGTGCAAAAACAGGGAAGCGGCAGAAGATATGATGCAGGAAGTTTTCCTGAAGGCCCTCCTTTCGTGGAATGATGAAAACGGAAATCTCCGGGCATGGCTTTATAAGGTAGCCAGAAACATCTGTATGAATCATTTGAAAAAAGCGGGACGGGAAACCGGTATGGGAGAAAAAGAAATTCGGGATACGGATTTGTCTCCGGATGAAAAATATATAATGGATGAGGAGAAGAGAACATTATACCAGGGAATGCTTACGCTCCCTGTCCGACAGAGGGAAATACTGGAGCTGTTTTATTTCTCAGAAATGAGCATGAAGGAGATCGCGGTTTTTCTCCGACTTTCTCCGGAAAATGTCCGGGTGCTGGCATTCCGTGCAAAAAAGGCGCTGAAATCATATATGGAGGTGAAAGGGTATGAGTTATAGGGAATTGATCGAAAAATATAAAAACCATCAATTGGAGGAAGAAGAAAAGCTTCAGGTGGAAGCTGATATTGAACGGCAGGATGCCATCAGCGAGTATCTGACAGAGAAGCTGGAGGAAGAGCTGGGAGCTGACCGGGAATCATTTGCGGAGGATGGAGAAAGCAAAAACGGGAAAGCAAAAGATACTGCACAGGAAAAAGAATTTGAGGCATATGTGCGGAAAACGATCCGAAGGTCCTTTCGCAAAATGGGACTCGCGATTCTTGCCATCCTGCTGGGAGTGGTCCTATTTATCCAGTTTGGCCTGTCGCCTTTCGTTTCACAGCTTTATTATAATCCGGGAAAGGAAATCGAGGTAACCTATGACGGCGGTTACAGCAGCACCATTACCAATCAGATGAGCCGGGATCTGTCCATATATTCGGAGGTATCACTGCCTGGGAAAAAGCGGGACAGTGTGCGTGTCATTCCTCTGGGATACGGAAAATATGCTATTACCCTGAATAAAACCATAACCTATGCCGGAACCCGCCGGTATGGAATCGGAGGTCAGATTACCAGAGGTCAGATGGAGATTTATGATCCGGACTATTTAAGCCAGCCATTTCCGAATGTTTTCGCCTGCTATGGGCTGAAGGAAGAGGAGGGTCTGAGCTACAGGAAACAAATGGAAAAGCAAAAAGAAAAAGGAGAGTTTACCTGGTATTATTCCGATCTGGATTTCGGCAGGGAGGAGGTGGAAAGCCTGGAGGACGGAAAGCTTTACCAGGCATATGTGACGCTGAACAAAAGGATGGATTTTTCAGAGATGAATGACCTTGTGAAGAGAATGTACACAAAGGGGATGACCAGTTCCGGAGAGATCTGGCTGGGTGTCTGTGTCAGCGGGGAGAATTATTATCAGCGGCTGGTAGGGTACAATTATGGTTTAAATTCAAATGACCTGGTGCTCACAGAGGAGGAAAAAGAGAAATATCCGGAGCTGTCGCTGGCTGTGATCGGAGAAGACGGATGGATGGACTGGGATGCCACGGATAAGAAGCAGGAAGACGAAAAAGTCATGGAAACCCATTTCGTAAGTATGCTTCGGTATATTGCGGACCATGAGGATTTTCTGGGAATGATAGGGGAGGCATCCGGCGAATTTGCGGGAAAAGAGGGACTGGCGTATTCCCGTATGTTTTACAACAGTGCCATCCAATATGTGGAGGAAAATGGATTGACATATTACGGAGCTGTCTGCCTGGCTGACAGGGAAGGAATGCTGAAAATGCTGGAGGATGAGGATATTTTAAGTGTGGTGGCGCTGGAATGTGAATAACTGATGAAAAAAACGCCTGCTGACGGTAAAACCGCTTGCAGGCGTTTCCAAAATGGGTGACGGAGATGGGGAGATTTGAACTCCCGCGCCGGTTGCCCGACCTACCGCATTTCGAGTGCGGACCCTTCAGCCACTTGGGTACATCTCCAGAATTCCGAAAGTAACCGGAACCGTTCTTTATTATATCGGGATTAAGGCAAAAGGTCAATTCTTTTTGAAGATTTTGTAAAGTTTTCTTCTTGTGTATTTATTGACGAAAAGAACTTCCTGTAATATGATAAACTATAAATAGTTTTAAGCAAAGTAACGGATTGGGTTGTATGAGGAAGTCCATAATAATAGAAGGAGACTGAAATGAGCGACAAAAAGACATCCATTTTGAAAGCAGTAGAGCAATTAACTCAGAATTATCACGAAGAAGAGCTGTTTTTGCCGAAAAGCGGCAGAAGGCTGCCGAGCAGGGCAGTTGTCATTAACATATTGAAGGATTTAAGGTCTGTGATTTTTCCGGGATATTTTAATGTGGACTCCGGAGCTGCCATGTTTCCGGAGCATTACACAGGATATCTTTTGAATGATCTGTACGACAGGATGGAGGCAGAGATTGAGATTGCTTTTCTTTATCAGGGAGAAGAGCAGCAGGAGGCGGCGCAGCATGCGCAAACCGTGGCGTGCAGCTTTTTTGAGCAGCTTCCGGAAATTCAGGAGATGCTTTTGAAAGATGTGCAGGCCGGCTTTGACGGTGACCCGGCGGCAAAAAGCAAGGAAGAGATCATTTTTTCCTATCCCGGACTGTTGGCAATTTTTACTTACCGCCTGGCGCATGTGCTCTATCTGGAAAAGGTTCCGTTTATTCCAAGGATCATGACAGAGTATGCTCATGACCACACGGGAATTGACATTAACCCGGGAGCAACCATTGGAGAGTATTTCTTTATTGACCATGGTACCGGTGTGGTAATCGGTGAGACTACGGAAATCGGAAACAATGTGAAGCTTTATCAGGGAGTTACGCTGGGCGCGCTTTCCACCAGAATGGGGCAGCAGCTTGCAAATGTAAAACGTCATCCTACCATTGGCGATAATGTGACGATTTACTCCAATTCCACTGTTTTGGGAGGAGAAACTGTCATTGGAGAGAATACGATCATTGGCGGAAATACCTTTATCACGGAATCGATTCCGGCAAATACAAAGGTAAGCGCCAAAAGCCCGGAGCTGGTCATCAAGAAGCCGCGCACGCAGGTTTCTGTTACGAATGTATGGGATTGGGAGAATTAAAATGATGATGCAGCCAAATCCCCCGCAGCTCTGCTGTATGGGATTTGGCTGCACCTGATAGGGCTGAAAAAAAGCTGCAAAAAAAATAAAAAAATTGAAAAAAAGCAGTTGACAAATAAAAGCAGGTCGTATATAATAATCATCGTTGCAGCGGTAAACGCTGAAAGCACTGAAATGTGCGGGTGTAGTTCAATGGTAGAACACCAGCCTTCCAAGCTGGATACGTGGGTTCGATTCCCATCACCCGCTTATGCGATAGTGGCGTAGTTGGTAACGCGCGACCTTGCCAAGGTCGAGACCGCGGGTTCGAGCCCCGTCTATCGCTCTAAAGACTCTGAGTTTCCTCAGAGTCTTTTGTTTTTGGGAAAAAGATTGCGGGAGGCTATTTCATCTGATAAGCCACCAGAGCAATATTCCAGTATCCCAGTTTATTGATCTCATGTTCGCAGTCGCGGATTTTTTCACAGCAGGCTTCCGAAATGTCCGCTATTTCTGCATTCGAAAATTTTTCTTTCATATTCTCTTTTTCATTTCCCATTTTTATACCTCACTTTCAGATGAAACAAGCCCATAAAAACTGAGCAGATAAAGTCCGCAAAGTCCTACAAGCCCATAAACGATCCGGGAAAGCCATGACATGCTTCCGAATAAAAGCGCTACCAGATTCAGATTAAAGAACCCGATCAGTCCCCAGTTGATAGCTCCGATTACAACAATGGTCAATGCAAAATACTGTAAAAATTTATTACTCATAATTCACCATCCTTTCAGACATCATATCTATCAGTACATTAGTGTTGCAAAAAAAACAAAAAATATACGCAGCCATTCTAAAAGAACAACTGCGCATATAAAATATCAGATGAAAATTATTGCAATTTCAAAATCTGAGATTTAGTCTGACCGCCTCCAAAGCTGAATGCTTCTCCGGCCTGCAAGGTTACATCGCTCATATCGCCCAGGGAAAATGCCTGGCAAACATTGACCGTCTGCCCTGGCTCGATCTCAGACATAAACTGGTCAATGGCACTTTCATTTGTCTCAGGAATGGCAGCATTCAGGGCGTTTCCATTCTGATAAGCCTGAAGATTTACATCCACCATGGCGCTGGAGGCCGTGGAGCCATTGTTGGTGTAGTCATAATAAACCAAAAGACAAGGACTTCCGGCAAAATCGTTGGTTACCACATGTCTGGTATAACGGATGGAAAACTTTTCTGCGGACATATCAATGGTATCGCCTTCTGCAGCCGCGGGAGTCTGGGGCGTACTGCCGTCTGACTGGGCATCGGCAAGGGATTGACTGATCTCGTCCTCCACACTCTTGAAGTTGGCAGACATCAGCTTTACGGTTTCCTCATCAAGAGAGACGATCTTCCACTGGTCTGTTGTTTTTATGACGGGATAAACAATATCGGTTTCACTGAATTTATCATCCAGGGAGGCAGCCTTTTCGCTGAGGATAGATGCCAGTCGGGCCTGGGTATCTTCTTCGGTAAGGCTTTCGCCGGAAAACGCCTTGGAAACGATCTGGCGCAAAAATTCACTGACCGTTTCTTTATAAATGTCAGAGCCGTCCACATAGCGGATGCGTGCTGTGATCCTTGCTGTTCCGTTCTGGATATCAAAATCATTTCTGCGGATCTCGTATGTCATTTTTCCGTTGATGCTCTTAAAAAATTCTGCATAAACATCGTTGCGGATGTCTGCATTGTCCAGAGCAGAAAGGTCGTTGCTCTGAAGCATGGATTCCATGGCTGTAAAATCCATTTGCTGTACGCTGGTCAGGAATTTTTCAACTGCTTCCGCCGGTTTTTGCCGTTCCCAAAAGTAGTATCCCACACCACAGCCTACGGCAAGAACAAGTACAATGATAAAAATGATCAGACCGGCTTTTCCTTTTTTTCTCATAAGCCCTCCTTTAATAGCGTTTCATTACTAAGGTTCATTATATCAGAATCTATTGACATTGGCAATCCCGGGCTATATAATCAAATCATGACTGACCAGCCGGTCGGAAACGGACAGACTATAAATGAAAGACATCAGATAGGAGAAGAGCAAGCTATGATTTCACGATACAGTGTCAAAAAACCATATACAGTAGTTGTTGCGGTTGTGCTTATCATCATTCTGGGAGTCGTTTCACTGGGGAAAATGGACACAGACCTTTTGCCCAGCATGAATCTTCCATACGCGATTGTTATGACTACATATGCAGGGGCCAGCCCTGAGACGGTGGAAACGGTAGTGACCAGACCCATTGAGCAGTCCATGGCTACAGTTACGGATATTGAGAACGTCAGCTCACAGTCCAGGGAGAATGTTTCCATGGTCATTCTGGAGTTCCAGAGTTCCACGAATATGGATTCCGCTTCCATTGAAATCCGTGAGAAGCTGGATCAGATAAGCGGTTATTGGGATGATTCTGTGGGAAAACCCATGATCATGAAGCTGAATCCCGACATGATGCCCATTATGATCGCTGCGGTAGAGATTGACGGCATGGAAGCTACGGAGGTGACGGATTACGTAGGAAGCCACATTGAAGCGGAGATCGAGAGCGTGGCAGGTGTGGCAAGCGTGTCCACTACAGGAACGGTCACTGAGAGCATGGAAGTGCTGATCAGCGAAGAGAAAGTAAAGGAAACGAATAAAAAGGTTGCGGCGGCGCTTGATAAGCAGTTTGAGGAAAAAGAACAGGAGCTTGCCGATGCGGAGGAAGAACTTGCCGAGGGAAAGGAAAAGCTTGAGGACGGAAAGGAAGAACTGAAAAAGGGTAAAGAACAGCTTGAGCAGGGGAAAAGCCAGCTTGTCTCCGGTCTGGCCCAGGGGCAGGAGCAGATGAACGCCGCTGAGGAACAGATTCTGGCAGGTGAGGATGAGATAGACGAAAAGCTTGCCATGCTGGATGAAAAGCAGGAGGAGCTGAATGAAGGAAAACAGAAGCTCCAGGAAGGCAGAGAGCAGGCGGAGCAGGGGTTTGAACAGCTAAATACGGCACAGAGCGGCATTGAGCAGCTTCAGCAGGCAATGACCGGGCTGGACGATAAGGAAACTGAGCTCAACCAGCAGCTTTCCCAGGCATAGGAGCAGCTTTCTCAGGCCCAGGGAGCAGTAGCAGCCCTGGAGCAGCAGATAGCAGCCCTGGCAGCGCAGGAGGAAGGAGCGGACGGAGAGACAATCGCCCTGCTGGAAGAGCAGATAGCAGCCCTTATGGGACAAAAGACGGAGCTACAGGCGGGAGTTGACCAGTTGGACCAGGCGATTCCGGCTATCCAGAGCGGAATTTCCGAGATTACCAATGGAAAAGCTTCACTCCAGGAGCAGTTAAACCAGATCGTATCCGGTCTGGGAAAAGAAACACCGGAGGAAGCCATCAGTTACATAAATGAGCAGGCTACAACGATTTGGAATACTCTGGATGAGCTGGCGGACAGCGAAAAGCAGCTTGAGGAAGGGCAGAAACAGCTTGATGCGGGCCGTGAGCAGTTAAATGCCGCCAAAGAGCAGGTGGCATCCGGCAAGGCGCAGCTTTCCAGCGGAAAAATAGAACTGAATTCCAAACAGCTCCTGGCATCTATTGATATGAGCGTTGCACAGGCTAAATTAGACTCCAGCAGCACCCAGGTGGAACAGAATGAAGCAAAGCTTGATGAGGCGCAGGAACAGATCGATTCCGGCAAGGAACAACTGGCAGATGCAAAAACACAGGCAAAGGAAAGCGTTGATTTAAACAATCTGATCACGGTCGACCTGATCAAGGGTATTCTGGCAGGCGAGAACTTTTCCATGCCAGCCGGTTACATCCAGGAGGGCAGCGATGATTACCTGGTACGTGTAGGCGATAAGCTGTCTGACGGCAAAAACCTGGAGGATCTGGTACTTCTGGATCTGGGACTGGACGATCTTGAGCCTATCCGGGTTTCCGATGTGGCAGATGTGACGAGACAGGATGACAGCGATACTGTATATGCCCGTCTGAACGGTCAGCCGGGAGTAATGCTGACGGTGGAAAAGCAGACGGGCTACTCCACAGGAGATGTGACAGATCGTCTTTTGGAAAGGATTGCCGAAATTGAGGAGAACCAGGAGGGTGTACATTTTTCCGTTCTGATGGATCAGGGGGTATATATTGACCTGGTGGTGGATTCTGTTGTGCAGAATATGCTTTCCGGAGCGGTTCTGGCAGTTCTGATCCTGCTTTTATTCCTGAAAAATATCCGCTCGACGGTGATCATCGCATGCTCGATCCCTATCAGTGTGGTAACTGCTTTTGTACTGATGTATTTCAGCGGCATTACCCTGAATGTTATTTCGCTTTCAGGTCTGGCACTGGGAATCGGTATGCTGGTGGACAACTCCATTGTTGTGATTGAGAATATTGACCGCCTGCGTCAGCAGGGAATGAGCGCAAGGAGAGCAGCCGTTGAGGGAGCCAATCAGGTGGCGGGCGCCATTGCTGCATCGACCCTGACTACCGTGTGTGTCTTTGCACCTATTGTGTTTACAGAGGGTATCACCAGGCAGTTGTTTGTGGATATGGGACTGACGATTGCGTTTTCACTGCTTGCAAGTCTTGTGGTGGCACTGACACTGGTACCTATGATGTCCGCAGGGCTTCTGAAAAACAGCAAGCCGAAGGAAAGCAGGATTTTCGATAGGATCCGCGATGCTTATGCAAAACTTCTTGCAGGAGTGCTGCGTTTTAAGATACCGGTACTTCTTCTGGCTGTTGTGCTTCTGGTTGGAAGTGCTGTGATGGCTGTGCGGAAGGGAACTGCTTTCATGCCTGGAATGGAAAGTACACAGGCAACCATGACCATTACTGTGGAAAAGGGAACTCCTTTCGGAGATCTGACCCAGTGCGCGGATGAGGTGATCGCCAGCATTGAGGATATTGACGACATCGAAAGCATCGGAGCTATGGCTGGCGGCAGTTCTATTTCAAGTATGATGGGCGGTGGCAGCTCTGAGACAAATTCTGTAAGTGTTTACCTTCTGTTAAAGGAGGATAAGAAGCTGACCGGAGAGCAGCTTGAGAATGAGATCCTGAACAGGACGAAAGATTTTCCATGTGAGGTGGAAATAAGCACCCAATCCATGGATATGAGCGCTCTGGGCGGAAGCGGTATCCAGATACGGGTTAAGGGAAAAGAGCTGGACGACCTGGCAGCCATTGCCTCAGATGTGGCAGAGATCGTGGAAGAAACCGAAGGTACACAGAATGTATCGGACGGACTGGAGGATGCGGACAAGGAATTCCGTATTTCCGTCAATAAAGAGAAGGCAATGGAATACAAACTTACAGTGGCGCAGGTTTTCCAGGCTATACAGAAGAGACTTGCCGAGGCTTCTTCAGCCACGACGTTATCCACTGCAGACAAGGATCTGAGTGTGTATGTCCGTGACCAGCGCGATGAGGAGATGACGAGGGAGGACTTAAAGAAGCTTACCATTGAATATACCAATAACGAAGGGGAAACTGAGGAGGTAAGGCTTTCCAAAATTGCAGATTTTACGGAGGCAACAGGTCCCCAGTCTATCTCCAGGGATTCTCAGACCAGATATATGACCGTCAGTGCAGAAATCGCACCGGGATATAACATCGGACTGGTAAGCAATGAACTGGAAAAGAAGCTGGCAGACTATGAGCTGCCAAAGGGCTACAGCGTGGAAATGACAGGAGAGGATGAAACGATCAATGAAGCTATGGAGCAGCTTTATCTGATGCTGGTTCTGGCGCTTGCCTTTATGTACCTGATCATGGTGGCGCAGTTCCAGTCGCTTTTGTCGCCGTTTATCGTTATGTTTACCATTCCGCTGGCATTTACAGGAGGCTTTATGGGGCTGGTGATCGCGGATCAGGAAGTCAGCGTTATTGCAATGATCGGATTTATCATGCTGTCTGGTATTATTGTAAACAACGGCATTGTGCTGGTGGATTACACCAACCAGCTCAGAGCGGAGGGCATAGAAAAAAGAGCAGCGCTGGTTCAGGCGGGAAGAGACCGTCTGCGCCCCGTCATCATGACGGCCCTGACAACGATCCTGGGTCTGTCGACCATGGCCGCAGGAATGGGAATGGGCGGAGACATGGTACAGCCAATGGCGATCGTGGTGATCGGCGGACTGATCTATGGTACGATCCTTACATTATTTATCGTGCCGTGCATATATGACCTGTTAAACCGGAAAAAATACAAAAAGCTGGAGCTGGAACTGGAGGAAATTACAGATGGAAGCGGAGATCAATGAGAAGGTCCTGGCCATGTATCATGCCGTATGGAATCTGATGGATGAGGGGCATGATATCAATAAGCTGAAGGTATCGGATATTACCGAGCGGGCTGGAATCGGTAAAGGAACAGCATACGAATATTTCCGAAGCAAGGAGGAGATCCTGGAACAGGCAGTTCGCTATGATGCGACCCTTCAGTATAATGAGCTTGCCGAAAAGCTGGAGAAGCAGCAGACACTGAAGGGCTCTATGGAATGCGTTTTTTCCTGGCTGGAGGATAATATCGGACGGCGCCGT
Organism: Ruminococcus sp. 5_1_39BFAA; assembly: GCF_964240875.1. NCBI lineage: Bacteria > Bacillati > Bacillota > Clostridia > Eubacteriales > Oscillospiraceae > Ruminococcus > Ruminococcus sp. 5_1_39BFAA. The sequence goes on along the minus strand of NZ_CAXSVO010000019.1, from coordinate 53,533 downwards.
TTTATCCTGCAGTTTCTGGAGATGTCTGCAGAGATGCGGAAAAAAGACGGCGGGCGGAGGTTCTGCTGTGTGGAGGAACACATGAATCACGGATTTGAAGCATTTCGCCGTCTTATTGGGATCATGGTGGAAAAAGGGCGGCAGGAGGGAAGCATCTCTATGGAGACTTCAGAAAAGCACGCCCAGTTGACTCTGTTAAGCCAGTTTATGGCATTTTATGTGTACCTGTCTGCGGAAAAACCGACGGAAGAAGCCACAACCAGAATGACAAAAGACCTTTTATATGGTAATATTATAAAAAGTCTGTCCGGAGTGTAAAACCAGGACAGAGTGAAAGGAAGCCGAACATATGAGTAGAAAATATGAAGGATTTTTTGAATCAGAGGCAGATGGATTGAATATTTCCGTTATGGCTGTGATGCCTGACGAGAAGCCATACAGGGGAATTCTCCAGTTGGTCCATGGGATGAGCGAGCATAAGGAGCGATACCTGCCTTTTATGGAATATATGGCAGAGCAGGGATTTTTGTGTGTGATCCATGACCACCGGGGACATGGAAAAAGTGTGAGGAGCAAGGCTGATTTTGGCTATATGTATGGCGGCGGTGCTGAAGCTATGCTGAAGGATATTGAAACTGTAAACCGTGATGTGCGCAAAGAATTTCCTGAGCTTCCCCTGATCCTTTTCGGACACAGCATGGGCTCTCTGGCAGTGCGGGCTTTTACAAGAGATCACGATGACTGTATGGATATGCTGGTCGTGTGCGGATCTCCCAGCAATAACAAGGCCAGAGCTCTTGGAAATGCCATTGCCCATGTGGAGGGAGCTGTCTTTGGACCTGCTCACAAGAGCCGCCTGTTGGAAATCCTGTCTTTTGCGGGCAATGAGATGAAATTCAGAAAGGACGAAAAGTGTACCTCCTGGGTATGCTCAGATAAGGAGGCGGCAGATGCCTACAATGCTTCTGAGCTCTGCGGCTTTACCTTTACGGATGACGGATATCTGGCGTTGTTCGAGCTGATGAAGAGAGCTTATGACGTAAAGCACTGGAACTGCACCAAGCCGAAAATGCCTGTGCTGTTTGTCAGCGGAGCCGATGATCCCTGTCTGATCGATGTGCGGCATTTTGCAAAGACTGTCCAGGCTATGAGGCGGGCGGGCTATCTGGATGTAAAGGGAAAGCTTTATCCCGGAATGCGTCATGAAATTTTAAACGAAACGGATAAGAAAAAGGTTTACCGGGACATTGCATGGTACATCAAAAAGAAGGGATTTTAAACACGTTTGACGAAAAACGTATAGAAATGCCTGTTTCTGCACATACTGGAAGCAGTTTCCCTCTATACACTGAGGGCTGAAAAGGAGCAGGCTTATGAGGAAAAACGGATGGATGCTGCTGCTGGTTTTGCTCTGCGTGGCCTTTCTGGTAAGCTGCGGCAAAGGAAACCAGGAGCAGACAGACAAAGGAGAACTGGTAAGGACGGAGACGGAGGGAAATTTCCTTCCGTCTCTGTCTGTGTCACGGGATAGAGAATAGGGAAACTCGTATCAATAAATGTTGACCTGGATAAACAGGATTGGTATAATTTAACTATTGTCTTAATAGCAAATTCAGGAGGAACGAATGATGAGAGCCAGCGGTGTGTTATTACCGATTTCCAGCATCCCATCCAATTACGGAATCGGATGCTTTTCAAAAGAAGCTTATGTGTTTGTAGACCAGTTGGTAGAAGGAGGCCAGAAATACTGGCAGATTTTGCCCCTTGGACCGACAGGGTACGGAGATTCCCCGTATCAGTCTTTTTCCACCTTTGCGGGGAATCCTTATTTTATAGATTTGGAGGAGTTCATCCAGAAGGGGCTGCTCACCAGTGAGGAATGCGGACGCTGCGATTGGGGCGGAAGCGAGAGCTATGTGGATTACGAAAAAGTATATCAATCCAGATTTCCACTTCTGCGCAAAGCGTTTGAGCGTTTTGACAGTAAAAACGAGGAAGATTATGAGGAGTTTGTAAAGGAGCAGGGCTTCTGGCTGGAGGATTACTGCCTGTATATGGCAATCAAAAATGAACTGAAAAACATTGGATGGAATGAGTGGCCTGCAGAGCTGAAAGGACGTGATCCGGAGGCTATGGAGGATGCGCGGGAACGGCTGGATGAGGAAATACGTTTCTATCGTTTCCAGCAATACTGGTTTTACCGCCAGTGGGACCGTCTGAAAAAATATGCCAATGACAGAGGTGTGGAGATCATTGGTGATCTGCCTATTTATGTGGCGTTTGACGGTGCTGACGCCTGGGCGAATCCGGATCTGTTCCAGTTTGATGAGGAGAATACGCCTGTTGCAGTGGCTGGATGCCCGCCGGATGCTTTTTCCGCAACAGGGCAGCTTTGGGGAAATCCTCTTTATAATTGGGAATATCACAAAAAGACAGGCTATGTGTGGTGGATCCAGAGAATGACCCACTGTATGAAAATATATGATAAGGTGCGCATCGACCATTTCCGCGGCTTTGATGAGTACTGGGCAATTCCATATGGGGATGAAACAGCGGAAAACGGTGCATGGGAAAAGGGACCCGGACTGGAGCTGTTCCAGATCCTGGAAAGCAGGATTCCCAACCTGGATGTGATCGCGGAGGATCTGGGCTTTTTGACAGAAAGCGTGTTAAAGCTTTTGAAGGATTCCGGCTTTCCGGGAATGAAGGTACTGCAGTTCGCCTTTGACTGGAGCGAGAACAGCACCTATCTTACCCATAAATATGATAAAAACTGCGTGGTATACACAGGAACCCATGACAATGAAACATCAAGAGGCTGGTATGAAGGTCTGAATGGTCACGATGCCTGGTTTGTGAGACAGTATACAAACTGCGAAGGAAAAAACATATGTGACTGTGTATGGGATTTCATCCGTGCAGCCATGTCCAGTGTAGCAGATCTTGCAGTGATTCCGCTGCAGGACTACCTTTGCCTTGGAAACGAGGCCAGGATGAATACGCCTTCCACTCTGGGAGATAACTGGAAATGGAGGCTGGTAAAGAACCAGCTTAACAGCGAGACCCTGAGACGTATGAGGGATATGACGAAGCTTTACGGACGGATTCAGGAGCAATAAAATGAAAAGATTAATCAGATTTCTTCGAGGTTACGAAAAAGAATCCGTGCTGGCACCGCTTTTTAAGATGCTGGAGGCCACATTTGAGCTGATCGTTCCCCTTGTGGTGGCAAATATTGTGGATATCGGAATCAAAAACCAGGATGTACCATACATCTGGAGACAGTGTGTGATCATGGTATTGCTTGGAGTGATCGGACTTGTCTGTTCGCTCACAGCACAGTATTTTTCGGCAAAAGCAGCTATGGGATTCAGCACGGCTCTGAGAACGGCGATGTTTGCGCATATCAGCAAGCTGTCCTATCGGGAGCTGGACCGTCTTGGGACACCCACGCTGGTGACAAGGATTACAAGTGACATTAATCAGGCGCAGACAGGAGTCAATATGGTCCTCAGACTGTTTCTGCGTTCCCCGTTTATTGTAGCGGGAGCTGTGATCATGTCCTTTACCATCAATGTGAAAATCGGATTTATCTTTCTCATTGCGGTTCCGCTTATATCGGTTGTGATATACATGATCATGAAAAGCACCGTGCCGATTTACAAAAAAGCACAGGCTTCCCTGGACAGGATTTCCCTTATCACAAGGGAAAATCATGTGGGCGCCAGAGTGGTGCGGGCTTTCGGCAGGCAGCAGGAGGAAAACAGGGAGTTTGCAGCATCAAATGATGAGTATACCAGGATCCAGATTCAGGCGGGCAAGATTTCAGCCCTTTTGAATCCTGCCACCACGGTGATCATGAACTTTGCCATCATCGGGATCTTGTGGTATGGCGGTAAAGCTGTTTACAGCGGTGTGCTGACACAGGGCGAGGTGGTAGCCCTGGTAAATTACATGTCCCAGATCCTCATTGCGCTGATCGCTTTGGCAAACCTTATTGTGGCAGTCACCAAGGCCATGGCTTCGGCAGTGCGTCTAAACGAGGTGTTTGACACCCAGCCAAGCCTGACGGATGAGGGGACTCATGTACAGGAGGAAAAGGAGAACCGTCCAAGGGTAGAGTTTCAGGATGTGTCCTTTACCTATGCGGGAAGCCAGGAGCCTGCACTTTCACACATTTCCTTCCGGGCTGAGCCGGGAGAGACGATTGGCATTATCGGAGGTACGGGCTGCGGAAAATCCACATTGGTAAATCTGATACCAAGGTTCTACGATGTGAGCCAGGGAGAGGTGAGCATCAATGGAAATTCTGTAAAGGATTATCCGTTTGCACAGCTTCGAAAGAAGGTGGGAATGGTTCCGCAACATGCAGTTCTTTTTAAGGGGACCATTCGTGATAATATGAGATGGGGCAAGGAGGATGCCACGGATGAGGAAATCGACCGGGCGCTATCCATTGCACAGGCAAAGGAGTTTGTGGACAGCAGACCGGGAGGGCTTGCTGCCACGATCAGCCAGGGAGGGGCAAATCTTTCCGGAGGCCAGAGACAGAGGCTGACCATCGCCAGGGCTCTGGTAGGAATGCCGGAAATCCTGATCATGGATGACAGCGCATCGGCACTTGACTTTGCTACAGACGCGGCTTTGCGTCATGCCATCAGAGAACAGACAGAAGGAATGACTGTGTTTATTGTTTCACAGAGAGCGACCTCCATTAAACATGCAGACAGGATACTGGTGCTTGACGACGGAGAGCTGGCAGGAGTGGGAACCCATCAGGAGCTGATGGAATCCTGTCAGGTTTACCGGGAAATCTGCCTGTCTCAGTTATCAGAACAGGAGGTGAACCGCTGATGGGAAAAAATAAGGACACATTGAAACGGGTGCTGAAATATATCAGCCCCTATAAAGCAAAAATCGTACTGATGCTGCTCATGGCTGTGATTACGGTTGCCTTTACCCTTTACACCCCAATCCTCATCGGTAACGGTGTGGATAATATTGTGGGGCCGGGCAATGTAAATACAAAGGGGCTTTTGAAGGTGCTGGGGACTCTGGCAGTGGTAGTGCTGGGCACGGCGGTTTCCCAGTGGGTGATGAACCTGCTGACCAATCAGGTGACCTACCGTGTGGTACAGGATATCCGTGGACAGGCATTTGCACATTTGCAGGAAGTTCCGGTATCTTATATTGATTCCAACCAGCCGGGAGATATTCTCAGCCGGATCGTATCGGATGTGAGCCAGTTTTCTGACGGACTTTTGATGGGCTTTACCCAGTTGTTTACCGGAGTGCTTACCATTTTGGGAACCATTGGGTTTATGATGTCCATCAGTATAAAAATTTCGCTGATCGTAATTTGTCTGACTCCGGTTTCTCTGTTTGTGGCAAGCTTTATTGCCAGCAGGACCTTCCGGATGTTCCAGGAGCAGTCGGAAAAGAGAGCGGAAATGACTTCCCTTGTGGAAGAGCTTGTGGGAAACCAGAAGATTGTGCAGGCTTTTTCTTATGAGGAGAAGGCCATGGAGCGGTTCGGAGCTGTGAATGAGGAGCTTCGGACCTGCGGGATCAAAGCAATCTTTTTCTCATCCATTACAAATCCGTCTACCCGGTTTGTAAACGGGCTTGTATACACCAGTGTTGGAATTTTCGGTGCGTTCACCGTTATCCGGGGTGGAATGTCCGTAGGACAGCTTACCAGCTTTTTGAACTATGCAAACCAGTATACAAAGCCTTTTAACGAAATCTCCGGTGTAGTGACAGAGCTGGAAAATGCTCTTGCCTGCGCAAAGCGGTTGTTTGATTTTATTGATACGCCTGCTCAGGAGCCGGATGTGCCGGGAGCGTATGAGTTGGAAAAGGCGGACGGCAGCGTGCTGGTAGAGGATGTTTCATTCTCTTACCGGAAGGAAGTGCCGCTGCTTCAGAATATTACCATTGATGTAAAGCCGGGGCAGAGAATCGCTATCGTGGGACCGACAGGATGTGGAAAAACCACGATGATCAACCTGTTGATGCGCTTTTACGATGTGGATAAGGGACAGATCGCAGTGAGCGGTCATCCGATCCGGGAAATGACCAGAGACAGTCTCCGGAAAAATTTTGGTATGGTGCTGCAGGAAACATGGCTGAAGGCCGGAACGATCCGGGAGAATATTGCTTACGGTAAGCCGGATGCTTCTCTGGAGGAAATTGTGGAGGCTGCAAAGCACGCCCATGCACACAGCTTTATCAAGCGTATGCCCCAGGGATATGACACGGTGATCACGGAGGACGGGGGAAATATTTCCCAGGGACAGAAGCAGCTTCTCTGTATTGCCAGGGTGATGCTGATGAAGCCTGCAATGCTGATCCTGGACGAGGCTACCTCATCCATCGATACCCGTACAGAGGTGCGGGTCCAGAAGGCGTTTGCAGAGTTGATGGAGGGGCGCACAAGCTTTATCGTGGCACATCGTCTTTCCACCATCCAGGAGGCGGATCTGATTCTGGTCATGAAGGACGGCAATATCATTGAACAGGGAAAACACCAGGAGCTTTTGGCAAAGGGCGGCTTCTATGCGAAGCTGTATGAAAGCCAGTTTGCGGTGTCCTGAATCTGCAGCCCGGTGGAATTACAATTTAATTGTCCGCTGCTTGCGGCGGGATTTTGGACTTGCGTCAGGAGGAAAAAATGGAAGAACCAAGAAAAGAGGATATCACGGAAGAAGTGAAAGAGGAGCAAAAGGATCAGGAAACGCAGCCGGGAACCCTTCCGGTGAAGAGCTGTATACTGATGTGCTTTGCGGGAATTTATCTGGTTTACACCGGATACAGGCTTTGCAGCAATGTGCTGAACGGAGTGGACGGAGCCTCCTGGGGCTTTATGATCGCCGGGATCGCCTTTCTGATTGCCGGTATAGGAATGCTGATCGTAGGAGGCAAGGGCGTTATACGTGATGATAAAGAAAAAAAGGCCCTGGCAGCAGCACAGAAGGCAGAGCAGGAGGCTAATAAGAATAAGGCTCCTGCTGGCGGGGAAACTGCGGAAAAACAGGGGGCAGCCGGGAAAATGTCCATTGCGGACAGGGCGAACCTTGTGAAAAAGATTAATGAAGAAGAGGATGCAGAGTAAAAGCGTGTGAGAAACAAAAGGACCAGGCTTTTTATGGAGCGCGGTAAACGTCCATAAGAAGCCTGGCTCTTTATAAACTGTTACGTATGTCTTTTTCTGCGGCGTTTGCCGCTGGGATTATGTAGGGTGGACCAACAGAATGCCTGTACCAGCAGAATGCCCACCAAAGCTCCGATGCTGTCAATGCCCACATCCTTTATGGACGGTCCGCGGCCCGCTACAAAAGACTGGTGATATTCGTCAAAGCCCGCGAAGCCTACGCAGATGATACCGGCAAGAAGCATCAGCCAGATACCGCGCACACGGTACACGTAAAGGGGAAAAGAAATGGCAATGGCAAGAAGAAAATATTCTGTCATGTGTGCCGCTTTTCTCACGTAATATTCGATGGAGCTGGCAGCATAATCCAATTCGCTGTAGCTTTTGTTCTCATTTAACAGCTCATTCTTAGTCTCCACGATCTGATAACTGACTTTGTAGCTTAAGTCCCCGGACACCTCCCCTGTCTGGGCTGAAAATGAATAAATGACATACATCATCAGAATAGCAGGGAGAAAAGAAAGAGGTTTTAATAAAAAAATCACTAATTTCTTCATGGGTCTTAATATAGCACGTAGGTTTGGAATTGTAAAGAAAATCTTGCGATTGCGGGAAGGGGAGTGACCATGGTACAATGTACAGAACATAGACATAGAAAAAGGAGGTACACATGAGTTTAGCTGACAATATTTTTATAGATATGTGCAAAGATGTAATTGCAAACGGTACAAGTACGGAGGGGGAAAAGGTGCGTCCCGTCTGGGAGGACGGAACTCCGGCATACACCATTAAAAAATTCGGCGTGGTGAACCGCTACGACCTTCGTAAGGAATTTCCGGCGCTGACCTTAAGAAAAACAGCGCTGAAAAGTGCCATGGATGAGATTTTATGGATCTGGCAGAAAAAATCCAATAACATTCATGACCTTCACAGCCATATCTGGGACAGTTGGGCAGATGAGAACGGTTCTATCGGAAAAGCCTACGGCTACCAGATGAGCGTGAAGCACCAGTATAAAGAAGGCATGATGGACCAGATAGACCGGGTGCTGTATGATCTGAAAAATAATCCGTATAGCCGCCGCATCATGACAAACATTTATGTGCATCAGGATCTTCACGAGATGAATCTTTATCCCTGTGCGTACTCCATGACCTTTAATGTGACAAAGGAGCCGGGAAAAGAAAAGCTGACTTTGAATGCTGTGCTGAACCAGCGTTCCCAGGATATTCTTGCAGCAAATAACTGGAATGTATGTCAGTATTCTATTCTGCTCATGATGATCGCACAGGTGTGTGACATGGAGGCAGGAGAATTGCTTCATGTGATTTCTGACTGCCATATTTATGACCGTCATATTCCTGTGATCCAGGAGCTGATCGCCCGCACTCCATATCCGGCGCCTACAGTGAAGCTGAATCCGGAGATTAAGGATTTTTATGAGTTTACGACGGATGATCTGATCGTGGAAAATTATCAGACGTGGCCTCAGATCAAAAACATTCCCATTGCCGTATAAAAGGAGGAAGAGCAGATGAAAATTATCGTAGCAGCAGACAAAAACTGGGCCATTGGCAAGGATAATCAGCTTTTGGTAAGCATCCCGGCTGACATGAAGATGTTTCGTCAGGAAACAACCGGTAAGGTTGTAGTAATGGGGAGAAAGACACTGGAAAGCTTTCCGAACGGCCTGCCTTTAAAAAACAGGACAAACATCGTGCTGACCGCAAACAAGAGCTATGACGGCAAGGGTGCTGTGGTGGTGCACTCTATGGACGAGCTTCTGGAGGAAATCAAAAAATACCCCTCCGATGAGGTATACTGCATTGGCGGAGACAGCATTTATAAACAGCTCCTGCCCTACTGTGATGTGGCACAGGTGACAAAAATCGATTTCGCATATGCAGCAGACAGTTATTTCCCCAACCTGGACGAGCTTCCGGATTGGAAGATAGCCGCAGAAAGCGAGGAGCAGACATACTTCGATTTGGAATATAAGTTTGTGAGATATGAGAGAGTAAAATAGAGCTGGATGAGCAATGGAAAAATACGCGACAAGTCGTATCCTTGCAGCATTGGCAGCCTAAAAAAGCCTCCGGGAAAAGAAAGCATCCCGGAGGCTGATTTTTTCAGAATTTTTGGAATTATTCGATAACCTGAATCCATCCCTTCGGCGCTTCAATGCGTCCCATCTGGATTCCTGTGAGGGTGTCGTACAGCTTCTTGGTGATCGGTCCCATTTCGGTCATGCCGCTTGGAAGGCAGATCTCGTTTCCGTGGTCTACGATCTTTCCAACAGGAGAGATAACGGCAGCAGTACCGCAAAGGCCGCACTCTGCGAAATCCTTTACTTCATCCATGTAAATCTCTCGCTCCTCAGCTTCCAGTCCCAGGTATTCCTTTGCAACATAGATCAGGGAACGGCGGGTGATGGATGGGAGAATGCTGTCAGACTTCGGTGTTACAACCTTGCCGTCCTTTGTGACAAACAGGAAGTTAGCACCGCCGGTTTCCTCAACCTTGGTACGTGTTTTGGGGTCAAGGTACATATTCTCGTCAAAACCTTTTTCATGTGCATCCACAATAGCGTGCAGGCTCATCGCATAGTTCAGTCCGGCCTTGATGTGGCCTGTTCCGCATGGTGCGGCACGGTCAAAATCGCTGACACGGATGGTCAAAGGCTTTACGCCGCCCTTGAAGTATGGGCCGACCGGAGTGGTAAATACACGGAACTGATATTCATCAGCAGGTTTTACGCCGATAACCGGATTGGAGCCGAACATATAGGGACGTACATAAAGGGTTGCACCGGAGCCGTATGGAGGAACATAGGCCGCATTTGCTTTTACAGTTTCCACAACTGCTTCGATGAAACGCTCTTTTGGAAATACCGGCATTTCCAGTCTCTTTGCTGAATTTTCCATACGCTCTGCATTTAAGTCGGGACGGAAGGTTACAATATGTCCGTCCTCTGTGGTGTAAGCTTTCATTCCTTCAAAAACGGTCTGGGCATACTGAAGTACGCCGGCACACTCGCTGATGGTAACGGTATCGTCTGTGATCAGTCCGCCTTCATCCCATGCGCCGTCCTTGAAATTGGATACGTAGCGATAGTCTGTTTTTACATAACCGAAGCCCAGGTTGCCCCAGTCGATGTTCTTTTTTTCCATAATAATCCTCCATTCCCGTAAATTCTCAACGAAAATTTATATTCTTTTTATTTTTTCCATTGTAAAACTTTTATTTGTGAAGTTCAATGGGAAAATATATTTTTTTTCGGAATCGCACCTTCTCTTGTTTTTTGCTATGGATTTGTTATAATGAAAAAGTATAAAAAATTAACTGACAAAACCAGGGACTTGGAGGAAAAATGGGATATCAGGAATGGGATGACCTGGGAGATAAGATACAGGACATTATTGACAGCGCCATAAATGAAGGAAACTATCGAAAGCTGAGCCAGAATATCAACCAGACAGTAAACAAGGCGATCAACACAGGCAGCGATGCGCTGCGGGATGCACTTGACAGTGCGTTTAACACAAAGAGCGGCGCTGAGAACCCGGAGCACAATGCACGGGCATACGAAACACATAAAAATCACGGATACCAGCAGCCGCCTTTTGGAAAAAGACAGAAAATTGTTCCGGAACCGAAAAAGGAGACTGCACTCAGCCTCTACGGAAAGACAGGCGGAGAGCGTGTAAAAGGTATTCTTATGACAACCTTTGGCGGCATTTTGACCGGAGGAATGGGAATCGGATTTCTCATTATGGCAATTGCCTCCACGGTTGCCGGACTGACAGGGACAGGGCCGATCCTTGCAGCAGGACTTTGCGTTACAGGAGCAGCTACTGCAGCGGGAGCAGTTCTGTTAGGAAAGGGCTGCGGCAGCCTTGTACGTCTGGGACGTTTTCAGCGGTATATCAAGACATTGGGCCAGCACACCTACTGTAATTTTGAACAGCTATCCAGAGCAGTTGGAAAACCCGTAAAATATGTAAAAAAAGACATCAAGGCCATGATTTCCAGGGGATGGTTCCTGGAGGGGCATGTGGACAAGCAGGAAACCTGCCTGATCACCAGCAACGAAACATATCGCCAGTATGTGGCAACTCAGGAGCAGCTTGAGCAGAAAGCGGAGGCTGAGGCAAAGGCGCAGCAGCAGGAAAAGCTGCCGAAGGATGTGCAGGAGGTATTGGATAAGGGAAATGAATATCTGGTTAAGATCCGCCGGAGTAACGATGCCATTCCGGGTGAGGAGATTTCCAGAAAGATTTCTCATATGGAGCTGATCGTCCAGAAGATTTTTGAACGGGCAAAGGAACATCCGGAGATCATACCGGATCTGAACCATTTCATGGACTATTATCTGCCTATGACGGTGAAGCTTCTGGACGCTTACGAGGACATGGACAGCCAACCGGTAGCAGGAGAAAATATTCGGAATTCGAAAAAAGAAATCGAAGGAACGATCGACACCCTGAATATTGCCTTTGAAAAGATCCTGGATTCTATCTTTCAGGATACTGCATGGGACGTATCCAGCGACATTTCCGTGTTGCATACGGTTCTTGCCCAGGAGGGACTGGCAGAGGATGATTTTGCAAAGATGAAGCGTGAGGCTGCTGAAAAAGCGGTACAATGATCACAGAAAAACATACAAAAAGGAGAACAGGCATGGGAGAAGAATTTAAGGATTTCGGGGGAGCACCTACATTGACACTGGAGCCGGATTTCGGGGCAACCAAGGAGGAACTTGCGGTCCCGGAGCCGGAGGCTGAGGCTGTGAAAAAGGAGATGGAGCAGACGGTATTGTCTCCTGAGGAACAGCAGATGGTAAACGATTTTGCGGAGAAAATTGATATTGAAAATATCAATCAGATTTTGCAGTATGGCGCGGGAACACAGAAAAAGATGGCTGATTTTTCTGATGCTGCCCTGGAAAATGTAAAGACACAGGATCTTGGAGAGGTGGGCGAGCTGATCACCCAGGTGGTGGGCGAGCTTCGCGATTTTGATGCCACAGAGGAAGAAAAAGGTCTGTTCGGATTTTTCAAAAAGCAGGGAAATAAAATCGAAACTCTTAAGAACCGCTACGCAAAGGCTGAGGTAAATGTACAGAAGATCACAGGCTCTCTTCAGGAGCACCAGCGCCGTCTTTTAAAGGATTCAGCCATTTTGGAAAAAATGTATAGCCAGAATCTGACTTATTACAAAGAGCTGACCATGTACATCCTGGCTGGCAAAAAGAAGCTGACCCAGGTTCGGGAGGGAAAGCTTAAGGAGCTGGAAAACAAGGCTGCCCTGAGCGGACTTCCGGAGGATGCGCAGGAGGCAAAGGATCTGGACAGCAAGTGCAACCGTTTTGAGAAAAAGCTGCATGACCTGGAGCTTACCAGGATGATCTCCCTGCAGACAGCGCCTCAGATCCGTCTGGTGCAGAATAACGATACCTCTATGGTGGAAAAGATCCAGACCACCATCGTAAATACCATTCCCCTGTGGAAGAGCCAGATGGTGCTTGCGCTGGGAATCGCCCATTCCACAGAGGCAGCCAATGCCCAGAGACAGGTGACAGACCTTACAAACGAGCTTCTGAAAAAGAATGCAGAGGCGCTTCATATGGCATCTGTGGAAACGGCAAAGGAATCAGAGCGCGGCATTGTGGACATTGAAACCTTAAAGAAAACAAATGCAGACCTGATCCAGACTCTGGATGATGTGATGAAGATCCAGAAGGAAGGCAGGGTAAAACGCCAGCAGGCAGAGCAGGAAATGCGCCGCATGGAAGCGGATCTGAAAAATAAATTACTGGAAATTCAGCATTAAAAACCTCAAAGAACGTCCGGTGAGGGCGTTCTTTCTCTCTTTATGTTAGAGGAATATGGTTGCTGGCGCAACCGCGCTTCGGCGCGAGTGTGTGAGTTTGGAGGAAAAAGCATGTACAGAGAACATACAAAAGTCGTTCAGATAGGAAACCGTAAAATAGGGGGAGGAAACCCTGTTTTGATCCAGTCTATGACCAATACAAAGACAGAGGACGTGGAGGCTACTGTGGAGCAGATTCTGGCTCTGGAGGCAGCGGGCTGCGAGATCATCCGCTGTGCTGTTCCAACCATGGAGGCAGCAAAAGCCCTGGGGGAAATCAAAAAACAGATTCATATTCCACTTGTTGCAGACATTCATTTTGATTACCGTCTTGCCATTGCCGCAATGGAAAACGGCGCTGACAAGATCCGTATCAACCCGGGCAATATCGGCAGCACAGAGCGGATAAAGGCAGTCGTAGATGTTGCGAAGGAGCGGAATATACCCATCCGTGTGGGCGTAAACAGCGGCTCTCTGGAAAAAGAGCTGGTGGAGAAATATCACGGAGTAACAGCAGAAGGTCTTGTGGAGAGCGCATTGGATAAGGTGCGCATCATTGAGGAGCTTGGCTATGACAATCTTGTGATCAGCATTAAATCTTCAGATGTATTGATGTGCGCAAAGGCTCATGAGCTGATTGCGGAGAAGACAGATTATCCCCTTCATGTGGGAATTACGGAAGCAGGAACACTTTATTCCGGAAATATCAAATCTGCCATTGGACTGGGAATCATTCTCTATCAGGGTATCGGGGACACCATCCGGGTATCTCTGACAGGAGCACCCCTGGAGGAAGTGAAATCCGCCAAACGGATCCTGAAGACTTTGGGCCTGAGAAAAGGCGGGGTTGAGGTGGTATCCTGCCCTACCTGCGGGCGTACCCAGATCGATCTGATCGGTCTTGCAAACAAGGTGGAAACTATGGTGCAGGATATTCCGCTGGATATTAAAGTGGCAGTGATGGGCTGTGTGGTAAACGGTCCCGGAGAGGCAAAGGAGGCGGATATCGGGATCGCCGGAGGAGTAGGCGTGGGTCTTCTGATCAAGGGCGGCGAGATCATAAAGAAGGTACCGGAGGATCAGCTTCTGGATACTCTGCGGGAAGAACTTGTAAACTGGAAAAAGTAACGGAAAAGAAGAATGGAAAAAGAATTTTTTGATGTATTTCCGAACTTAAAACTGAAGCAGGAGCTGAAGGAGCTTCTGGAGGATGTGATCGTCACTAAGGTTTCCTGCAATGCGGCAAAGACCCGCATCCGGGTTTATATCAGAAGTGACCGCTGGATCCATAAAAAGCATATTTTTGATCTGGAGGATCAGATCGAGCGCCAGTGCTTTCCGGGGCTGACGCTGAATGTGACGGTGATCGAGCGTTTTTTCCTGTCCAAACAGTATACACCTGCCAATTTTCTGGATACCTACCGTTCCAGTATGGAGCTTGAGCTTAAGAATTATAATATGCTTGAGCACAATCTTTTTAAGCGTGCTGAGATTGTATTTCCACAGGATAACACTCTTCACATGACACTGCCGGATTCTGTTATTGCAAGAGAAAAAAGCGAGATCCTGGTGGAATATCTTCAAAAGATTTTTTGTGAGCGGTGCGGCATGAACCTGAAGGTTGAACTGGAATATGTGGAGACAGAGGAGAGCAAATACCGCAAAAATGCAGCAATCCAGATCCGTCAGGAAGTGGAAAATGTTTTAAAACATGCAAAGATTTCCGGAAAAGAAGAGGGCGCGCAGGAAAGCTCCGCGGGCGGAGCAGCGGAAGAGAAAAAGACGAAAAAAGCAGGTGCATCTCCGGAAAAATCCGAGAAAAAACAGGAATTATCCAGGGAGAAAAAGACCTTCGAAAAAAAAGGAAAATGGGGCGACCGCGGCGGCTTCCGAAAGGATCCGAATCCGGATGTGGTATATGGGCGCGATTTCGACGGAGAGGTTACCGCACTGGAAGCCATTACCGGAGAAGTGGGAGAAGTCATTGTGCGGGGCCAGGTTATGGAGGTGGAAGCAAGGGAGATCCGAAACGAAAAGACCATTCTGATCTTTCCCATCACGGATTTTACAGATTCCATAACCATTAAGCTGTTTCTGCGTAATGAACAGGTTCCGGAGATTACGGAGGCTGTAAAAAAAGGAGCCTTCTTAAAGCTTAAGGGTGTCACCACCATAGACCGTTTTGACAGTGAGCTGACCATTGGTTCAATCAACGGGATCAAAAAGATCGGCGATTTCCGGAACCCGAGAACAGATACCAGCCCCCAGAAGAGGGTGGAGCTTCACTGCCATACAAAGATGAGCGATATGGACGGTGTCACCGATGCAAAGGCTCTGGTAAAACGGGCCTATGAGTGGGGGCATAAGGCGATTGCCATTACAGACCACGGTGTGGTGCAGTCCTTCCCGGAAGCAAATCACTGCTTTGACGCATGGGGCGGCTGCGTGCCGAAGGATTCGGATTTTAAGGTGCTTTATGGCATGGAAGCCTATATTGTGGACGACCTGAAGGGGATGGTCACAAACGCAAAGGGGCAGCGGCTGGACGGCAGATTTGTGGTTTTTGACATTGAAACCACAGGCTTCTCTCCGCTGACGTGCAAAATTATCGAAATTGGAGCTGTTCTTGTGGAAAACGGGCAGATTACGGACCGTTTTTCTACCTTTGTAAACCCGGAGGTACCCATTCCTTTCCGAATTGAGCAGCTTACCAGCATCAATGATTCCATGGTCATGGATGCGCCTACCATTGAAAAGGTACTGCCCGAATTTTTGGAATTCTGTCAGGGAGCTACCATGGTGGCACACAATGCGGATTTTGATATGAGCTTTATTATTGAAAACTGCAACCGCCTGGGAATTCCCAATGATTTTACATATGCGGATACGGTGGGTATGGCGAGATTCCTTCTCCCTGCCCTGAACCGCTTCAAGCTGGATACAGTGGCAAAGGCTGTGGGGGTATCCCTGGATCATCACCACAGAGCTGTGGACGATGCGGAATGCACGGCGCGGATTTTTGAAAAATTCGTAGAAATGCTGGCAGAGAGAGAAATCTTTGATGTAAATGAACTGAACGAAAAAGGGGCGGTGTCAGCAGACACCATCCGAAAGCTCCCCACGTACCATGCGGTGATCTTTATGCGCAATGAGACCGGCAGAATCAATCTTTACAAGCTGGTAAGCCAGTCCCATTTAAAATATTACAACAGACGTCCCCGTGTACCAAAAAGCGTTTTTGAAGCCCATCGGGAGGGCCTGATCATCGGAAGCGCATGTGAGGCAGGAGAGCTTTACCAGGCGCTTTTGCGCAATGCGCCGGATACAGAGATTGCAAGGCTTGTAAAATTTTATGACTATCTTGAGATCCAGCCTCTAGGAAATAACCGGTTCATGATCGCTGATGAAAAAAATGATATGGTGAATTCTGATGAGGATCTCATAGACCTGAACAAAAAGATCGTGAAGCTTGGGGAGCAGTTTAAAAAGCCTGTAGTGGCTACCTGTGACGTTCATTTTATGGACCCGCAGGATGAGGTTTACCGCCGTATCATCATGGCAGGAAACGGATTTTCCGATGCAGATAACCAGGCACCCCTGTTTCTGCGTACCACAGAGGAAATGCTGGAGGAGTTTTCTTATCTGGGAAGCGAAAAGGCAGAGGAAGTGGTGATCACAAACACCAATAAAATTGCTGATATGATCGAAAAGCTTTCCCCTATACACCCGGATAAATTCCCGCCGATCATTGAAAATTCGGACCAGAATTTAAAGGATATCTGTTTTAACAAGGCACATGAAATGTATGGCGACCCGCTGCCCGGAATCGTTGAGGAACGTCTGAATAAGGAACTGAATTCCATTATTTCCAACGGTTATGCGGTGATGTATATTATTGCCCAGAAACTGGTGTGGAAGTCAAATGATGACGGGTATCTGGTAGGCTCTCGTGGTTCCGTAGGCTCCTCGCTGGCGGCTACTATGGCGGGAATTACGGAGGTAAATCCCCTTCCGCCCCATTATCTCTGCCCTAATCCGGAGTGTAAATACAGCGATTTTGATTCCCCGGAGATTAAGGAATTTGCGGGAATGGCAGGCTGTGATATGCCGGACAAGATCTGCCCGAAATGCGGGACCAGAATGAATAAAGAGGGCTTTGATATCCCATTTGAAACCTTCCTGGGCTTTAAGGGAGACAAGGAGCCGGATATTGACCTGAATTTTTCTGGTGAATACCAGGCAAATGCCCACAAATATACGGAGGTCATCTTTGGAAAGGGACAGACCTTCAAGGCGGGAACCATTGGTACCCTGGCAGAAAAGACAGCTTTTGGTTATGTTAAGAAGTATTTTGAAGAGAGAGACCAGCACAAACGGTACTGCGAGATCAACCGGATCGTGCAGGGATGCACAGGAGTAAGGCGTACAACAGGCCAGCATCCGGGAGGTATCATTGTGCTTCCAAAAGGGGAGGAGATCGAGAAATTCACGCCTGTCCAGCACCCTGCAAATGATGTAAACAGTGATATTGTTACCACACATTTTGACTATCACTCTATTGACGGAAACCTGTTAAAGCTTGATATTCTGGGACACGATGATCCGACCATGATCCGTATGCTGGAGGATCTGACCGATATCAGCGCCAGAACCGTTCCGCTGGATGATAAATCGGTTATGTCGCTGTTTGCCAGTACAGAGGCGCTGAAGATCAAGCCGGAGGATATCGGCGGATGTAAGCTGGGCTGTCTGGGAATTCCGGAGTTCGGTACGGATTTTGCTATGCAGATGCTTATTGATACAAAGCCAAAATACTTTTCGGACCTGGTCCGTATCGCAGGTCTTTCCCATGGTACAGACGTGTGGCTTGGCAATGCCCAGACGCTGATCGAGGAGGGAAAAGCCACCATTTCCACTGCGATCTGTACCCGTGATGATATTATGATCTACTTGATCGGAAAGGGAGTGGAGAGCGGTCTTTCTTTTACGATCATGGAGAGTGTGCGTAAAGGAAAAGGTCTGAGAGACGAGTGGATCACGGTCATGAAGGAGCATGGAGTACCGGATTGGTATATCTGGTCCTGCAAAAAGATCAAGTACATGTTCCCTAAAGCACACGCGGCAGCTTATGTTATGATGGCGTACAGGATTGCGTGGTATAAGGTATTTCAGCCCCTGGCTTATTACGCCGCTTATTTCAGTATCCGCGCAACTGCATTTTCCTATGAGCTGATGTGTATGGGACGTGACCGCCTGGAATATTATATGGCAGAAATACGCAAAAAAGGGGACCAGGCATCCAAAAAAGAGCAGGATACTTTAAAGGATATGCGTGTTGTGCAGGAGATGTATGCCAGGGGATTTGATTTTCTTCCCATCGATTTGTATACAGCTAAAGCGCATCGGTTCCAGATTATAGGAGAGAAGTTGATGCCTGCCCTGGACACGATAGAGGGTCTGGGCGATAAGGCGGCTGATGCCGTTGTGGAGGCTGCAAAAGATGGAAAATTCCTGTCCAAGGATGATTTCCGTGACAGGACAAAGGTAAGTAAAACCGTTATTGATCTGATGGATGATCTGGGAATGTTTGGAGACATTCCGCAGTCAAATCAGATGTCGCTTTTTGATTTTACAAAGAATGCAATGTAGCGGATCAGAAGCGAGTTTTGAAAAAAAGAGGGATGTAGCAAGGAGGTATTTATGAGAAAAGAGGAACTGCGGTATCTGCAGCGGCTGGCAGAGCTGTACCCGACCATTGGGAAGGCGTCTACGGAGATCATCAATCTCCAGTCTATTTTGAATCTGCCGAAAGGAACCGAACATTTTCTGTCCGATGTACATGGGGAATACGAGGCTTTTTCCCATGTGCTGCGAAACGGCTCCGGCGCGGTGCGCAAAAAGATAGACGACGTATTTGGGCACACTCTGAGCAATAATGACAAGCGCTCTCTTGCCACGCTGATCTACTATCCGAAGGAAAAAATCGAATACGTAAAGCGGCAGGAGGACGATATGGAAAACTGGTACAAGATCACTTTGTACCGTCTGATCGAAGTCTGCAAAACAACGGCCTCCAAATATACCCGTTCCAAGGTTCGGAAAGCCCTTCCTGCGGACTATGCTTATGTGATCGAGGAACTGATCACGGAGAAAGCAGAGGTTCTGGACAAGGAAGCTTACTATGACGCAATTGTAAATACCATTATTGAGATCGGAAGGGCGGAGAATTTTATCATAGCGCTGGCGGAGCTGATCCAGCGTCTTGTAGTGGACCATCTGCATATTCTGGGGGATATTTTTGACAGAGGTCCGGGTCCTCATTTTATCATGGACAGGTTGATGGAGTATCACTCTCTGGACATTCAGTGGGGAAATCACGATGTAGTCTGGATGGGAGCAGCAGCAGGCCAGCTTGCCTGTATTGCCACGGTTATCCGCAACAGCATCCGGTATGATAATCTGGATATTCTGGAGGACGGCTACGGTATCAATATGATGCCGCTGGCAGCCTTTGCACTGGAAACCTACCGGGATGACCCGTGCAATGTATTTGAGATCAAAGGAAATTCTTCTAATTATAATGCGCTGGAAAAGGAACTGAGCCGGAAGATGCACAAGGCCATTTCCATTATCCAGTTCAAGCTGGAAGAGCAGCTTGTAAAGAAAAACAAAGATTTCCTCATGGAGGACAGGATTCTCCTGGAGCGGATCGACCCGGAAAAGGGAACCATTACCATGCCGGACGGAAACACGTATCCGCTGCTTGACACGAGCTTCCCTACCGTGGACTGGAATGCGCCATCTGAGCTGACAGAGGGAGAAAAGGATGTGATGGAACGCCTTTCACTGGCATTTAGGAACTGCGAAAAGCTGCAGAACCATGTGCGTTTGCTTTTGGACAAGGGCGGTCTTTATAAAGTATATAATGGAAACCTTCTGTTCCACGGAAGCATTCCGTTAAATGAAGACGGAACCTTTAAGGAGGTGACCGTGCACGGGGAAACCTACAAGGGCAAGGCATTGTATGATGTGCTGGAGGCCCATGTACGCCGTGCGTTTTTTGCCCTGGATGAAGAAGAAATGCAAAAAAGCAGGGATATTTTATGGTATATCTGGGCCGGACCAAATTCACCTTTGTTCGGCAAGGACAAGATGAGTACCTTTGAGCGGTATTTCATTGCGGACAAAGCCACACATAAAGAGAAAAAGAACGCATACTATCGTCTTCTTGAGAATGAAGAGGTGGTAAACCGTATGCTGGAGGAATTCGGTCTTGATCCGGAGGAGGGGCATATCATAAACGGTCATGTTCCGGTGCATCAGAGCGAGGGAGAAAATCCGGTCAAATGTGATGGCAAGGTCATTGTCATTGACGGCGGTTTTTCCAAAGCATACAGAAAGGTAACAGGAATTGCAGGCTATACGCTGATTTACAATTCCTATGGCCTGGTGCTTACGGCACACGAACCCTTCACCTCCACAGAGGTGGCAGTCTCTGAGGAGCGGGACATTGTATCCAACCGTGTGGCAGTGCGTTATACGTCCAAGAGATGTCTTGTGGGCGATACAGATAACGGAAAAGCACTGAAAGAAAGGATCGGAGAGCTGACACAGCTTTTGGATGCTTACCGCCAGGGCGTTATTAAGGAGAAAAAATAGCTTTACTTCTTTTGGCAGTTTTTATATAATGAAGCGTGTGATGTATAAATAACCTTACTAATAATATAAGAGGAGACGAAAAAAATGGGTGGAATTTTTGGAGTAGCTTCAAAATCCAGTTGTGTGATGGACCTTTTTTTTGGAATTGATTACCATTCCCATCTGGGAACACGCAGAGGCGGCATGGCCTTATATGATGAGAAAAAAGGCTTTGACCGTTCGATTCATAATATTGAAAACTCACCTTTCAGAACGAAGTTTGACAGAGATGTAGTGGAGCTGGAAGGCAATTTAGGTATCGGCTGTATTTCAGACAGTGAGCCGCAGCCATTGCTGGTGCGTTCCCATCTGGGAAATTTTGCCATCACAACGGTTGGAAAGATCAATAATATGGATGCGCTGATCGAGAACTGTTTCAAAAACGGCAGGACACATTTTCTGGAAATGAGCGGAGGAAACGTGAATCCCACAGAGATGGTGGCATCCCTGATCAATCAGAAGGAAACAATGGTTGAGGGAATCCGTTACGCCCAGGAATTGATAGATGGCTCCATGACCATGCTGATCCTTACACCAAAAGGAATTTATGCTGCCAGGGATCGTCTTGGACGTACTCCGCTGGTGATCGGTAAAAAAGACGGAGCCTGCTGTGCTTCCTTCGAGAGCCATGCCTATATTAATCTGGGCTATGAGGATCTGAAGGAGCTGGGACCTGGTGAGATTGACTTTATTACACCGGAAGGCGTCGAGGTTCTGCAGAAACCGGGAGATAAGATGCGTATTTGTTCCTTCCTGTGGGTATACTATGGATATCCTACCTCAACCTATGAGGGTGTGAATGTGGAGGAAATGCGGTACAAATGCGGAGATATCCTTGCCCAGAGAGATATGGGAGAGGTACGTCCGGATATTGTGGCTGGTGTGCCGGATTCCGGTATTGCCCACGCCATCGGATACGCAAATTGTTCCGGTGTGCCGTTTGCCCGTCCGTTTATTAAATATACCCCAACATGGCCGCGTTCCTTTATGCCGACACAGCAGAGCCAGAGAAACCTGATCGCCAGAATGAAGCTGATCCCGGTTCATAAACTGATCAAGGGAAACAGCCTCCTGATGATAGACGACTCTATTGTAAGGGGAACCCAGCTTCGGGAAACTACAGAATTCCTTTACAACAACGGGGCAAAAGAGGTGCACATACGTCCGGCGTGTCCGCCGCTGCTTTACGGATGCAAGTACCTGAACTTCTCCCGCTCCAAATCCGAGATGGATCTGATCACCAGAAGGATTATTGCAAAGCGGGAAGGGGAGAACGTAAACGATAAGATCCTTCAGGATTATGCAAATCCGGATTCCACCAATTATAAGGAGATGCTGGAGGAAATCCGCAAGGAATTGAATTTTACAACCTTAAAATACCACCGCCTTGATGACTTGAAAAAATCCATTGATATTGAGCCATGCAAGCTATGCACCTATTGCTGGAACGGACAGGAATGAAGAATAGCTGCGAGCGCCGTGTGGCGAGCAGCGGTTCCCGTAGTTTTTATGAAGCGAGGGACGAACGGAAAAAATGAGAAAAAATAAAGATATACTGAAAGTAATACTGATCACGCTGATTGCCATTTTCCTGATGATGGGAGTGGCTGCATTGCTTCTTGCAAACCATAAAAGAAGTATCCGGAAGGAACAGCAGAAAGCGGCGGCGCTAGAGGCTTTGGAAAGCATTCCAAAGGCAACCCCGACTCCGGCTGCGACTCCAACCCCTACCCCGGAGCCAACGGCAACTCCGACTCCCACACCAGTCATTACCCGTGCCCCGGCTTTTAATCCGGATGATTACTGGAATGTCTGGTACAGCACGGACGGTCTTGCCGCTGTAAACATTTATAATATCAGCACAAAATCCGTTTCCTTCAGCTTCAGCCAGGCAAGCGATGCCCAGGGAACCCATGTTTCGGAGGCGGATGTTACCGCCGAGGTTGCGGGAAATGCGGCAAAGTTTTCTTTTACGGATTCCTGGGGAAACCGCGTCAGTGGCAGTATGACCTTTGACCAGGGCAGACTCTATCTGAAGCTGTCCACTACCGAGAATGCAGGTGGCGGGGTGACACCTTCCGTGAACTGTATCATGACCAGAACAAAGGCTGTGACAGCGACGGCTACGCCTGTGCCCACAGTGACGCCTGCCGGAAATACCGCAGGGGCGGCCCAGAATGGGGATTATTATTTTGCAGACAGCGACAGCCGTTATCTGACAGACGAGGAGCTGTCTCAGTATTCCTCCTCTGACCTGGAGCTGGCAAAAAATGAGATTTACGCTCGCCATGGACGGAAGTTTGTCACACAGCGGATCGCAGATTATTTTAACAGCAAATCCTGGTATAACGGCACCGTGGATGCGGAAACTTTTGACTCCCAGCAGGATTCGGTTTTTAACGAGTACGAGGTAGCCAATATCCAGAAAATTGCTGCGATGGAACAAAAAAAGAGAAACGAAGGAAATTAAAAAATAAAGGGACCTGACCATTATCCGGTCAGGTCCTTTTACAGCTTTTATCAGATTCATTCTATTTTAAAAGCTTCTTATTATCTGTTCTTCCTACAAGATAGTCAATACTGGTGTCATAGTAGTTCGCCAGGCGGATAAGCATTTCAATGGGGATATTGCGGGAGCCTGTCTCATAGTGAGAATAAGACCTCTGGCTGATGTGCAGAATTTCACTGATCTGTTTCTGAGACATATCTGCATCATTTCTTAAGTCCTGAAGACGCTGGAATTTCATGGGTACTCACCTCTTTTTTCTATTTTTTATGCAAGAAGTATAAAACAGAACGAATTGCACTATTGCAAAATGGAGCATAATGGGCTATAATAAACTCTAACTATCATAAAATGTCTTATCTCAAGTGTGTAATCTGTCTTTTGATTTCCCAATGAACTGTAAATAGAATATAAGACGGACGTTTCCTGCTGCGGGAGCGGGAAAAGGTCTGCAGAAAGGAACAATATTGTTTGCAAGTGTACTATCTGCAACGATCCTGGGAATGGAAGTATGCCCAATCCATGTAGAGGCAGACGTAAGCGATGGTCTGCCTTCTTTTACTATGGTAGGGTTTCCGTCAGCCCAGGTGAAGGAAGCACAGGACAGGGTGAGGACTGCCCTGCGGAATAATGGTATCATGCTGCCGCCGAAGCGCGTCACAGTAAATTTTACTCCTGCTGATATCAGAAAAGAAGGAGCCGGTTTTGATATGCCGGTAGCAGCCGCTGTGCTGTCTGCCGCAGGTGTGATCCGTTCCGGGCTTTTGGACGGTGTGATGATCGTTGGAGAAATCGGGCTGAACGGGGAAATCCATGCTGTGCCCGGTATCCTTCCAAGGGTCATTTGTGCCAGAGAGCTGGGGTGCCGTTTTTGCATCATTCCCTATGAAAATCTGGAAGAGGGAAGGCTTGTATCCGATATGAAGGTGATCGGCGTGCGCACCTTACCCGAAATGATCGACTGTCTGGAGAAACCGGAAAAATATCTGAAAAGGACCTGGCAGGCCGAAGCGTCCCGAAGCATGAAAAGGCAGGGGGAAAATGTGGATTTTATAGATATCCGGGGACAGGAGAGCGCCCGCCGGGCTGCGGAGATCGCAGTGAGCGGCTTTCATAATATTTTGTTTATCGGCCCTCCGGGAACCGGAAAAACCATGCTTGCCAGGAGAATCCCCACGATCATGCCAAGGCTGACATTTGAGGAAAGTCTGGAACTGACGAAGATCTACAGCATTGCCGGACTTTTGAGCCCGGAAAATCCGCTTATTGAAACAAGACCCTTCCGATGCCCGCATCATACCAGCTCACCTCAGTCGCTGGCAGGAGGAGGGCGCATCCCAGGGCCAGGTGAGGTGACGCTTGCCCACCGTGGTGTGCTGTTCCTGGATGAAATGCCGGAGTTTTCCCGGCGAAGTCTGGAAATCCTGCGGCAGCCTCTGGAGGATAGAAGACTGCAGTTATCCCGAACAGGCGGAACCTTTTGCTTTCCGGCAGGCTTTATGCTGGTGGCTGCTATGAATCCTTGTCCCTGCGGCTATTATCCGGATATGGACAGGTGCCGCTGTACGTCAGGGGAGGTGGCGCATTATCTTGGAAAAATCAGCCAGCCTCTTCTGGACAGAATTGATCTGTGTGCCGAGGTATCTGCAGTCACCTTTTCTCAGATAAACAGCTCAAAAAAGGGGGAAAGCTCTGCCGTGATCCGGGAACGGGTAGAAAAGACGAGAGAATTCCAGCGTCTGCGCTATGAGGGCGAAAAAGTGACATTTAACAGTGAGCTGTCGGGAGAGCAGATTGAAAAATACTGTGTGATGACAGGGGATGCCAGCCGCCTGTTCCGCCGTGCTTTTGAAAAAATGAATTTCAGCGCCAGGGCTTATCACCGGATCCTGAAGGTAGCACGAACCATAGCGGATATGGAAGGAGAGGAGAAAATCCAAACAGCACACATGGGGGAAGCATTAAGCTACCGTGCTTTTGACAAAAAATATTGGAATTAGAAATTCAAATGACATAAAAAACAGGATCAGGAGGTATTTTATATTGGAAGGAACACTGAAAGACAGAATCTGCTGCATCGGAAAGGCTGACCCGGATTATCCTGAAAAAATGAAAAATCTGCCAAACATGCCGGATAAGCTTTATTATCTGGGACAGTTACCGGATTTTACAAAACCGTCCATTGCTGTGGTGGGTGCCAGAATGTGCAGCGCCTATGGACGGACACAGGCATTTCACTATGCCCGGACTCTGAGCGGCGCTGGGGTGCAGGTGATCAGCGGTATGGCGCAGGGCATTGACGCAGAGGGGCATAAAGGCGCCATAGAGGGAGGGACTCCGACCTTTGCAGTGCTGGGAAATGGAGTGGATATCTGTTATCCGGCTTTCAATCGAAAGCTGTACAGCTCCATACTGGAGCATGGAGGAGGTATTCTGAGTGAATTGCCGCCGGGAACGCAGCCGCGGCCATGGTATTTTCCGGCGAGAAACAGGATCATCAGTGCCATTTCCGATGTGGTACTGGTGGTGGAGGCAAAAGAGCGAAGCGGCTCCCTGATTACGGCCGGGACCGCTTTGGACCAGGGAAGAGGCGTCTATGCAGTGCCGGGAGCGGTGAACAGCGCTCTTAGCAAAGGGTGCCACAGGCTGATCTACGATGGGGCAGGAATTGCTTACAGCCCGGAAGTCCTGCTGGCTGAGTGGGGGATTTCGGGACTGGAGAAGGGAAAATCTGATGAAAAAAGAAAGTTGGTACTTGCTAAAGATTTGGATTTGGTGTATAGTTGTCTCGATTTACGACCAAAAAATCCGGATGACATTATCATAAAAACAGGACTTTTGCCCGGACGGGTAAGCAGCATCCTTACGGAATTGGAGCTTATGGGACTTATCCGCGAGGTGGGAAGACACTATTATGTGCGTCGGGATTAGGACATGGATATTTTCCATGCTCCGGGACGTAGGGGGAAGCAGAAACAAAGATGTTACGGTTCACTGCGTGATCAGTAACATAAAGATTCATTATGACTAGGAGAGGTAGCATGGCGAAATATCTGGTGATTGTAGAGTCACCTGCAAAAGTAAAGACAATAAAAAAATTTCTTGGTTCAAATTATGACGTGGAAGCATCCAACGGTCATGTGAGGGATTTTCCCAAAAGCCAGTTTGGTATTGACGTGGAGAATGATTTTGAACCCAAATATATTACCATCAGGGGAAAAGGAGAGCTTCTTGCCAAGCTTCGCAAAGCGGCGAAGAAGGCAGATAAGATTTATCTGGCAACGGACCCTGACCGGGAAGGTGAGGCGATCTCCTGGCATTTGACCCAGGCGCTCAAGGAAGCGCCGGAAAAAATGTACCGCATTACCTTCAATGAGATCACAAAGACGGCAGTGAAGGATTCCCTGAAGCATGCCAGAGAGTTGAATATGAACCTGGTGGACGCTCAGCAGGCGCGGCGTATGCTGGACCGTATGGTTGGTTATTCCATCAGCCCGCTGCTCTGGGCTAAGGTGAAAAGAGGCTTAAGTGCGGGACGTGTTCAGTCGGTAGCCCTCCGCATCATCTGTGACAGGGAGGAGGAGATCAATTCCTTTATCCCGGAAGAATACTGGAGTCTGGACGGAACATTTCTTGCAGAAGGGGAAAAGAAAGCCCTGGAAGCAAAGTTTTACGGAACAGACAAAAAAATAGCCATTCATAACAAGAAGGAAATGGACGAGATCCTGGAGAAGCTGAAAGACTGTCAGTTTGAAGTGACAGAAGTAAAAAAAGGCGAGCGCATCAAAAATGCGCCGCTGCCCTTTACTACCAGTACCTTACAGCAGGAAGCCTCCAAGACGCTGAATTTTTCCACGCAGAAAACCATGCGTCTGGCGCAGCAGCTTTACGAGGGTATTGATATAAAAGGAAACGGCACGGTGGGTGTGATCACCTATCTGCGTACCGATTCAACCAGAATTTCAGAGGAAGCTGACGGGGCAGCACGAGCTTATATTGCAGCCCAGTACGGAGAGCAGTATGTGTCAACAACAGAAAAATCTGTGAAAAAGGGTCAGAAGATACAGGATGCCCACGAGGCGATCCGTCCCACGGATATCAGCCGGACTCCTGCTCTGCTGAAGGATTCTCTGTCCAGGGATCAGTTCCGCCTTTACCAGTTGATCTGGAAGCGTTTTGCAGCCAGCCGTATGGCAGCGGCACGCTACGAAACAACCTCCGTAAAGATAGGGGCAGGGGAATACGTATTTACTGTGGCTGCCTCTAAAGTGGCATTTGACGGTTTTATGTCCGTGTATACCCAGGATGAGGACAATAAAAAAAGCAATGTATTAAGTCAGAGCCTGGAAAAGGGCATGAAGCTTACTTTAAAGGAATTAAAGCCAGAGCAGCATTTTACCCAACCGCCAGCTCATTATACAGAGGCTTCCCTGGTAAAGACCATGGAGGAACTGGGAATCGGAAGACCGAGTACCTATGCGCCTACCATTACAACCATTATCAGCCGCCGCTATGTTGCAAAGGAACAGAAAAATCTGTATGTGACAGAGCTTGGCGAGGTGGTGAACCACATCATGAAGCAGGCTTTTCCAAGCATTGTGGATGTAAACTTTACAGCTACCATGGAAGGCCTTCTGGACTGTGTGGAAGGAGGTACCGTTCAGTGGAAGACCGTTGTGCGCAACTTCTACCCGGATCTGAAGACAGATGTGGACGCAGCTCAGAGGGAGCTGGAAAAGGTGGAGATCCAGGACGAGGTGACAGATGTTATCTGTGACAATTGCGGACGGAACATGGTGATCAAATATGGTCCTCACGGAAGGTTCCTGGCATGCCCGGGCTTCCCCGATTGCAGGAACACCAAGCCCTATTATGAAAAAATCGGCGTGGCATGTCCGAAGTGCGGCAAGGAGATCGTACTGAAAAAGACGAAAAAAGGACGGAAATATTATGGATGCGAGGATAATCCGGAATGCGATTTCATGTCCTGGCAGAAGCCGTCCGAAAAGAAATGCCCCGTCTGTGGCAGCTATATGGTAGAAAAAGGCAGCAAGCTGGCATGCAGCCAGGAAACCTGCGGATACGTGGAGCAGAGAAAGGGATAAACCGCAGCGTTTCCCGTGTACTTGCGGAGCGGGGAACAAGTGTTGGATGAGTCATAAAGAAGCGTATATGACAGAAAAGCGGGAAAGGCAGAAATAATCTGTAATTTCCCGTTTTTGTCGTTTAAAGTGTGTTTTCAGCTAATAAACCTGAAAGAAAAATATTTTCAGAAAAGCAAAGCAAATTTGAAAAATAGTAAAAATGTCTTGTAAATATGAGGAAAAACGTGTAGTATGATAGTATCATGCAGTTTTATATTTTTAACAAAGGCGAAAGGAGGAAAAGATGAGCGTTCAGTTGTTAGATAAAACAAGAAAAATCAATAAGCTTCTGCACAATTCAAACTCCAGCAAGGTTGTATTCAATGATATCTGCCAGGTCCTGATGGAAACCCTAAGTTCTAATATTCTTGTTCTCAGCAAAAAAGGTAAGGTTCTGGGTGTGAGCATGTGCCCGGGAGTAGAAGAGATCACAGAGCTTATGGAGGACAAGGTCGGCGGTTATGTAGATGCTTTATTGAATGAGAGATTCCTGGGTGTTTTGTCTACGAAGGAAAACGTAAACCTTCAGACACTGGGCTTTGAACATGTGTCAAGCAGTTATCAGGGAATCATCAATCCCATTGACATTGCGGGTGAGAGACTGGGAACTGTTTTCATGTACCGCAAGGACAGAGCCTACGACATTGAAGACATTATTGTCAGCGAATATGGCACTACTGTAGTGGGGTTGGAAATGATGCGTGCCGTACATGAAGAAAATGCTGAGGAAGACAGAAAGAAACAGGTGGTAAAATCAGCATTTAATACCCTGTCCTTCTCAGAGCTGGAGGCGATCATTCATATTTTTGAGGAACTGGACGGTGATGAGGGCATTCTGGTGGCAAGCAAAATTGCTGACCGTGTGGGGATTACCAGGTCTGTTATTGTAAATGCTTTAAGAAAATTCGAGAGTGCCGGCGTCATAGAATCACGTTCTTCCGGTATGAAGGGAACGTATATTAAAGTTTTGAATGAAGTGATATTTGATGAATTGGATGAAATTAAGGTACAAAGAAATAAAAAGGCTTAAAGGCGCAAAGGAAAAACTGTTTTCTGCAGTTCAGGCAGGAGGCAGTTTTTTTCTGCGTTTTGATATGGAAGATTGTTTTTAATATGTAAAAAGATTGTGAAAAATGAGAAAGTGAGAAAAACAAAGAAAAAATGAGTATAAAAGAAATAAAAAGAGAATATAATTTAAAATGCGATTCTGAAAGGGGTTGCGGAAAATGAAGGAATTGAATAATATAATGAACAGTGATTAGCACTCAATTTAAATGAGTGCTAGTAAGAAAAAGAAGGTTTTCAAAAATAAAGGAGGACATAGATCATGACATTAGTACCATTAGGTGACAGAGTTGTATTAAAACAGTTAGAAGCAGAAGAGACAACAAAATCCGGAATCGTTCTTCCTGGACAGGCACAGGAAAAGCCCCAGCAGGCAGAGGTTATCGCTGTAGGACCTGGCGGAGTTGTAGATGGCAAGGAAGTAAAGATGGAAGTTGCAGTAGGTGATAAGGTTATCTACTCTAAATACGCAGGAACAGAAGTTAAGCTTGAGAGCGAAGAATATATCATCGTAAAGCAGAGCGATATTTTAGCTGTTGTTAAGTAGAGCACTTAGCGGAAGCAAGCTGACTTCCTTATAGACATTAAAAAAATTTCAGGAGGAAAAAATCATGGCAAAAGAAATCAAATATGGCGCAGAAGCCAGAACCGCATTAGAAGCGGGTGTAAATAAATTAGCAGATACCGTAAGAGTGACCCTTGGACCGAAAGGAAGAAACGTAGTTCTTGACAAACAGTTCGGCGCACCGCTCATCACAAACGATGGTGTTACCATTGCAAAAGAGATCGAGCTGGAGGACGCATTTGAGAACATGGGCGCACAGCTCATCAAAGAAGTTGCATCCAAGACAAATGATGTAGCTGGTGACGGAACCACAACCGCTACCGTACTTGCTCAGGCAATGGTTCATGAAGGAATGAGAAACCTGGCAGCAGGCGCAAATCCTATCATCATGAGAAAAGGTATGAAAAAAGCTACAGATGCAGCAGTAGAGTCTATCAAGAGCATGAGCCAGAAGGTAAACGGAAAATCTCAGATCGCAAACGTAGCAGCTATTTCTGCAAGTGATGAGGAAGTAGGTAAGCTGGTAGCAGACGCTATGGAAAAGGTTTCCAAGGATGGCGTTATCACTGTTGAGGAGTCCAAGACCATGCAGACCGAGCTTGATCTGGTAGAAGGTATGCAGTTTGACCGTGGATACATTTCCGCATACATGGCAACTGATATGGAAAAAATGGAAGCAAATCTGGAAGATCCATACATCCTGATCACAGACAAGAAGATCAGCAACATCCAGGAAGTCCTTCCGTTACTGGAGCAGATCGTACAGGCAGGCGCAAAGCTTCTCATCATCGCTGAGGATGTAGAGGGCGAAGCTCTGACAACCCTGATTGTAAACAAATTAAGAGGAACATTCCAGGTAGTAGCTGTAAAGGCACCAGGCTATGGCGACAGAAGAAAAGAAATGCTTCAGGACATCGCAATCCTTACAGGCGGACAGGTTATCTCCGATGAGGTTGGACTTGATCTGAAAGATGCAACCATGGCTCAGTTAGGCCGTGCAAAATCCGTCAAGGTTGCAAAAGAGAATACCGTGATCGTAGACGGAATGGGTGACAAAGATGCAATCGCAAACCGCGTAGCACAGATCCGTTCCCAGATTGAGGAGACAAAATCCGATTTCGATAGAGAAAAACTTCAGGAGAGACTGGCTAAGCTGGCAGGCGGTGTAGCAGTTATCCGTGTAGGCGCTGCAACCGAGACTGAGATGAAAGAAGCAAAACTTCGTATGGAGGATGCACTGGCAGCTACAAGAGCAGCTGTTGAGGAAGGTATCATCGCAGGCGGCGGTTCCGCTTATGTACACGCTACCAAGAAAGTGGCAGAGCTTGCTGCTACTCTTGAGGGAGATGAGAAGACTGGCGCAAACATTATCCTGAAGGCTCTGGAAGCTCCGCTGTTCCGTATCGCTGCAAATGCAGGACTGGAAGGCTCCGTTATCATCAACAAAGTAAAAGAGTCCGAGCCAGGCGTAGGCTTTGACGCTGTAAATGAGGAGTATGTTGATATGGTAAGCGCAGGAATCCTTGACCCGGCAAAGGTTACAAGAAGCGCACTTCAGAACGCAACAAGCGTAGCATCCACCTTACTGACCACTGAGTCCGTAGTTGCAAACATCAAAGAAGATGCACCGGCAATGCCGGCTGGCGGACAGGGCATGGGAATGATGTAATTTATAAAAAGTTTTTGAAATTAAGAGGACCGGCGTCATAGACGCTGGTCCTTTTTTGTGCTATACTCATTCATATAGTTTCAAACTTATACGTAAGGCTAAAAGGAGAGGATATTGATATGAGCGATTTGTATTCTGAGTTACTTGTAAAAAAAGAGAGAACCGCAAAGGACATGCTGGTGAAATACGGTCTGATCGTGCTGACAGCTCTGGTTGCTGCAGCAGGTCTGCTGATCACACCGATTCTTCTGATTGGAGCCATTGCACTTGGCATAGCATGTTACTTCATCATTCCAGGTACAGATCTTGAATTTGAGTACCTGTTTGTAAACGGGGAGCTGGACATTGACAAGATCATGGCAAAGACAAAGAGAAAAAAAGTAAAAAACGTGAAGCTGCAGGAAGCAGATCTGATGGCACCGGTGAATTCTCACAGAATGGATTATTATAACAGTAACCAGAAGCTGAAGGTATTGGATTTTTCATCAGGAAATCCGGAACACAAGCGCTATGCTATTATTGTCAAAGACGGCGCGGATCTCTGCAAGGTTATCATAGAGCCGGATGAGGCTTTGGCAAATTCCATGAGAAATTGCGCTCCCAGCAAGGTATTTTTGGATTAAATTCATGGATTGACACGTATCTGATTTTTTGTTACACTAGGGGACAAACCAAATTGAAAATCAATAACATTTAAACAAGGGAGGAAATGCAATGGGTACTATCATTGGTGAAGGCATTACTTTCGACGACGTCCTGTTAGTTCCGGCGTATTCAAAAGTAATTCCAAATCAGGTTGATGTCACAACCTACCTGACCAAAAAAGTTAAACTGAACATTCCTATGATGAGCGCAGGAATGGATACCGTTACTGAGCACAGAATGGCGATCGCCATGGCGAGACAGGGCGGTATTGGTATTATCCACAAAAACATGTCTATCGAAGCCCAGGCAGACGAAGTCGACAAAGTAAAACGTTCCGAGAATGGTGTTATCACCGATCCCTTTTTCTTATCTCCAGAACACACATTAAAAGATGCAAATGATCTTATGGCAAAATTCCGTATTTCCGGTGTCCCCATCACAGAAGATGGCAAGCTGGTAGGAATCATTACAAACCGTGATCTTAAATTCGAAACAGATTTTACCAAAAAGATCAAAGAATGTATGACTTCTGAAGGACTGATCACCGCAAAAGAGGGAATCACTCTGGAAGAAGCAAAGAAGATTCTTGCAAAATCCCGTAAAGAAAAATTACCCATTGTAGATGATGATTTTAACTTAAAAGGCTTGATCACCATTAAGGACATTGAAAAGCAGATCAAGTATCCTCTGGCTGCAAAGGACGAACAGGGACGTCTGCTCTGCGGCGCAGCAGTAGGCATTACGGCAAACGTGCTTGCCCGTGTGGAGGCCCTGGTAAATGCAAATGTGGATGTAGTGGTAATTGATTCCGCTCACGGTCATTCAGAAAATATCTTAAAAGCTGTGCGTGAGATTAAGGCAGCTTACCCGGATCTGCAGGTTATTGCAGGAAACGTTGCAACAGGTGCAGCTACCAAGGCATTGATCGATGCAGGTGTAGATGCTGTAAAGGTAGGTATCGGACCTGGATCCATCTGTACCACCCGTGTGGTTGCAGGTATCGGTGTACCGCAGGTTACCGCTGTTATGGACTGCTATGAAGTCGCAAAGCGTTACAATATCCCGATCATTGCCGATGGCGGTATCAAATACTCCGGAGATATCACAAAGGCGATCGCAGCAGGCGCAAATGTCTGCATGATGGGAAGCATCTTTGCAGGCTGTGATGAAAGCCCGGGAACCTTTGAACTGTATCAGGGAAGAAAATATAAGGTTTACCGCGGAATGGGATCTATCGCTGCTATGGAAAACGGCAGCAAGGACCGTTACTTCCAGGAAAATGCAAAGAAGCTTGTTCCGGAAGGCGTGGAAGGCCGTGTAGCATACAAGGGACATGTAGAGGACACTGTATTCCAGCTTATGGGCGGTCTTCGTTCCGGTATGGGCTACTGCGGAGCAGAAAATATTGAGATGCTGAAGACAACCGGCAAATTCATCAAGATTTCTGCTGCATCTTTAAAAGAATCTCATCCACATGACATTCACATTACAAAAGAGGCTCCAAACTACAGCCTTGATGACAAATAATAATGACAAAAAAAACTCCCAGGCCGTCTTCTTATCCAAGGCGGCCTGATTCCGATAAAAGACAAAGCAAAAAAGGCAGAGTACGTCAGAGAAACCGCCGTGTGTTGATTGCATGTATCCTTTTTGCGCTTTTTTTCGTTTTGGCAGGTACGTTTGCGCTGCGAATGGCGGAGAACAGACGGCAAGCGGATATTATAGAAACGGTACAGCAGAACAGCGGGAGCGGGCCGGAAGAATGGATGGCACAGGGAGCACCGTACATTGACGTGCAGCTTCTGACTCCAAATGAATATTCCAGACCGCAGCTAAGTATTTCTAATGTCAGCTACATTGCGATCCACTATACTGCGAATCCCGGAGCCTCTGCGCAGAATAACCGGGATTACTTTGAAAATCTGGCGCAGACCCATGAAACAAAGGTAAGCAGTCATTTCGTGGTTGGATTGGAGGGTGAGGTGATCCAGTGCATTCCCACATCGGAGCTGTCCTATGCTACCAACGAAAGGAATGTGGATACTCTGTCCATTGAATGCTGTCATCCTGATGAGAGCGGGGCTTTTAATGACGCTACATATGAATCTGTGGTAAAGCTTGCTGCATGGCTTTGTCTCAGGTTTGGTCTGACTCAGGACAATGTGATCCGGCACTACGATGTGACGGGAAAGGAATGTCCAAAATATTATGTGGATCATCCGGAAGCGTGGGAGCAGATGAAGGCAGATATTGCAGCACAGATAGAAATGGATAAAAGCTTATAATTTAGCTGTAAATGGGAATAAATATATTTTGTATCTTGAAAATTGCAGAGAAGTATTGTACTATAATAGAGGTGCTGCATGACTGGCGGAAAGTAGGGATACCTACAGGGAGTGCAGTAATACAATTGTGCCGACCGCCTGGGCAGCCTGGAAGAAGGGCTTCCCAGGCGTTTTTTATTTCAAAGGAAAGCATTTCAGTTTGCTCTGCGTGAAAACTTGCTGAACTTTCCTTTGAAACAAAAACGCAGCTTACGCTGCGGGAATGCGCACTGCGCGCAAGAGGAAAATGGTTGCTGACGCAACCGCGCTCCGGCGCAAGTGTGCGCCAAGGCGCACACTTTTTTACTACACCTCATTTTATGAAAAGGAGAGCAGATTATGGAAATGTTATCACTGGAAAAAGAGCTGAAAGAGAATTCTTACCCGGGAAGAGGAATCATCATCGGGCGTTCCGCTGATGGAACGAAGGCGGTAACAGCTTATTTCATCATGGGCAGAAGCGTAAACAGCAGAAACCGCGTATTTGTGGAAGACGGAGAAGGTATCCGCACTCAGGCGTTTGATCCCTCCAAGCTTGTGGACCCAAGCCTGATCATTTACGCTCCGGTACGTGTACTTGGAAATAAGACGATCGTTACAAATGGTGACCAGACCGATACGATCTATGAAGGAATGGATCATCAGCTTACCTTTGAGCAGTCCCTGAGATGCCGCGAATTCGAGCCTGACGGACCAAATTATACGCCGCGTATTTCCGGTATTCTTCATTTGGAAAACGGCGGTTACAATTACGCAATGTCCATTTTAAAGAGCAACAACGGTGATCCATCCTCCTGTAACCGTTACACCTTTGCATATGAGAATGCAAAGGCAGGAGAAGGGCATTTTATCCATACTTACAAGTGCGACGGAGATCCGCTTCCAAGCTTTGAAGGAGAGCCAAAGCTGGTAGCGATTCCTGATGATATGGATGCTTTTACAGAAATGCTGTGGGAAAGCCTTAACGAGGATAACAAGGTTTCTCTGTTCGTGAGATATATTGACATTGCAACCGGAAAGTACGAGACAAAAATTGTAAATAAAAACAAATAAAGGAGGAATTTTCAATGAAGGAATTAGAATTAAAATATGGCTGCAACCCGAATCAGAAACCATCCAAAATCTATATGGCGGACGGTTCTGAGCTTCCCATCAAGGTGATCTCCGGCAGACCGGGATATATTAATTTTCTGGATGCTTTCAATGGCTGGCAGCTTGTTCGGGATCTGAAAAAAGCAACGGGCCTTCCCGCTGCAACCTCCTTTAAGCATGTTTCCCCGGCAGGTGCTGCCATCGGTCTTCCTCTTGATGAGACACTGGCAAAAATCTACTGGGTAGATGATATGGACTGGAAAAATTTTTCACCGCTTGCCTGCGCATATGCCAGAGCACGCGGTGCGGATCGTATGTCCTCTTTCGGTGATTTCATTTCTTTGTCGGATGTGTGCGACAAGGACACAGCGCTTCTTATTAAGAGAGAGGTTTCTGACGGTGTTATTGCTCCAGGTTACACAGAGGAAGCTCTGGAAATCCTGAACCAGAAGAAAAAAGGAAATTATAATGTGATCGAGATCGATCCGGATTATGTGCCTGCAGCGCTGGAGCACAAGCAGGTTTACGGCATCACCTTTGAGCAGGGAAGACAGGAGCTTGCCATTGATGATGAGCTGATCTCCAATATTGTGACTGAGAATAAAGAGCTTTCCGAGGAAGCAAAACGTGATTTGAAGGTTTCTCTTATTGTACTGAAATATACCCAGTCCAATTCTGTATGCTATGTAAAAGGCGGACAGGCGATCGGCGTTGGAGCAGGACAGCAGTCCCGTGTGCATTGTACCAGACTGGCAGGACAGAAGGCTGATAATTGGTTTTTGCGCCAGAGTCCGAAGGTTCTTAATCTGCCTTTTAAAGAGGGGATTTCACGTGCAGAACGTGACAATGCTATTGACGTGTATATCGGCGAGGAGTATATGGATGTGATTGGAGAAGGAAACTGGCAGAAGAGCTTTACCCGTCAGCCAGAGATCTTCAGCCGGGAGGAAAAGAGAGCATGGCTGGATCAGATGACAGATGTGACTCTTGGCTCCGATGCGTTCTTCCCATTCAGCGATAATATTGAACGTGCTTACAAGAGCGGCGTAAAATATATTGCGGAACCGGGCGGTTCTGTAAGGGATGAGGATGTGATCGCTACCTGCAATAAATATAATATGGTAATGGCATTTACAGGGATCCGTTTGTTCCATCACTAAAGAATTTAAATGCTCACGGGATCAGTGTCGGCTGCGGCGTTGGTTCCGTGAAATTTTTATGTCAAAAGACAGACAAAAAAAGACTCTGAGTTTTCTCAGAGTCCTAAGAGCGATAGACGGGGCTCGAACCCGCGGTCTCGACCTTGGCAAGGTCGCGCGTTACCAACTACGCCACTATCGCATTTTTGTTGTGAGGTGTTTACCTCAGCGACAAGATATATAATACATGAAAACCTATGGTTTGTCAAATACTTTTTTTAAAAAATTTGAAAATTGGAAAAAAATATAAATCTTAAAACTTTATGAAACCTTTCAGGCAAATTGCAAATAAAAACACTCTGTGCTATCATAAGTAAAAGTAGGGGAAGTAAATCAGGCTGCATATGAGGCAGCAGGAGGAGAATGACTGATGAGAAAAAAGACATTTATGATAGTAGCCATATGTGCGTCTCTACTGATTCCGGCAGAAATCCCAGCAAACGTAATGAATTATGAGGAGACGATCACGTCATACAATCAGGAAAACAAAGCACCACAGAGCTTTCAGCTTGATGACGGGGCCGGCGGCACAGTCACTGCAGTGGCCCAAAATGATACGCTGTATGTGATAGCAAAAAGCGCCATCATCCGTTCCAAGCCCGGAGACGGAGGCGAAGACCTGGGGGAGGCCCTTTTCGGCACCACGGTTCAGCGTGTGGCTGTGTGCGACAATAGCTGGAGCAAAGTGACAGTGCAAAAAGAAGATGGAGCGGAGATAAACGGATATGTTCCCAATGATCATCTCAGTGACCAAGCGGTCGTGGAGACAGTTTCAGACACCGTAACAGCAGTTCAGGACTGCGATATCCTGGATTTTCCGGGAAGAAAGGACGGTGAGGTGGTTGGTGAGGTACTGGAGGATGACGAAGTGGTGCGGACAGGCTCTATAGACGGTATTTGGAGCCGGATCGTTTATGAGGATACTTCCGGTTCCGATCAGGAGGGATATATTCCAACCAATGTTCTGGAGGGCTACAACGAAGGTTCACAGATGGCGCAGGCAGATACTTCTACCAGTGATGGAACCGTAGAGGCCGGAAGCATTCACAAAAGCTCCGGGGAAGGCATTTTTGCAGATGCTGTGGATGGAGTAACCTCCACAAACGATGGAGCGGCAGCGGTAGCAGGCGTTGTTGAAGGAACTCCGATTTCTGTTTCTTCGGACGCGGCATTAAGGCCCCTGGGCATGTTCCGGATCACTCATTACTGTCCATGCAGTATATGCTGCGGCCCCTGGGCAAACGGCATCACCTCCACAGGCGTCATTGCAGTAACAAACCGGACCATAGCGGTGGACCCAAATCAGATTCCGTATGGTTCCAAGGTTGTGATTAACGGACAGATTTATGTAGCCGAGGACTGCGGAGGTGCGATCAAGGAAAACTGTATCGATGTCTATGTCGGCAGTCATGAGGAAGGCGAAAGCAAGGGTGTGTTCTATACAGAGGTATATCTTCTGGAAGAATGACAGTTCATCGGCAATATTCTTGGAAATTAGACTAGTCAAGCATGTTTTTATAGTGTATAATAGTTTGGCAGACATTGTGATGAGACAGAAAAAGCATTTATAAATGGTTTTCCCGAAGGATGATGAGCCTGCGGGTATCAGGAGAATAAAAAGATAAAGGTGAAAACAGAGCTATGGTAAAAGTAAAAATCAACAACTGGAAATTGGAGCATTCCATGGACGAAGCCTACAAAGCACTTCGTACCAATATCCAATTCTGCGGTGCAGACAAAAAAGTAATTGCATTTACAAGCTGTACCCCCAATGAAGGAAAGAGTAATGTTACCTTCCATCTGGCAGCATCTCTGGCAGAGAGCGGAAAATCCGTACTTTTGATCGATGCGGACCTTCGTAAATCTGTGTTGATGGGACGAGTTGAGGTGGAAGAGGAGATTATTGGTCTGACTCATTATCTCTCCAAACAGGCAAAGCTTTCTGACGTTATCTGTGCTACGAACATTCCTAAATTCCATATTATTTTTTCAGGAGTAGTATCGCCAAATCCTGCAGAGCTGCTGGGCAGCCGCCTTTTTAAAGAAATGATCCGGCTTGTACGGGATGTGTATGATTATATTATTATCGACACCCCGCCTCTTGGTCGTGTAATCGACAGTGCTGTCATCGCGGACTCCTGTGACGGAACCGTGATCGTGATCGAATCCGGAAGCATCAGTTATCATTTCGTGCAGGAAGTGAAGGCACAGTTGGAAAAATCAAACTGTCCGATCATAGGTGTTGTCCTGAATAAAGTGGACAGTAAAGAATACGGACGCTATGGTAAGTACGGAAAATATGGAAAATACGGCAAATACGGCAAGTATGGAGAGTACTGATACTCCACCGGAATTTACTTGAACATGAAGATTGAACATAATATAGAAACGGGCTGAGTATAGAATGAAAGGTATTTATGATATCCATTGTCATATTGTTCCGGGAGTTGATGACGGCTCCAAGAATCTGGAAATGTCCCGCTGGATGCTCCAGAAGGAATATGACGAAGGAGTGCGGCATATCATTGCCACACCGCATTTTCGGTACGACATGTTTGAGCCGCCGCTGAATGTGGTAAAGAAACAGTTTTTGAGAGTAAGGGCGATAGCTGAGGAGATCGGCATTGAGATGTACCTTGGCTGCGAGCTTCACGCGAGCATGGATATGGCAGGCTGCTTAAAGAGCGGAGAGCGCCTTACCATGGCAGGTTCCCGGTATGTTTTGACAGAGTTCAGCACCATAGATGAAAAATCTTATATCAGAGACAGGTGTCAGGAACTGATACGCCGGGGCTATTATCCCATCATCGCGCATGTAGAGCGTTATCGTGCGGTAAAGGGAGATTTAGATTTTGTAGACGAGCTTAGAAATATGGGGGCATACATTCAGGTAAATACAGACAGCATCACCGGAAAGGACGGCTTTACAGCAAAGCATTTTTGCAAAAAGCTGATCAAGGAGGATTTGCTGGATTTTGTAGGCACGGACGGACATGACAAATCCAAACGTGTTCCGGAAATCGGCAGGTGCTGTGACCAGATAGAAAAAATGATGGGTTCCCGTTACGCAAAGAAAATTTTTATAGACAATCCAAAGAAAATTACAGGGTGATGGAGAGAAAGAATGGAAAATCAGGTTATAAACAATAGCGAGGAAATTGAAATTGATTTAGGGGAAATATTTCACCTTATCCTTAGTAAGCTTGGCATCATTATCCTTTCGGGAATTATTCTGGGTGTGGTTTCCATTATCGGGACGATGCTCCTGATTACCCCGCAGTATGAGTCCACCACTAAGATCGTGGTGCTGACCAAGCAGGACAGCAATACATTGACGAGCCAGGATATGCAGACCAGTGCACAGCTGACCAAGGACTATGCGGTTCTGATCACAAGCCGTACGGTACTGGAGGGAGCGATCGCACAGCTTAATCTGAATATGAGCTACGAACAGCTTTTGAAAAAGCTTTCCGTGGAAACAGCTACTGATACACGAATCGTTTCTATTGTTGTAAAAGATGAGGATCCATATACAGCAAGCCAGATTGCGAATGCAGTCCGCGATATGGCGGCAGAACATATCCAGGCTGTTATGGATATCCAGGCTGTTAATGTGGTAGACAGTGCAAATATACCAAGTGAGAAAGCAAGCCCGAGCTTTTCCAAGAATGGAATTATCGGTGGGCTTCTGGGCGTGATCATTGCCATGGCAGTTGTGATCATCGTTTATCTCACAAATGATACCATTAAGACAGAGGAAGATGTGGAGCGTTACCTGGCATTAAGCGTTTTGGGAAATATACCGCTTATGGCAGAAGAGACAAAATCAAAAAGACAAAAATCAAGGAAGCGCCGAAAATAAAAATGGCTGAGCCATAGAGTAAAGTTATTTACAAACTATTTAAGAAAAAGCAAGGGAGTAAGCTTGAGATGCGTAAATGGTTGGTAGTGTTCATGGCGGTAATTGCGGCAGGTCTTGTAGGTGCGATGGTGTGGCTATATACCATGGCTGACAGCAAGGGACCGGAAATCGTTGTGGAAAGCGGTAAAAATAATATATACAGCCAGGATATGACGACAGAAGAACTTTTAGAAGACGTAAAGGCGGTAGATGAAAAAGACGGAGATGTTTCCGATACCTTGAAGGTTGAGAATATTTATCCCAATAGTAACGGGGATAAGGTCACTGTTGTTTATGTGGCAAAAGACAGCAGCAACAATGTTACTAAGTTTACTTACTATATGACAACAGATGGGAAGAAGGATTCCGGAGAATCTGAGTCTGAAGGAGAAGAAAAGCAGAAAAAAGCAGATACTTCTGAGGAAAGAGATGAATCAGAAGATCTCGATATGCCGGAAGAAAGCGATGGAGAGACTGAAGACGAAGAGCAGGAGGAGTCAGAGGAGAATCTGACAGAAGAGGAAAAGGCTCAGAAGCGGGAAGAAGAAAAAATTTCCAAGCTGAATCCTCAGGATCCACGCTTTTATCTTACAACCTATTATCTGAAGATCGCAAAGGGCACATCCATTGACAGGCTGAGTTATGTGAAGGATATTGAGGATGATACGGATGCTACCAATGAGCTTTACCGTAAGATTCAGATTACTGGCAATGTAGACGTAAACACACCGGGAACCTATGAACTTACATATTATGTAGTGGACTCTGCGGGAAATTCTTCTAACGGAGCAGTGTTGACGGTTGTGGTTGAATAAACCGGAGGAAAAGAAAGATGTTTGACACTCACAGAAAAATTCTGAATTGGGCGGCAGCAGTATTTTTGGTCGGAGCAGTATGCTTCGGC
This sequence comes from Ruminococcus sp. 5_1_39BFAA, assembly GCF_964240875.1. Classification (NCBI taxonomy): domain Bacteria; kingdom Bacillati; phylum Bacillota; class Clostridia; order Eubacteriales; family Oscillospiraceae; genus Ruminococcus; species Ruminococcus sp. 5_1_39BFAA. The sequence continues at coordinate 11,797 of NZ_CAXSVO010000019.1, read as the reverse complement.
CATTTCTCCATTGGGGAGGTTCAGGCTGCTGAAGCCAGCTCTGAGACAGAGGAGCAACAGAAGGCGGACACGGAAATCATGGAGGATGAGGATATTATCAATATCCTTCTGATCGGCCAGGACAGACGGGAAGGCGAAGACAGGCAGCGTTCGGATACCATGATTCTTGCCACAATGAACAAAAAGGATAAATGTATCAGCCTTACCTCTTTTATGAGGGACTTATATGTGCAGATACCCGGTTACCAGGATAATCGCATTAATGCCGCTTATTCTTTTGGCGGAATGGAATTGTTGGATGAAACCATAGAAACAAATTTCGGAATTCATATTGACGGAAATGTGGAGGTGGATTTCGAGGTTTTTCAGACACTGGTAGATAAAGTGGGAGGAATTGATCTGGAGCTGACGCAGGCGGAGGCAGATTACATCTGCGGACGTGATCAGAGCGTGTTATATCCTCAGCCATTTAACAGTGAATGGGATCTGCAGGAAGGAGTCAATCACTTAAATGGAGAGCAGGCGCTGATCCATGCCAGAAACCGCTCCATAGGAAATTCAGATTACCGCCGTACGGAACGTCAGAGGGATGTGGTCATGGCGGCATTCGACAAACTGAAGGATGCAGGAATCATCACGCTGGGAAGTCTGATAAAGGATGTCCTTCCTATGGTGACGACTGATATTTCATTGGATGAAATGCTGGGGTATGCGATCGATGTTCTGGGAATCGGGGCTGATGATCTGCAGTCTTACCGTATTCCTATAGATGGGGCCTATAGTTCCGCAAAAATCCGCGGAATGCAGGTTCTGGTTCCGGATTTGGGAAAAAACCGGGAATATCTTCGGGAAATTTTGTATGGGACAGTGGAGAATGACCATCAGGAAGAGAATGAATCATGATTCAGAGTATTGACACTTCGGTTTTACTGTTTATTCAGGAGTACATCCGAAATGAAGCATTTCACGGCTTCTGGAGGGGCATAACCTTTTTGGGAGAGGTGGGCTGGTTCTGGGTGGCGCTGGCACTGGTGCTGATGATTCCCAGGCAGACAAGACGGGTTGGCTTTACCGCTCTTTTGGCTGTGGGAATCGGGGCGCTTATGACAAATGTTTGTCTGAAAAATCTTTTTGCCAGGCCAAGACCATACGATGCCTGTGCAGCTATTATACCGCTGGTGGAGAAATTGTCGGACTATTCCTTTCCGTCAGGGCATACCTGTGCATCTTTTGCCAGCGCCTTTATTTATTGGCGGATGCTGCCGAAAAAGTTCGGAATAGCGGCGATGATATTAGCTGTATTGATTACTTTTTCCAGATTGTATCTGGGGGTGCATTATCCTACAGATGTGCTGGGAGGATTTTTCGTGGGACTGGCGGCAAGCATTCTGGCGTTTGCCCTTGTGAACCGGTATTGGAAAACAAAAGAAAAGATATGAGAAAAAGGGTTACTGTTCACTCCGTTCACAGCAACACGCTCCGCGGGATATCCCGAGTGAACAGTAACGAAAAAGGTACTGGAAAATCATAGTAGGTTTCCAGTACCTTTTTTATTAGCACGAATGTGTGTCTGGATGTAACTTCCTATTGAAAACGAACGAATGTTCTGATATAATGTGTGAAACAAGGAGGAACAAACGTTTGGAAAAACTGATATTTCATGTGGATGTAAACAGCGCCTTCTTGTCGTGGGAGGCGGCATACAGACTTTATCACCTGGGCGGGACGCTGGATCTTCGTACTATTCCATCTGCTATCAGCGGCAATATTGCTATGCGTCATGGAATTATTCTGGCAAAAAGCCTGCCAGCGAAGAAGTACGGGATTTATACAGGGATGAGTGTGGTGGAAGCGCTGGAAAGATGTCCGGAGCTTATGACAGCACCGCCTAATTATTCGCTTTATGAGAAATGTTCCCACGCATTTTTGGATATACTAAGGGAATATACACCGGATGTAGAGATTTATTCTATTGACGAGGCATTTATGGATATGACAGAAACCGTCCATCTATTCGGCACTCCCAGGGAGACAGCCTGTGCCATAAAGGACCGCATACGGGAGGAGCTGGGTTTTACAGTGAATATCGGAATTTCTGTGAATAAGCTTCTGGCAAAGATGGCAGGAGAGCTAAAAAAACCGGATTTGGTCCACACCATATTTCCAGGGGAAATTGCGGAAAAAATGTGGCCATTGCCAGTGGAAGAGCTGTTTTTTGCCGGCAGAGCTACCACGAAGAAGCTTCATGCCATGGGAATCTACACGATAGGAGAGCTGGCGAAGGCTGACAGGGAACTTCTGAGATGCCATTTGAAACAGCAGGGGGAAACTGTCTGGAACTTTGCAAATGGGATTGATTTTTCCGAAGTAATAGCGGAAGCTCCGCCGCAGAAAGGATATGGCAATTCGACCACCACACCTTTTGACGTTGAGGACGCTGGCACAGCAAGATTGGTTCTTTTAGCACTGGCGGAAACTGTGGCATCCAGACTTCGTGAGAATCAGGCGGAGGCAGAGATTATTTCCGTGGGAGTCAAAAGCTCTGCGCTAAAATATGCGAGCCATCAGATGATACTGACAAATCCTACTAATATTACGTGGGAGATTTATCAGTATGCCTGTGAACTTTTGGATCAGCTTTGGGATAAAGAGACACCGATCCGTCAAATGGGTATCCATACCAGCAGACTGAGCCAGGAAACAGGAAATCGCCAGTTGGATCTGTTTGATAACACGGACTATATAAAATTGGAAAAGCTGGACAGAACCATAGATACCATTCGCAGACGATATGGAATTGATGCAGTGAAAAGGGCTGTTTTTATCAGTGATACAGCACGGGGGCATCCGGGAGCCAGGGCACTGGATCATATGGAGGGAGGAATTTCCAGGGAGAAGCGGGTAGTAGATTATTCGAGACTGGTGATTCAGTAAGTTTGTTTAGTTGATGTGACAGGAATGGAGGTGCTAAGTATGGGAATGGGTATCGGGATTAACTCTCAGAAGCCTGATGAGGGACAGGTAAGGGGCAGACAGAGCAGCGTGGCATGTTATGTCTGGTTTACCAGCCGGGGAGAGGTCATGCCCAAAATGATAAAATTTTGCGATGAAGATGGCGAAATTCATACAATTTCCCATGTGCATGTAATTTCCAGCGAGCAGAAAAATTATTGCGGCATTCCCACATTGGAGTTTTGTTGCAACGCTGAGATTTCAGCAGTGAGATATGAATTTCTGCTTTTATACTACACAGAACGGCAGGAGTGGAAGCTTGTGTGGAGAGCATGAAAGTACGGAGTAAAAGGCTATTTTTACGCGGATTTTACAGATGTGAGATTGTGAGGGGGCTTTTTTCATGCTATAATGTAGCTATTTAGTGATGTAAGCTGGAAGAGCAGCATGGACTGCGGCGGTACGGCACAAGCGAAAGTGATAGTCGGGTGAAAATATGGATAATAAAGAAAATACAAAATCAGAAATAATTGAAAAAATCAGAAAGGATATGCGGAAAGACCAGTATCTTTTACAATGTCAGTATGCGATCAGCATTGTGGAGGCAAAGGCGAAGATCATTGATGAGCAGCTATCCTTGAAGTACCAGAGGGAAAGCGTGAGAAGCATTACAGGAAGGATAAAATCGCCGGAGAGCATTTACGCCAAACTGATGCGGAAGGAGCTGGATACGGATTTAAAAACCGCACAGAAAACTCTGAATGACCTGATCGGAGTGCGTATCGTTTGTCTTTTTCTGGATGATGTGTACGAGATTGCAGATATTCTGAAAAAACAGAAGGATATCCAGGTAATTAAGGAAAAAGACTATATTTCAAAGCCAAAGAAAAACGGTTATATGAGCCTGCATCTGATTGTGGATATTCCTATTTATTATGATGAAAATTCCCAGACAAAGAGAGTGGAAATCCAGATTCGCACGATTGCCATGGATTTCTGGTCTGTGCTTGAATACCAGCTTATGTATAAAAAGAACGTGTCCGGTGCCGAAAAAGCCAGCAAAGAGCTGAAAAATTATTCAGAAGAGATTGCAGCGCTGGATCAGAAGATGATGAAGCTGAGGAATCGGATCGACGAAATTTAGCCAGCAATTGAGGAGCGGGAGAGGTTATGGAAGAAAAGAAAATTGCAGGATGCACCAGTGCTAAAAAGTGCGGCGGCTGCCAGTATCAGGGTGTTGCTTACCAGGAACAGCTAAAAAAGAAACAGAGACAAGTCCAGGGACTTTTAAATAAATTCGGCAAGGTCAACCCTGTTATAGGGATGGAGAATCCCTATTATTACCGCAATAAAGTACATGCAGTATTTGACCGGGACAGAAAGGGAAATATTATTTCCGGTATTTACGAGGCGAATTCCCATAGGGTGGTTCCTATTGAGAAATGCCTGATAGAAGATGAAAAAAGTCAGGAGATCATCCGAACGATTCGGGGAATGCTGAGGTCCTTCAAGATTAAGACATACGATGAGGACAGTGGATACGGGCTTTTGCGTCATGTGTTGGTGAGAAGAGGATTTGAAAGCGGAGAAGTGATGGTGGTTCTGGTAACAGCTTCTCCGATTTTTCCGTCAAAAAATAATTTTGTCAAGGCGCTTCGAAAGGCGCACCCGGAAATTACCACAGTTGTGCTTAATATCAATGATAAGAAAACCAGCATGGTACTGGGAGAACGGGAAATCGTGCTTTATGGCAAGGGCTTCATCCGCGATACCCTTTGCGGCTGTACCTTCCGGATATCTCCCAAGTCTTTCTATCAGGTGAACCCAATCCAGACAGAGGTCCTCTATGGAAAAGCAGTCGAATATGCAGGGCTTACTGGAAAAGAACGTGTGATTGACGCCTACTGCGGCATCGGTACGATCGGCCTGATCGCCGCTGCCCATGCAAAAGAGGTTATTGGAGTGGAGCTGAATAAAGATGCTGTCCGTGACGCAAAGATTAACGCAAGAGAAAATAAAATTTCCAATGTCCGGTTCCTCCAGGGAGACGCCGGGGAATTTATGACAGCACTGGCTTCTGCAGGTGAAAAAACAGACGTAGTATTCATGGACCCGCCTCGCGCCGGAAGTGATGAAAAATTTTTGTCCTCCCTTCTGAAACTAAATCCGCAAAAAGTAGTCTACATTTCCTGCAATCCCGAAACCCTGGCACGGGATCTGGCATTCCTTACCAAAAAGGATTACATAGTCAAAAGAATACAGCCGGTTGATATGTTTTGTTTCACAAATCATGTGGAGACTGTGGTGGGACTACAAAGGAAAGATACCTAGAAGTCCTTGAATTTACGCACTTTGTAGAGTTTTTCAGTTTCAACAAAATCGGTGAAAATCACAAGGAAAAGATACTTGTGAAGAGAGTAACCGTAGTTGTTGCCTTAGACCTCGGTACAGGGAACACAAAAAATCCTGAATATGAAAGTGAATAGTGGACTATCAGATAGTTGATAGATTATAGGGATACTTGAAGTAAAAGTGTCCCTATTTTTTATATAGGGCATTCCATAGTGGAGTGCCTTTTTCAATACAAATAACAGGAGGAAAGAAACGTGAAAAACAGTACAGCGTTAGGTGCAAACAGCGGGAAATCTACTCGCACAATAACTTTTAAGAACGAAGCACACAAGAAATTTTACATGGAATATCTGCCGAAGTGCAGATATCAGGATGTGTATCACAAGGCATTGGTATATTGTCTCGGATTAAATTCAGACACAAGAGATCATGTGGACAGAATTTATGATTTTAAAGAAGGATATGTTAAGCCGGAATGTCTGTATGAAGGCTGGCAGACCAGCGGCAGTATGAAAGTGGTCCGGATGGCGTATAACCTTTACTGCAATGGAACGCCCAGTGTTTTGGATATCGAAGATGCAGAAAGAAAACTGGAAGAATGCAGTTGTTATACCGTGGAAGAACTTTTTTGCTGCGGCTATGCAAGATATTTTTGGGAGGCAATTAAAATCCGTTATCCGGAATACTGCTTCTATCAGGATTGGGAGGATATGTATGCTGAAAATTAGGCTTCAAGGAACAACAAATGATATTAAATGGTTCAAAAAAATCCTTGAAAGGGATAAACGAATTAACGTGTTGGATGTTTCCGAGCCGTATGCCAATAAAGGGACAAAAAAGTATTTTCGTGTGTATGCAGAAGTAGAAAAGAACAGACAGTGAGTCAGGAGGATAAAGTTATGTGCAGAGTGATAGCGGTGTCTAACCAGAAAGGTGGAGTCGGAAAGACCACCACAAGCATCAATTTAGGTGTTGGACTGGCCAGAATGGGACAGAGAGTGTTGTTGGTTGACTCTGATCCGCAGGGGCATCTTACCCTCGGGTTGGGGTTCCCGAAAAATATCCGGGTGACATTGAAGAACATGATGGAAAACATCATCATGGGGATAGAGTTTGACCCGAAAGAAGCAGTTTTACATCATAAAGAAGGCGTGGACGTGGTTCCGTCCAATAAACTGCTTACAGGTATGGACATGTCTTTGATTACAGTGGATGACCGGGAAAAGGTTCTGAAAGAATATCTGGAAATGATGACAGACGATTACGATTTTATCATTATCGACTGTATGCCATCTTTGGGTATGCTGACGATCAATGCCATGAGTGCTGCCAACAGTGTACTGATACCAGTTCAGCCACAGTATTATGCTGCGGATGGATTGACGGAACTGCTGAAAGTAGTGAAAGGAACAAAAAAGCGTTTTAATCCGGAAATTGAGGTGGAAGGTATCCTGTTTACGATGGATAGCGCTCGGTATAACAATTCCAAACGTAATAAGAAAGCCGTCAAAGCGGCGTATGGAAAGGAAATGAGGGTATTTGAAAACTCCATCCCCCGTTCAGAAGCGATAGCGGAGATTGCCTCGGAAGGGATCAGTATTTTTGAGTATGACAGCCGGAGCAAAGGTGCAAAAAGCTATGAAATGCTGGCGCAGGAGGTGTTGAACCGTGCGTAGACCACAGAAGGATATTCAGTTAACCACTTATGACGATCTGCTTGGCATCAGTGAAATAGATGATACTGACATGGACAAAGTAATTGAAGTCCCGTTGGCGGAATTGTTCCCATTTAAAAACCATCCATTTCATGTCCTGGATGATGAGAAGATGGATGAAACTGTAGAGAGTATCCGGAGTTACGGTGTACTTAATCCGGCACTGGTAAGACCAAGAGCCGAGGGCGGTTACGAACTGGTTGCTGGCCATAGACGAAAAAGAGCCTGTGAGCTGGCTGGCAGAGATACCATGCCGGTGATTGTCCGGAACTATTCAGATGATGAAGCCGTGGTGATCATGGTAGATTCCAACATCCAGAGAGATAACATACTGCCAAGTGAAAAAGCCTTTGCTTATAAGATGAAACTGGAGGCTTTGAAACATCAGGGAGTGAAATCTGAAACCGGGAGCGATGCCGAGACAGCCGATCTGGTAGGAAAGGAAGCCGGGGACAGCGGAAGAAAGGTACAGAGGTATATCAGGCTGACGGAACTTCTTCCGGAATTGCTGGAATTGGTAGACAGAGGAAAGATTAAAGTTTCTCCAGCGGTCTCTCTTTCTTATCTTTCAAAAGAAGAACAGGAATGGGTACTGCAGTGCGTTGTCGGGAGAGCAGCATCTGTAAGCGGAACAATGGCAGATCAACTGAAAAAGCACAGTGAAGAGGGAAAACTGACGGAGCTTGCTGTGGAACTGATCTTGTGCGAAGAAAAGAAAGAAACGGGAAAAGTAACGCTGCCGGGTAAAGTGAAGCAGTATTTTCCGAAAGATTACAGTAACCAACAGATAGAACAGGTCATTTTTGAATTGCTTGAGAACTGGAAAAACAGCCAGTAAGAAATGGGAAGGAGGGAAAGCAAAATGGCAAAACACGATGTTGAATTTGATTATTTCCATGGTTATGAGTCGGAGCAGTTTGCTTTTTACCGTATTCCCAAAGTATTGTTCACAGATGACTATTTCAAGGATCTGTCCAGCGATGCAAAAGTGCTTTATGGTCTGATGCTGGACAGAATGTCCTTGTCCATCAAAAACAACTGGATTGACGAGGAGGACAGGGTGTATATCATCTTTACTCTGGAGCAGGTCATGCAGTACATGAATTGTGGAAGAGATAAAGGAATGAAAACACTTGCTGAACTGGATACCAAAAAAGGAATTGGATTGATTGAACGTGTGAAGCAGGGATTTGGCAAACCGGATGTTATTTATGTAAAAAGTTTCCTGATAAAAGAAAACGCAGCATCGGAGCAGGAAGCAGAAGATACAAAGTCACTTGAAAGCAGTAAACAGATGGACCAGGTCGGAAATAACGACCTATCATGGTCGGAAAAACCGACTTCTCGTGGTCGGAAAAACCGACTTCTCGAGGTCGATAAAACCGACTTCTTGAGGTCGGAAAAACCGACTTATCGTAGTCGGGAAAGCCGACTTGCCGAGGTCGGCAAATCAGACTCTAATTATACTAATATTAACAAGAATAATAAGAGTAATACTGATCTTATCAATCCATCAGTGGAAGTGCAGGGCAACAGGACAGAAGATAGGATGGATGCGATGGATGTCATACAGGCATACACCGATATTGTGAAAACCAATATTGATTATGACATTTTAATCCAGGGATGCAGGACTGGTGACCGCGAGTACATAGACGAGATCGTAGAGCTTCTGGTTGAGACTATTAGCATTGACCGGGAGACCGTTATGATCAGCGGGGCTGAATATCCGTATCAGTTTGTAAAAAATAAGCTTCTGAAGGTAAATTATTCCCATGTCCAGTATGTGCTTGAATGCCTGCATGATACGACAACAAAGGTCCGGAATGTAAAAGCGTATTTGTTGACCTGCCTGTTCAATGCCCCAAGCACGATTGGAAATTACTACAGGGCAGAAGTCAACCATGATATGTATGGAGGAGGTTGGAGCAATGGTTAAGGAAATTTGGAAAAAAGTAATATGGCCGGTGATGGCAGTCCTTTTTCTGGCAATGGTTTTCCGGCCACTGTGTATGGCAGAGGGCTGCATTGATTACTGGAAACTGCTGTTCCTGATGGGAATACCGTTTGGGGTACAGAAGATGTTTGTCTGGTTGATACCAAGCGGTTACGGCATTGGTGAAACAGTTGGGATATTTGCATTGAATCTGCTGGTCGGTGGTGCTATCGGTAGTTTCATACTGGTATGGCGTTTGCTGGAAGCGGTTTTTACACTGGCAAAGGGACTTGTTTCGGGAGTTACACGAATGACTGGTGTGTGTCGATAATTGAATGAAACGGAGGTCTGAGATGGACAGAAAATTGATGGAGCAGATGTTTTATGAAGGTGTCATGCCAAGAGAGCAGTGCTGTCCCCGAAAGAAAGAATACCATGATACCATGAAATTATGCAATACCTTGGAAGTGGAGCTTGCCAGCCGTCTATCCCCGGAACTGGCACAGATGTTTCAGGATTACAAAGACTATTCAGCACAGCTTACTGCCATGGAAAACGGGGAGCATTTTATGCAGGGAATGGCAATGGGGATACGCCTGACAGCGGAGGCATTTACACTGGAAGATAATAAAACAGAATAACCCATGAAGGAGAAGCAGCCGGTTTATTGATCTGGTTGCTTTTTCTCTGCCTATGAGGACATGGAGCAAGGAGAATGAAGATGGAGATTGTGTTGTTAGGTGTGATTATTGTCACATTCTTGTTTTTTGTATTTCTGGTATGCTGTTTTGTTCTGTCAGCAAAAGAACTGGAAGAGGAAATAGGGAATCTTGGATATGAAGAAAAAGAGAGGAATTGAGCAGATGGATGTAGCAGAAAAAATTAGATATTTTCGTCAACAAAAAGGGTTGTCGCAGGAACAGCTTGGGAAAAGAGCAGGCATTCACGAAAACACCATCCGGAAGTATGAACTGGGTATAAGAAAACCAAAGCTTGACCAGTTAAAGAAGATAGCCGGTGGGCTTGGGGTCAGTGTAATAGAATTTATAGATATTGAGATTGAGAATGAAGCGGATCTGATTGCAGTGTTGAAAAAAATTAGTCCGTTTTTTAAATGGGAAAACATCGGAAGAATATTGGAACAGGGGGAACAGAGATGATTGTAGTTTATTTTCTGGCAGCGCAGGTAGTTATGGCATTGTTTTTTTATCCATTGTTGGTTGTCGGTAAAAGGGCAGATGAAGAAATGGGGATTTTATTTGAACGTAGATTTCAGGAGAATGAGAAGAAAGAATTGGAGGATAAGATGGAGTCACAGAGAGATGTATTAAGAACGATTGAGAAAGAGATCAGCAAGGGAAGCGCACCGGTACATTTTGAAGGAATGGAATTTGGAAAAGACAGTTACCATCTGGTTGACAGTCAGGCAAAAATGAACCAGCTTCTTGATTATTTTTTCCGTGTTGGGGAGTATGGAGGTATTGCTGGTAAGCTATTGAAAAGCAATGTTTATATGGATGCTGCAGGGAAACAGCCGACTTTCCGGACAGCAAAATCAGAGTTTGACAGAAAGCGGATGGAAATGGCGGCAAAGCAGTGGATTAAGAAAAAACAGCCATCTTTTGACGGGGATGTGTATGTAGAAAATGTGAAGTGTGTCCTGAGTCTGACAGAGGAAGAAAAGGAAAAGAGAAAATGCAGGGTAAATGGAGAAGAAACTGCGGTGCTGATCTTTAGCAGGAAGCATCTGACATCATTGTATTTGCAGTGTTTGATGTACCGGAAGGAATTGGCATTGCAAAAAGGTAGTCTGGAAGATGTGTCGGAGATCTGTAACCGGATTTATCGGTTGGAAGATGTGGATGTAATGTTTCAGTGTATGATGATGGATATGGCAAGGTGGGAAGAGGATAAATTGTACATTCAGTTTTCAACGGTGTTTCTTTTGTAATGATTATTATACAATTAACTCCATGCTTTTATACATTGTAAAAATAGTGTATACTGTTTATATTAGCGATAGGGGCTAATTGGGTGTTTGTAGTACTAAAAATATAGGAAATGAAAAACGAAGGTGTGATGAGTTGCTTAATATTTTATTTTGGAATCTAAAAAGAAACGCAATAGAAGATTATATTATTGATTGTATAGTTGAAAACAATGTTGATATTGCTGTTTTCTCAGAATTTAACGGAATAAATTTTATTAACATAGAAAAGAATTTAGGGAAGATGTATGGTCGTATTTTGGCAGCACAAGACGATAGAAAAGTGACGTTGATAGCAAAAAACACCTTTTCTGTTACGATTTTACAGCAACAAAATAGGTATAGTATATACAATGTAAAAACAGCGGTGAAAGACTATCTTTTGGCAGCGGTTCATCTGGAAGACAGGAGAAATTATAAATCTGCGGAAAGGATAGATACAATAAAAAGATTGGTAGCAGATATTGAGCAAACGGAAGAATTGCTAAAATGCAACAATACAATAGTCATTGGTGATCTCAATGCCAATCCATATGATGAAGAATTATTAAGTAAATATGCATTTAATGCGGTTTTATTTAAAACAATTATAGATAAGAGTGAGCTAACAAATCCTAATAGTTCAAAGCGAAAGCGATTTTATAATCCTATTTTACATTATATATCAGAAGATACAGAGATGTATGGTAGCTTTTATCATGAAAAAGATTATATGACCTCATATTGGCATTGCTTGGATCAAGTGTTGGTTAGAAAAAGTTTGGTAAACAGTGTAAATTGTTAGCGATTTCATGAGCTGTCGCTGATGTGATTTCATCGCTTGTCAACAGGTTGCTCAGTTTTCTGTCTTTATTT
>NZ_CAXSVO010000018.1:0-87297 GCF_964240875.1 Ruminococcus sp. 5_1_39BFAA | reverse complement strand
GGTGTGTATTTTAGATTTTAAAAATTATCCACACTTTTTATGTGGATTAGTGTGGATAACGGTGGATAGGGCTAATTTGGTTACCATAAATCAAATAGAGGTAGCAAATAATTTTAAAATAATGTGTATAATTTTGTCCACTGTCGAAAAGGCACAAATAAAGGATTTTTAATGCTATATGTGTAAAAATGAGTCGTAAAAAGTGGATATTTTTGCAGATAATACACAAGTTATCCACAAGTTATCCACAAAATGTGGATAATGTTACGTAAACCATGAAAATAATACACATAATACCTTTTTCCACATATTTGTAAACTGTACTCTGGTATGATAGGGATTCCCGGCTATCCTCAAAAATGCTGAAAAAATCTCGATTTTATGCTTTTTTATGCTTGACGGGCGGCGTTTTTATGAATATAATTGAAATGATGTTCTGATTAGGTTAGAATAATTTAATATTTAGGATAGATAAAGGAGGTGCTTTACCTATGAAAATGACATTTCAGCCGAAAAAGAGATCCAGAGCGAAAGTCCATGGCTTCAGAGCTCGTATGAGCACAAAGGGCGGACGTAAAGTATTAGCTGCCAGAAGATTAAAAGGAAGAAAGCAGTTATCTGCTTAAGACTGATAAGACCGCAGTTAATGTGGTCTTTTCTTCTATATAAAAAAATTTCTTTAGAAAAGGAGAATTAGATGAAATACTCAGACTCCTTAAAGAAGAATCAGGATTTTCAAAAAGTATACCGAAAAGGAACATCACAGGCAAATCGGTATCTGGTGATGTACGTGCTCAAAAATAAAGAAGAGCACATGAAGAATCGTCTGGGAATATCAGTAAGCAAAAAAGTAGGGAATAGTGTGGTACGCCACAGAGTCACCAGGTTGATCAGAGAGAGTTATCGTTTAAACGAAGAGGTATTCAGGCGCGGACTTGATATTGTTGTGATAGCAAGGCCGGGAGCAAAGGGCAGGACTTACAGAGAAATAGAGAGCGCTCTTTTGCACCTTGCGGACAAGCAGCATATTTCCAACAGCCATGATAATGAGACTGAAATTCCGCTGAATAACAGAAATGGGGCTGATCCCGCGGAGGAAAAAGATCATGATAAAAAAGTTAATGATTAAGATGATTCGTCTCTATCAAAAATATTTATCACCGATGAAGAGAACAAAATGTCCTTATATTCCCACATGTTCTCAATATGGTTTAGAAGCAATCGAAAAATATGGTGCGTTAAAGGGCGGACTTCTTGCGGTGTGGAGGATACTCAGATGTAATCCTTTTTCCCACGGAGGTTACGACCCTGTACCATAAAACGACAAAAGGTTACAGTTCAGCTGAAGGATGAACTGCAACACAAAAAGTCTAGGAGGAATTAAACTTGGATATTTTTTTAGCAACGAAGAGCAGTGCGCCTATCATAGGCCAGGTTGCATCCATCATGGGATGGATCATGAATGGCATTTACAAAATGCTTGACAGTCTGTTTGGTATTCAGAATCTTGGCCTGTGTATTATTATTTTCAGTATTATCATATTTGCTCTTATGACACCGCTGCAGATTAAACAGCAGAAATTCTCCAAATTAAGCGCAGTAATGCAGCCTGAAATTCAGAAAATCCAGAAAAAATACCAGAATAAAAAAGATCAGGCTTCCATGCAGAAGATGCAGGAAGAAACGCAGCTCGTATATCAGAAATATGGAGTTTCACCTACTGGTAGCTGTGTGCAGTTAGCCATACAGTTCCCTATTCTGATGGCATTGTGGCAGGTTATTTATAAGATCCCTGCATATGTAGGAAGCGTTGGGGATGTTTTCACAGACGTAGTAGCCAAAATCGTAAGCGTAAACGGATATACGGATTTAATCCAGAACTTTATTACAGATAACAAAATGACCCGTGTGCAGCTTATCCTTGAAGAAGGGAAAGCTACCAGCAATTCCATTATTGACTTTTTGTATGCATTATCTCCTTCCCAGTGGAAGGATTTATCTGAGATGAGTCAGTTTTCCAGCTTTTCCGGAATGATTGACAAGTCTGCTTCAGAGATTTCAAAGATGCAGAACTTCTTTGGATTGAACATTGCAGATCAGCCATTGAACTATATTAAAGCTGCCTTTACTGGCGGTGCAATCGCTCTTGCAATTGCGGCTGTTTTGATTCCTGTTCTTGCATGGGTAACTCAGGTGCTGAACTATAAGCTGATGCCCCAGGCTGCAAATCAGGATGACAGCAATTCTACTATGAATGCTTCCATGAAAACAATGAATACGGTTATGCCTTTAATGTCAGCAGTATTCTGTTTTACATTCCCGGTAGGTCTTGGTATTTACTGGATTTCCAGTGCAGTAGTGCGTAGTGTACAGCAGGTTATGATCAACCGTCATCTTGATAAAATTGACATTAACGATTTAGTTAATGAAAATATGAAAAAGATTGAAAAGAAACGTGAAAAAGAAGGTTTGCCGCCTCAGAAAATAACCAATCAGGCAAGTATAAGCACCAAAAATATTAATACAAAAATTGACAAGGGTGAAAGCGGCAAAAACGCCGGCGAGAGAGCAAAAAAAGTCGATGAATCCTACCAGAATGCAAGGAATGCGAAACCCGGAAGTATTACAGCCAAGGCAAATATGGTAAGAGATTTTGATGAAAGAAACAAGAAGAAGTAATTGGAACGGAGGGTTTCAAAATGCAGGATTACATTCAGTTTTCAGCGAAAACAAAAAGTGAGGCAATCACAAAAGCATGTATTGAGCTGGGAGCATCCAGTGATCAGTTAGATATTCAGGTTGTCAGCGAAGGCAGCTCCGGATTTTTCGGTATTGGCAGCAAGCCCGCTATCATCAAAGCAAAGAAGATTCAGACAGTTTCTGAGGATGAGGAACTGAAGGAAATTGTAGAAGCTGTTAAGGTTGAGGCCATTAAAGAAGAAGGTTTCAAAAAGCCGGTTCAGAAGCCAGCGAAAAAGCCAGCCCGCAAACCGGAGCCTGTAAAGAATGAAGCTGGAAAAGCAGAGCCTGTGAAGGTTCAGAAGGAGCAGCCTAAGGAAGCTGTAAAGGAGCAAAAAGAAACAAAGGAATTTAAGGAAAAACAGCCAAAACCAGCAAGAGAGAAACAAAATAAAGAACGTCCTGCAAAGGAAAAGCCTGTGAGAGAAAGACAGCCGAAGGAGAAGGAAGTTCAGAAAGAAAAACCGGTAAAGGCATCCAAGCCGGTAGAAATCATTTCAGATCCGGAAGAAATTAAAGAGATTGAAGAGAGAGCAAAGGTTTTCCTTCATGATGTATTTGCTTCTATGAATCTTGGAGAAGTGGAAGTAAATTCCAAATATAATACGAAAGACGGTTGTTTGGAAGTGGATTTCGAGGGTGACGATATGGGAATCCTGATCGGTAAGAGAGGACAGACCCTTGATTCTCTCCAGTATCTTACAAGCCTTGTGGTAAACAAAGGAAAATCCAATTACATCCGCGTGAAGCTGGATACAGAGGATTACCGCAGACGCCGTAAGGAAACTCTGGAAAATCTTGCAAGGGGAATTGCCAGCAAGGTAAAGAAAACCAGAAAACCAGTTGTTTTAGAGCCAATGAATCCATACGAGAGACGAATCATCCATTCCGCACTTCAGGGAAACCGATATGTGGAAACTATCAGTGAGGGTGAGGAGCCATACCGTCATGTGGTTGTAAAATTAAAGAGATAGTAAAAAACTATGATTTATAAAGGTGTTATTCCAGGTGAAAGATGGAAGAGCAGGTATGAAAGCGGATGAATCCGTTCTGTTCCTATGTCTTTTTGGAATAACACTTTTTTATTAAAAAAATTCCGTAAAAGACAAATTTTCATAAGGAGATCAATAGATATGGACACAACGATTGCTGCCATTTCTACTGCCGTGAGCGCCTCCGGAATCGGAATCATCCGTATCAGCGGACCGGAATCTATGGATGTTATTTCCCGTATTTACCGCTCAAAGGGAGGCAAAAAAAAGATAAAAGAGGCAGAAACCCATACCATCCATTACGGTTACATTTATGATGGAGAAGAGGAAGTTGATGAGGTTCTGGTCATGATCATGCGCGCTCCCCGTACCTTTACAGGGGAGGATACGGTTGAGATAGATTGTCACGGCGGCGTGTATGCCATGAATCGTGTATTGGAAACTGTTTTGAAAAACGGAGCAAAAACAGCGCAGCCCGGAGAATTTACAAAGAGAGCCTTTTTAAACGGAAGGCTGGATCTGTCTCAGGCAGAGGCTGTTATGGATGTGATCCAGGCAAAAAATGATTATGCCCTGAAAAGTTCCATGAACCAGCTAAAAGGTTCTGTCCAGAAGGCAATTAAAAATATCAGAGGTGACCTGCTTTATGAGATCGCCTATATCGAATCCGCGTTGGATGACCCGGAGCATATCAGTCTGGATGGGTATCCACAAAGATTAATGAGGATTGTGGAAAAAGAAGAAAAAGAGCTTCAGCATTTGTTGAAAACTGCCTCTGACGGAAAAATCATCCGGGAAGGAATCCAGACAGTTATCCTTGGAAAGCCAAATGCCGGAAAATCTTCTCTTTTAAATATTCTTGTAGGTGAAAACAAAGCAATTGTGACAGATATAGCGGGAACGACCCGGGATATTCTGGAAGAATACATCACTCTTAACGGAATCACCTTAAAGATGGTGGATACAGCCGGAATCCGGGAAACCCAGGATGTGGTGGAAAAAATCGGTGTAAGCCGCGCCCGGGAGATGGCAAAAAAGGCGGATCTGATCCTCTATGTGGTAGATTCCTCAACTTCTTTGGATGAAAATGACGAGGAGATCATTTCTCTGCTGAGAGACAAAAAGGCAATCGTTATTTACAATAAAACGGATCTTGAGCCAGTGGTAGATATGGAGGAATTGAAGACAAGGATCCAACATCCGGTAATCCCTGTTTCAGCAAGGGAGGAGACAGGAATCCGTGAATTGGAGGAAGAGATAAAAGCCATGTTTTTCGGCGGAAATATCTCCTTTAACGATCAGGTTTATATCACCAATGCACGTCACAAGGAAGCTTTGGAAGAGGCAAATGCAAGCCTTCTGATGGTAAAGCAGAGTATTGAATTAGGGATGCCTGAGGACTTTTTCTCCATTGATCTTACAAACGCCTGTGAAAGCCTGGGCAGGATCACGGGAGAATCAGTGGGCGAAGATTTGGTAAATGAGATATTCAGTAAGTTTTGTATGGGAAAATAAAGGAGCAGGTGATCATCATGAAAAATTTATGTGAAGATTATGATATCGTCGTAGTCGGTGCAGGTCATGCCGGATGCGAGGCTGCCCTGGCAGGTGCGCGCCTGGGGCTTCGGACGATCATGTTTACCGTAAGTGTGGACAGCATTGCCCTGATGCCGTGCAATCCAAATGTCGGAGGAAGCTCCAAAGGGCATCTGGTGAGGGAGCTGGACGCATTAGGCGGAGAAATGGGAAAAAATATTGACAAAACCTTTATCCAGTCAAAAATGCTCAATTGTTCAAAAGGCCCTGCTGTCCATTCTCTGCGCGCGCAGGCGGATAAGCAGGCGTACAGCAATGAGATGAGAAAAACACTGGAAAATCAGGAAAACCTTACGATCCGTCAGGGAGAGGTGACAAAGCTGCTGGTGGAGGACGGAAGGATAACAGGTGTTTTGACTTATTCAGGTGCTGTTTATCATTGCAAGGCCGTGGTCTTGTGTACAGGAACTTATCTGAAGGCAAGATGTATTTACGGTGATGTAAGCAATTATACAGGCCCGAACGGTCTGCAGGCAGCCAATTATCTCACGGACTCCCTGAAGGAGCTGGGAATCGAAATGTTCCGCTTCAAGACAGGAACTCCTGCCAGAATAGCGGGAAATACCATTGATTACAGCAAGATGGAAGAGCAGTTCGGAGATGAAAGGATCGTTCCGTTTTCCTTTTCCACAAATCCGGAGGATGTACAGATTGAGCAGAAGTCCTGCTGGCTGACTTACACAAATGAAAAGACACATGAGATCATCCGGGCAAACCTGGACCGCTCGCCGCTGTATTCCGGAAAAATAGAGGGAACAGGGCCCCGTTATTGTCCGTCCATAGAGGATAAGGTGGTCCGGTTTGCGGATAAAAACCGTCATCAGGTGTTTATCGAGCCGGAAGGACTTTATACAAATGAGATGTATATCGGAGGTATGTCAAGTTCTCTGCCGGAAGACGTGCAGGCAGAGATGTATCACAGTGTAGCAGGACTGGAAAATGCGAAAATCGTTAAAAATGCCTACGCCATTGAGTATGACTGCATCAATCCGAGACAGCTTTATCCTACTTTGGAGTTTAAAAAGATAAAGGGACTTTTCAGCGCAGGACAGTTTAACGGAAGCTCAGGATACGAGGAAGCAGCCGCCCAGGGCCTGATAGCGGGAATTAATGCAGCGCTGGAAATAAAAGGGCAGGAGCAATTGATCCTGGATCGTTCAGAGGCATATATCGGCGTTCTCATTGATGACCTTGTTACAAAAGAAAATCATGAACCCTATCGTATGATGACAAGCCGTGCGGAATACCGCCTGCTTTTGCGCCAGGATAACGCGGATCTGCGTCTGCGCAAAAAGGGCTATGAGGCGGGTCTGGTGGATGAGAAAACATACCGGAAAATACTGGAAAAGGAGCGCATGATCCAGGAGGAGATCAAGAGGGTGGAAAACACTCACATAGGAAGTACACAGGAGGTACAAAGCCTTCTGGAAAGCTTGAGCAGCACTCTGCTGAAGTCAGGAACAACGCTGGCTGAGCTGATCCGCCGCCCGGAGCTTTCTTATGAAGTTCTTGCGCCTATTGATAAAGAGCGCCCGCAGCTTCCGTGGGATGTAAAAGAGCAGGTTGACATTAACATTAAATATGATGGTTATATCCGCCGTCAGTTGAAGCAGGTAGAACAGTTTAAAAAGCTGGAAGCGAAAAAGATCCCGGAAGATCTGGATTATGAAAAGGTGGGAAGCCTTAGAATCGAAGCGCGGCAGAAGCTGGAATTATACCGCCCTGTCTCCATTGGACAGGCATCCAGGATTTCCGGCGTTTCTCCGGCAGATATATCGGTTCTTCTGGTCTATATGGAACAGTACGGCAGGGAAAAGAAGGAGGATTAGCTTATGAATTACGATCTGACCCTTTTCGAGCAGGGCCTGGAACAGCTTAATATTCCGCTTTCTCAGGCGCAGAAGGAACAGTTTATAAAGTATTACGAATACCTTGTGGAAAAAAATAAGGTCATGAACCTGACCGCTATAACGGAATACGAAGAGGTGATCGTAAAGCATTTTCTGGACAGTCTGTCCCTTGTAAAGGTACAGGATTTTTCCGGGAAAATAGAAGGGAAAACCATGATCGATGTGGGAACCGGGGCAGGTTTTCCGGGTATACCGCTGAAAATAGCCTTTCCGGAGCTTCAGATCGTGCTGTTGGATTCTCTGAACAAAAGAGTAGGCTTTTTAAATGAGGTAATAGAGATGCTGAAGCTGCAGGGAATCAAGGCAGTTCATGGAAGAGCAGAGGATTTTGCACGTCAGAAGGATTACAGGGAAAGCTTTGATTTCTGCGTATCCCGTGCAGTTGCAAATCTCAGCACGTTATCAGAATATTGTCTGCCCTTTGTAAAGGAGGGAGGATGTTTTATTTCCTATAAATCCGGAAAAATAGAGGAGGAGCTTTCTCAGGCAGGGGAAGCTGTAAAAATCCTTGGGGGAAAGGTACAGGATGTGATAAAATTTTCTCTTATGGATCAGGATATGGACCGATCTTTTGTAGTTATAGGAAAAAAGAAACCGACGCCGAAAAAGTATCCGAGAAAAGCTGGACTGCCGTCTAAGGAACCCCTTTCAGCAGCTACAAGGCCAGGTAAATAACAAAATGAATATAAAATAGAATCAGCCGTCCGCACAGACCGCCCTCAAAGCAGGGAAAGTCAAGTGCAGGCGGCTTTAAAAATGCTCACTTTTCATCACTTTATTTTCACATATTACTCACAAAATTCTCACACATTCATCTAAATTTCATCACATATAGTACATAAACTTAAGAGACAGGTTTTAATAAAGGAGGAGAAAAAATTGATTGAAGTAAAAAATCTGGTCAAGCGCTATGGAAACCATACAGCAGTAGACCACCTTTCTTTTTCTATTGAGAAAGGAAAAATCTATGGTTTTTTGGGACCGAACGGCGCCGGAAAGTCCACTACAATGAATATGATAACAGGATACATTGCCTCTACGGAAGGAACCGTAGTGATCGATGGGCATGATATTCTGGACGAGCCGGAGGAGGCAAAAAAATGTATTGGATATCTGCCGGAGCAGCCGCCCCTTTATTTTGATATGACAGTTCTGGAATATCTGAAATTTGTGGCAGATCTGAAAAAAATTCCAAGAGATAAAAAAGCATCCATGATCGAAGAAATTATGGATTTGGTAAAAATTACAGATATGAAAGATCGTTTGATAAAGAATCTTTCAAAAGGATACCGTCAGAGAGTGGGAATTGCACAGGCTGTTTTAGGCTATCCTGAGGTGATCATTCTGGACGAGCCGACAGTTGGTCTGGATCCGAAGCAGATCAATGAAATCCGTGAGCTGATCAAGGGATTGAAAAAGAAGCATACGGTGATCCTGAGTTCTCATATTTTGTCAGAGGTAAGCGCTGTCTGCGATTATGTTCTGATCATTTCTCATGGAAAGCTTGTTGCCAGTGACACACCTGAGAATTTGGAGCGTCTTGCAGTGGGGTCAAACAGCCTGGATATGCTGGTAAAAGGCCATAAAGAGGAAATCCGCATGGCTCTTGAAAAGGTGGATGGAGTGAAGGATGTAACTCTGGCTCACAGTCAGGAAGATCACGTATATAAGGTAAGCCTGAATACAAAAGAAAATGCGGACGTAAGGGAAGATATTTTCTACAGTATGGTAAAGGCGGATTGCCCGATTCTGGAAATGCAGTCCAAGAAGGTATCTCTGGAGGAGATTTTCCTGGAGCTGACAGAAAGTGAAAAGCAGGATGAGAATGATAGCTCAGAATCTGATCCATCAGTAGCTATTGATGTTGATAATGTGGATCATGAACCGGAAGATACGGACATAGAGAAGGAGATTGTGGAAAAGGAGGAAGAAATCAATGACAGCGATTTATAAAAGAGAACTGAAAAGCTATCTTACCTCTATGATTGGGTATTTATTTATATTTTTTATTCTGGTATTGGCAGGAATTTATTTTTCCGCATATCAGCTTTCAGCAGCATATCCGAAATTTGAGTATACCTTAAATGCTCTTACCTTTGTATTTTTGATAGGAGTTCCCATCCTGACCATGCGTGTAATGGCAGAAGAAAGAAAGCAGAAAACAGACCAGCTTCTTTTGACATCGCCGGTGTCCGTGGGAGGCATTGTGATGGGAAAATATCTGGCTTTGGTTACCGTATATGCCATTCCTGTAGGTGTTATGTGTTTCTATCCTTTATTAATGTCTAAGTTCGGAACAGTATCCTTTGCAGGCGCGTACACGGCCATTCTTGGATTTTTCCTTTTGGGCTGCTCTAATATCGCCATCGGTGTATTTTTCTCATCCATTACGGAAAGCCAGGTAATTGCGGCAGTTCTGACTTTTGTGTTCTTATTTGCGTTTTATATGATGAGCGGAATTTCATCCTTCTTTTCACAGACCGCGATGTCTACCTGCATTGCCTTTGGACTGCTGATCCTGGTAGTGTGTATGATTATTTATACTATGATAAAAAATCTGGTGATATCGGCTGTTGTGTGTGTGGTAGGTGAAGCTGCCTTGATCATCACTTATATTTTGAAGTCTAGCATTTTTGAGGGAGGAATCCAGAAGATGCTCGAGGTACTGAACTTAAGCGCCCACTTTGAGAATTTTACAAATAATATTTTTGACGTAACTGGAATTCTTTATTTCCTTTCCGTGATTGCTGTCTGCATGTTTCTTACTATGCAGTCCATTATGAAGAGACGCTGGAATTAGGGGGTGGGAAAATGAAAATCGGAAAGAAAAGAAAAAATAACAATATTGACAAAAAGAAATTTAAAGAAACTATCAACAAAAAATATTTAAAGAACGGATCATACAGCGCGGCAATAACAGTAATATTTATTGCAATCATTATTGTTATAAATTTGATAATTGGAAAACTGCCTTCCAAATATACACAGTTTGATATCAGTGAGCAGAAACTGTACAGTATCGGCGAGCAGACAGCAGAAATGCTGAAAGATCTTGATAAAGACGTAACTATTTACCAGGTGGCTCAAAGCGGAAGTGAGGACGAAAATATCAGTAAGCTGCTTCAGAGATATGAGGATGAGTCAGATCATGTAAAAGTAGAATTAAAGGATCCGGTAGTAAATCCAAAATTTGTTTCTGAATATACAACTGATAATCTTTCGTCCAACAGCCTGATCGTTGTCTGTGGAGATAGAAATAAAATTGTAAATTATAACAATATTTACGAATCTAGTATTGATTACAACACTTATAGCTACCAGACGACGGGATTTGACGGAGAAGGACAGATAACAAGTGCGATTGCCTACGTAACGTCAGAAGATCTTCCGATTTTATATACATTAGAGGGACATGGGGAAGCTACCCTGGATTCTACAATAAAGGAGGATATAGAAAAGGCAAACATGGAGATTAAATCTCTGAATCTATTAACAGAGGGAAGCGTACCGGAGGATGCAGATTGCCTTTTGATCGAATCACCAACGTCAGATATTTCCGAAGATGAAAGAGATGCCATCCTGGAATATTTGGAAAACGGTGGAAAAGCAATGATTTTCTCTGATTATACTGGGAATAAACTGGAAAATTTCAGCGCAATCATGGAAAATTACGGTGTGACAACTGCAGACGGTATTGTATTTGAAGGTGATTCCCAGCATTATGCAATGCAGATGCCATATTATCTTGTGCCAACTATAAACAGCGCAGAAGCTGTTTCAGATGTAGCCTCTGCCGGATATTACGTTTTAGCCCCATATGCCCAGGGAATCCAGAAACTTGAGGATGTAAGAGATACGGTTACGATAGAAAGCCTTCTGACAACCTCTGACAGTGCATATTCAAAGACAAATATGAACAGCGATACTCTTGAAAAAGAGAGCGATGATGTATCCGGACCGTTTGATTTGGGCGTAAGCATTACAGAAACTTTGGATGATGATAAAGAAACGCAAATTGTTTATTATTCAACAGCAAATCTTTTGGAGAGCCAGGTGAACCAAATGGTTTCCGGAGGTAATGAGCAGTTGATCATGTCCTCCTTAAAGTGGATGACCGATACAGAGGAAAATACTTCGGTATCAATTCCTTCCAAGAGCATGGAGGTTTCTCGCCTGACTTTGACAGCTTATGATGCAAGCTTTTGGAAAATCTGTACCATTGGATTGATTCCGGGAGTGTTCCTGGTTGCTGGATTTTTGATTTGGTTAAAGAGGAGAAAAGCCTGATGAAGAAAAAGACGGTAAATTTAGTTACTGCGGTGGGGGTTTTGGTTGTCCTGAGCGGAACTTATGCTGGTGTAAAAACTTATGTAGCAAAACAGGAAGAAAAGGAGCAGGAAAGCGAGGAAGAGGAACCTGTCAGTGTT
The DNA here is from genome assembly GCF_964240875.1 of Ruminococcus sp. 5_1_39BFAA. Classification (NCBI taxonomy): domain Bacteria; kingdom Bacillati; phylum Bacillota; class Clostridia; order Eubacteriales; family Oscillospiraceae; genus Ruminococcus; species Ruminococcus sp. 5_1_39BFAA. The sequence goes on along the minus strand of NZ_CAXSVO010000018.1, from coordinate 75,633 downwards.
GTATCTGTCGATACTGAGAAGATAAAATCCATTGGATTCTTAATTGAAAAAAGTGAAGTGGTTTTTGATAAAGAGGACGATAATTGGGTGAAAAGCGATGACAGGAATTTTCCTGTGAATCAGGATAAGCTTACGGAGGCAGCGGGAACGCTGAACTCCGTGGAAGCTGACAGAGTTTTGGAGGATGTTGAGGATTTGAGTGAATATGGACTTGACGTTCCTTCCAATACAATTGCTGTTACTACGGAAGATGAAGAAAAAACGATTTTACAGGTGGGTGAAGAGAATGCTTCCACCGGCCAGTATTATATAAAGAAAAGCGATGACGATTCTACCGTATATGTAGTTGCTAGCTCTGTTGTTGATCCCTTTATGAAAAATCTTTATGATTATGCACAAGCCGATACCTTTCCAACTATAGATTCTTCTACGATAAGTAAAATCTCTGTTAATGAGGAAAACTCGTCATACGAATTAGTGAAAAATGACGAGAGCGGAACCTGGGATATAAAGAGTAAAGAGGAAACAGATAGTGCTGATTCTGCCAAAGCAAGCAGCCTTACTTCTACTTTTTCCAGTATGTCATATGGTGAGTTTGTAAATTATGATTGTGAAGATCTGTCAGAGTATGGATTAGATAAACCTTATGCGGAAATCACTGTGGATTATCAGGAAGAAGTTGAGGAGGATGATTCAGAGGGTTCGGAAGAGAATACGGACGAAACTGAAGAGGAAGAATCTGAGCCTGTGATGGTGGATAAACAGTTGGTACTCCAGATTGGAAATGAAGCGGATGATAATGGACGATATGTCAGAGTGAATGACAGTAATGCTATTTATACAATATCAAATGATACTCTGGATTCATTATTTGGGAAAACGAATGAAGATTTCTGGAATATGACAGTAAATTACTTGTCTGTAAATAATCTGGATTCTCTGGAAGTGACATTTGAAAATGAAACGCATACTATAAATGTTTCACGTGAAACATCAGAAGATGAAGAGGATAGCGAAAGCAGTACAGAAACTCTTTCTTATCAGTTAGATGGAGCCGATATTGATTCTCTGAAGTTTACAACTTTCTATAATAAGCTTATCAATATGGCAGGGCAGAAGAGGTTAACTGAGAAGTTTGAAGTGGCATCAGATCCGGAAATGACAGTAGTGTTTACAGATACAGATGGAAATATTGAAACAGAGGATTTCTATTCTTACGATACTAATTTTTACGCTGCTGTAATTGACGAAAAAGTGTATCTGGTAAATAAAATGACAGCTAAGGAAATGATAAGCTCATTTGAGGAGTTGATTGAACAAAATAGTGAAGAGACTTCAGTAGAGGCAGATGCTGAGGAGTAAAACAAAAACAACATTTCATGTAATACTAGATAACGGCAATCGCTAATAATGGCGGTTGCCGTTTCTTTATGTTATAGAGAAACACTCCATTTGTTCTTTACGGAAGTTTACCAAAATTTCCTATAACATAAAAGACGTAGCTACGCTGTGGGGATTCGCACTGCTTTGTGAGCTATTGCTACTAAGCTTGGAAATACCTCGCTAAGTAAGTGTAATATATGTACTGTAATTGTAATATGTGTACATACAAGAGGAATATGGCTGCTGACGCAACCGCACTTCGGCGCATACTTTTTTATTTCATAGGAAAGCTACTTAGCTTTGCTCTAAATACAAGTCGATTTCCTATGAAACTAAAAACTGCCGGGGGCACTGTGCGCGTTCCCTGGCAGCTTTTTTTACTTTCAAATATAAATCAGAAAAATGCACCAACTTGTTCCAGAAATTCTTCAGCATTTTCAATATGTGGGAAATGTTTGGATTTCTTTACTACTGCAGTTTCGATAGAAGGATTAGTTTTGCAATAATCATCTACAATAGAAGATCCATTCATTTCATCTTCACCTTCTACAATATAAATACTATTATCCAGTGTCGCTAATGCATGACGAATATTAATATTCATATATTTGGACGAAAAACTGGTGTACAAATATTTGGAATAGTATCCTCCTTTATGGGCTGCTTCATAATAAGCGTCCATTAAATCCTGATCTACTCGGAAGGGGTTATAGTATAGACTATTAATAAATTGATTACTTAGTGTTTCACGTGAAACAACCATGTGATAAATCAAAGTTCCAAAAACAGGAAGTTCTACAAGAAACTTGAAAATCTTATCCTTTTCTGTAGTTGTCTGGCAAAGAGTATTCATACTAGTAGGATTTACAAGCATGAGCTTGTTGAAACAATCTTTATCATACATGCTTGCCATAATTGCAAACGAACCGGAAAATCCACTGGCAATAACGTCTGTCTTTTCTTTAATGACTTTTTTGGTGAAATCGCAAAGCATTTGTACAAAAAGGAAGTTTGTGTAAGTCAAACCGGGCTTTTCGGAACGTCCGCATCCCAGTAAATCAATAGTATAAACGGTATGTTCTAAAGCAAGCTTATCTTCTATGCGGTTCCACTCGTAACCGGAAGCTCCGGGCATGGTATCATGAATTAAAAGAAGAGGACTCCCTTTTCCTTTTTTTGTATAATAAATTTTTCCAAAACGCCATTCGAAATAGTTATGGTTGGAAAAATCCAACATTTCTTTCAACTGTGCAGAAGCAGCTACGACTCTATTTGTTATATGGACAATGCAAGTTGCAATAGTAGTTAATGCAGCAAGAGTCACGATTTTATGTCTATTATTTTTCATGCGAATCCTCCTTTATGATATAGTCATATTATACGTCAAAATCAGATGATTTACAATCTTTATATTTTTATTAATATTAATGAGGCAAGATGCGGTTACTGTCCACTGAGAATATTTCACGACACCGAAGGCGTGCTGTGCAAGTGTTTTATTTGATCAAAGGTCACATAAAAAACGAGACATACAAGCGCAAAATTGCATACACGATTTTTGTGATCACGCGTAGTGTGTTTATAAACTACTTCTTTAATTACATTCAATTCTCTCTCTAGGCCGAGGACCTATAACAACAATTTGATTCTGAGTTTGCAGGCGATAAATTGGACAACTGCGATTTCTGTGAAACACTGGAGAGAGTTATTTCGAATGTAGGTGATAGTAAGAAGAGTGATTATATATTAATAAATTTGGATATAATAAAATAGAAAGAGAGACCAGATTTTTTGCAAAAAAATATACAATATTTTGACGAAAAGAAATGCCATTTTCTATGTTTCACGTGAAACATTGTGTGGCGGTATAAAAATAAAAGTGATATAATAGCAATATCCAATGAACTTGATCATTATAATATCTAAATCCACGTAAAAGGAGGGTTGATATTGGGTAGAATTATAGCAGTTGCAAATCAAAAGGGTGGCGTGGGAAAATCTACAACAGCCATTAATCTCTCTGCATGCCTTGCCGAAAAGGGAAAAAAGGTATTAACAATTGACATAGATCCCCAGGGCAATACTACAAGCGGTCTTGGTGTAGATAAAAACTCTGTTGAAAATACTTTATATGAACTGCTTCTGGGAGAAGCCGATTTGCAGAATACCATTGTCAAAGATGTAGTTGAAAGAGTTGATCTGATACCTTCCAATGTAAATCTTTCCGGTGCGGAAATTGAGTTGATAGGAATAGAAAACAAAGAGTATATATTGCAGGGAATCGTGGAAAAGATTCGTGATGAGTACGATTACATAATTATGGATTGTCCACCTTCATTGAGTATGCTGACAATCAATGCTTTAACAGCATCTACATCGGTTCTTGTCCCGATACAGTGCGAATACTACGCATTGGAAGGACTTTCCCAGTTGATACACACAATTGAATTGGTGAAAGACAGATTGAATCAAAAGTTGGAAATAGAAGGTGTTGTGTTTACCATGTATGATGCCCGTACAAATCTGTCGCTGCAGGTTGTGGAAAATGTCAAGGATAATCTACAGCAAAATATATACAAGACCATAATTCCAAGAAATGTAAGACTGGCAGAAGCTCCAAGTTATGGACAGCCAATTACTATTTACGATTCTAAATCTGCCGGAGCCGAAAGCTACCGTCTCCTGGCTGAAGAAGTCATAAACAGGGAGGGTGAATAATGTCAGCGAAGAAAACAGGACTTGGCAGAGGATTAGATGCACTTTTTCCGGAAAAATCAGTGGATAAAGAGCCTGCTAAGAAAACACGGGCGAAAGTGGAACCTATGAAAAAAACTGTAGAAAAAGCAGAGCCTTCTGTGGAAGAGAAAAAAACAGAAATGCTTGTGAAAATCTCAAAGGTTGAGCCTAATCGCAGTCAGCCCAGAAAACAGTTTGATGAGGATGCACTTTTGGAGCTTTCAGAGTCTATTAAGCAGTACGGCATTTTACAGCCCCTTCTCGTGTCCGATAAAGGGGACTTCTATGAAATTATTGCAGGGGAACGTCGATGGAGAGCCGCAAAGCTTGCTGGCATAAAGGAAGTTCCGGTTATTATTAAAGAATTTAATGACCAGCAGGTTGTGGAAATTTCTCTCATTGAGAATATTCAAAGAGAAGACTTAAATCCAATTGAGGAGGCTATGGCTTATAAACGTCTGATGGATGAATTTAATCTCAAGCAGGATGAAATTGCAGAAAAAGTTTCGAAAAGCAGAACTGCAGTAACAAATTCCATGAGACTTTTGAAACTAAATGAAAAAGTACAGCAGATGCTGATCGATGAGATGATATCATCCGGTCATGCAAGAGCAATTCTGGCGATACCGGATGGGGAGATGCAGACAACGGTGGCTATGAAGGTTTTCGATGAAAAGCTGAGCGTCCGTGAAACAGAAAAGCTGGTAAAAGCCGTTATGGAGCCTCCAAAGCAAAAACAGGCAGTGAAAAATACAGCCGAGGATGCCATTTACGAAAGCCTGGAAGAAAAGATGAAGGGAATCATGGGAACCCGGGTATTTATTCACAGAAAGAAGAACAATAAGGGGAAAATAGAAATAGAATATTATTCTAAGGATGAATTGGAAAGAATCATAGAGCTATTTGAATCAATCAGATAAGGAGAAGGCATGAGTAGTATTTTTGACAGCCTGGGAATAGATCCTGGGATTATCATTATTATCCTGCTGATTCTGTCCATCATTCTTTTGGTGAACGTTGTCAGCAGCAAAATGCGTCTCACCCGCCTGGAACGAAAATATAAAATGTTTATGAAAGGCAGTGACGCGCAATCTCTGGAAAAGGTATTCATGCGTAAGTTTGCGCAGATTGACCGTCTCTATGAGGCAAAGGAAGACCACGAGCATGATATTAATTTTATCAAGCACAATATGGAAACCATGTTCAGCAAATACGGAGTGGAAAAGTATGATGCCTTTGATGATGTAGGCGGAAAATTAAGCTTTGCCCTTGCTTTGCTTGATAAAGATAATTCAGGTCTGATTTTAAATGCGGTTCACAGCCGCGATAACTGTTTCCTGTATTTAAAGGAAATAGTAAAAGGGGAGTCTTATGTCATGCTAAGCCAGGAAGAGGTAGAGGCACTAAGAAAAGCCGTAAACTTCGGACTTGGCAACATCGAAACAGAAGAGTAAAATATAGCTGAGCCGTAGAGCGAAGCTATATGCCGCGGTGCGATTTGCAGAGCAAATTGCAGCGATTCCCGTAACTTTATGAAGCGAGGGACGAGCGGAATAAAGTATAGCTGAGCCGTAGAGCGAAGCTATATGCCGCGATGCGATTTGCAGAGCAAATTGCATTGATTCCCGTAACTTTATGAAGCGAGGGACGAGCAAAATAAAAATAGCTGAGCCGTAGAGCGAAGTTATATGCCGCGGTGGAATTTGCAGAGAAAAAATTAGCGTATCGAGATAGAAAACGCACATATACAGGAGGAAAGAAATGTTAGATATTAAATTTGTGAGAGAAAATCCAGATGTAGTAAAACAGAATATCCGCAACAAATTTCAGGACAGCAAACTGGAACTGGTAGATAAGGTTTTAGAGCTGGATAAAGAAAATCGTGAGATTAAACAGGAAGTTGAAGCACTTCGTGCAGAGAGAAATAAAATTTCCAAACAGATCGGCGCTCTCATGGGACAGGGAAAGAGAGAAGAAGCAGAAGAGATCAAGAAAAAGGTTGCTGCTTCCGGTACCCGTATTGAAGAGCTTTCTGCAAGAGAAAAGGCAGTTGAGGAAGAGCTTCTTAAAAATATGATGGTAATTCCAAACATTATTGATCCGTCCGTACCGATTGGAAAAGATGACAGTGAAAACGTTGAGGTTGAGAAGTTTGGAGAGCCGATTGTACCGGATTTTGAAATCCCGTATCATACAGAAATCATGGAAAGCTTTGATGGAATTGACCTTGACAGTGCCAGACGTGTCGCTGGAAACGGTTTTTATTATTTGATGGGAGATATAGCAAGACTTCACTCCGCAGTTATTTCCTATGCCCGTGATTTCATGATCAATAGAGGATTTACCTACTGTGTACCTCCGTTTATGATCCGCAGCAATGTTGTGACAGGCGTTATGAGCTTCGCAGAGATGGATGCCATGATGTACAAAATCGAGGGTGAGGACTTATATCTGATTGGAACAAGCGAACATTCTATGATTGGTAAATTCATTGACCAGATTATTCCGGAAGAGGAGCTTCCAAAAACCCTCACAAGCTATTCTCCATGCTTCCGTAAGGAAAAAGGCGCTCACGGTCTCGAAGAAAGAGGCGTATATCGTATCCATCAGTTTGAAAAGCAGGAAATGATCGTTGTCTGCAAGCCTGAGGAAAGCCCAATGTGGTTTGATAAGCTGTGGCAGAATACTGTGGATTTATTCCGTTCTCTTGATATTCCGGTACGTACTCTGGAATGCTGCTCCGGTGACCTGGCTGATCTGAAGGTAAAATCCGTTGATGTGGAAGCCTGGTCTCCAAGACAGAAAAAATATTTCGAAGTAGGAAGCTGTTCTAATTTGGGTGATGCGCAGGCACGTCGTCTGAAAATCCGCGTAAACGGTCAGGATGGTAAGAAATACCTTGCACATACATTGAATAACACGGTTGTTGCTCCTCCGAGAATGCTGATCGCATTCCTGGAAAATAACTTAAATGCCGATGGCAGTGTGAGCATTCCGACAGCTTTACAGCCTTATATGGGCGGAATGACAAAAATTGAGAAAAAGTCCAATAAATAGTACTAAATTAAAGTTCTATAAATGGTACATTAAAACTTCGCCAGGGAGGTGTTCTTGTGCATAGTTATTTAAAAGCAGTTGGTTTTTCCAATGTCACAAAGCGCAGCGAAATGCAGGAAATAATACAGGATGTTATTAAGACTTATGATGAAAAGATTGCCGTGGAAAATCATCCTGACGGTGTTTTCGTGGAATATTCAAAGAATTATGGCTGTGATTGCGGAATTACCGTCTGCGGTCAGTACGATGAGGACAATGAGTTTCATGTTGAATATTCATTTCCGTTTTTCCGCGGTACAGGGATTACGACCCAGGAACATGTGGTGATTGAAAGACATGCTGAGAAGGAATCCTTTGCAGGTGCCTGTGACGACCTTAGAATTGGCGTGACATTGATTTTTTATCTACAGAATCCGGCAGAATATATGCTGGAAAAGTATAAGGGAAATTATCTGGGAAATCAGCCTTTGACACTTACGGGTCTTGCAAGGGAAGGAACCATACTTTTCCCTGTGCAGAAGGATAAGGAGGCCGTAAAGGTGGAGCGGGAGCTTACAAAGAACCGCAATAACCTTATTGCTGCCGCCAGAAACGGGGATGAGGAGGCGATGGAGAGCCTCACCATGGAGGATATGGATACCTATTCCATGATTTCGGAGCGTATCGTGACAGACGATGTGTTTACTATTGTGGATTCTTATTTCATGCCTTATGGAATCGAGTGCGACCAGTATAATATTATGGGAGAAATCCTGGATATTATGAGCTTCAAAAATATCCTTACAGGTGAAACAATCTACCAAATGACAATAGAGAGCAACGATATGCAGTTTGATATCTGTATCAATAAGAATGACTTGCTGGGCGAACCAGCAGTAGGACGTCGCTTTAAGGGCATTATCTGGCTGCAGGGGCAGCTTCATTTTTAAAACCGGAAGGCCTGAATCGTAATATTATGATGAAAAAAGCTATGACAAAAATACTTTAATGTCTTGTTTTTTTCTGCAGGATATAGTAAAATCATCGTTGTGAAATCTAATTGATAAAAGTTTCATAATTCAAATTGTTCCTATAGCTCAGCAGGATAGAGCGTTCGCCTCCTAAGTCTTGACAACGCTTATCGCTTTTACTACTATAAAAAAATGAGTAGCAGTTCGATTTGAGCAGGAGACGCATAAAATTGACAACATAGTCATCGCCAAATAGGCGATAACAACATCGTCAATCAAAGTGAAATAACAGCGGGTTACGGTCATGAAAACAGACCTTAATCATATATAAGAGAAGTCGGTGAAATGGCAAAAAACCTTGATTTTAAGCCAAAAAACCGATGCTTGTTCCTTTAGTTAAATGGATATAACAAGTGCCTCCTAAGCACTAGTTGTGGGTTCGATTCCCGCAGGGAACGCTAGATTGAAGCGGAAAAACGATTAGCTAGCTAAGCAGATCGGGATCCGCTTCTTTTATTTTGGAAAGATTCTGATTGTGAGATGAAGAAAAATCTCAGCTAAGAGAAATGAAAAATCAATTAGCTGCCAGCTAAGCAAAATCGGTTTCAGCTAAGCGGTGAAAATATGGTTTCTGCTAATAAAAGTTTTTCGTTGTGTGATATGGCAGAGATTTCCCGTATTTGTCCACGTTTTTCCGGTTTTTTCCGGGGAAAGAGGTGGATAACTGCTTAGCAGAATTAGCAGAATGTTACTATATTTCTTAGCTGCAGCTAAGAGGACGAAGAACCTGTTTGGTCAGATGAATAAGCATCTGTCCAGGCGGGTTCTTTTTATCTCAGTCGAATATGCGACTGAGATAAACGCTCCGCGAGGATGCGGAAAGGAAATGGAGTGAGGATATGCAATGCAAGCAAAAAGAAAAGGATCTTGAAGAAAAAGTGATTGAGATCAGCACCGAGAGACTGAAAGGCTTTAAGAATCATCCTTTTAAGGTGAAAAATGATCAGCAGATGGAAGCTCTCCGTGAAAGCATTAGACGTTTTGGAATTCTGAACCCAATCATAGTCAGACCCAAACTGGAAGGATATTACGAGATCGTATCCGGTCATCGTAGATGTGAAGCTGCCAGACAGCTTGGATTTACCAAAGTTCCGGTACTGATCAGGGTTCTGAGTGATGATGAGGCCATTCTGGAAATGGTAGATTCCAATGTTCAGAGAGAACAGATCAGTCCCAGTGAGAAGGCATTTGCCTACAGAATGAAATATGATGTTCTGAGAAGAAGTGTCGGCAGACCGAAATCAGGACAAATCGGCTATGTTTATCCAAAAGGAAAATCGCCACTGCAGGAAATTGGAGCTGAGGCAGGTGACAGTCAGAAGCAGGTACAGCGTTATATCCGGATAACATATCTGATTCCGGAATTTCTGAAATTATTGGATGAAGGAATGCTGGCTTTCAATCCTGCGGTAGATATTTCTTTTTTAAGCGAAGAAGAACAGAAAGAACTGTTAAATGCAATGGATGCCACACAGTCATCGCCATCCATATCGCAGGCACAGAGGATAAAAGAACTGAGCCAGAGTGGCAACTGCACACGGGAAAAGATGCAGGAAATTCTTGGAGAAATTAAAAAGGGTGAAACCAACAGAGTCATGTTCAAGAATGAGCAGTTATACCGTTTCTTTCCAAGAAGCTATACACCGGCGCAGATGAAAAAAGAAATCGTTGCTTTATTACAGACCTATTGTGAACAGTACTGGGGAAATTAAGGAGGAAAAATCATGTGTAAGATTATAGCAATCGCAAACCAAAAAGGGGGCCAGTCCAAGTCAACGACTGCAGTAAATCTGGCAGTTGGACTTGCAAGAAACGGAAAAAGAGTAGCTGTTGTGGATGCCGATCCGCAGGGAAGCTGCACAGCAAGCCTTGGTTATAAGGAACCGGACGAACTGGAAATCACTCTTGCAACCATTCTGGGACATATCATTGATGAAGAGGAATTTGATCCGAGAGCCGGAATTCTTCATCACGAAGAAGGGGTAGATTTAATACCTGCAAATATTGAATTGTCCGGGCTGGAAGTAGCAATGATCAACATCATCAGCAGAGAACATCTGATGCAGGAATACCTGGATATGATCAAAGAAGACTATGACTATATTATTATAGATTGTTCACCCAGTTTGGGAATGATGACGATCAATGCCCTGGTAGCTGCAACATCTGTTCTTATTCCGGTTCAGGCACAGTTTCTTCCGGTAAAAGGTCTGCAGATGCTGTTGCATACGATTACGATGGTGCAGCGCAGACTCAATAAGTCATTAAAAGTAGAAGGAATTCTTCTTTCCATGGTTGATATGCGATCCAATTATACGAAGGATATCTTTGCTACAGTCAAAGAAACATATGCAGACACACTTGGAATATTTGAAACTTATATTCCAATGTCGGTGAAAGCATCTGAAATCAGCGCAGAAGGAATCAGTATTTATGCGCACTGTCCAAACAGCAAAGTTGCAAAAGCATATGAAGCACTGACACAGGAGGTACTTGCGAAATGAAAGAAAGAGTTGGTCAGAAAATCAAATTAACGAATTATGAAGCACTGCTTGGAGTAAGTAATGAAGAATCTGCAGTAGATGTAAGCATCCGTGATATCCACAGTTTTGAAAATCATCCGTTCAAGGTAGTTGATGATGATAAGATGGCAGAACTGGTTGAAAGCATTAAAGTTAATGGAGTTCTTACACCGGTATTGATCCGACCATCCAAAAAGACCAGAGGATATGAGATGATTTCCGGTCACCGCAGATTACATGCCGCCGGACTTGCGGGACTTAGCATGATTCCTGCAATTGTCAGAGAAATGGATGATGATACCGCAGTCCTGGCTATGGTGGATGCGAATATTCAGAGAGAAGAATTACTGCCGAGTGAGAAGGCCTTTGCGTTTAAAATGAAAATGGATGCCATGAGACATCAAGGCACTTCTCGACATGAAGTCGAGAAGTCAGAAAAATGGACTTGTGAAAAAGTAGGTGAAGCGGGAGGTATTGGTGGGCGTCAGGTACAAAGATATATTCGATTGACAGAACTAATCCCAGAATTGATAGAGTTTGTTGATAAGAAAAAAATCCAGTTATCTCTAGGTGTAGATATTTCCTACATAGATAAGGAAATCCAGCAGTGGATTTATGAGTACATCAAAGAGAATGGTACGGTAAAACCGAAACAGATCTCAGCTCTTCGCGAGGAATGTGAAAAAGGAGTTATGACACAGCCAAAGCTGATAATGATTATGAATAACTATCAGACCGGAAAGACTTCTGGCGGCAAGCTCACCTTATCAGAAAAGAAACTCAGAGAGTATTTCCCTGCAAGTTATGGTTCTGATGATATTAAGAATGTCCTGTTCCAGCTTCTGGACAAATGGAAAAACGGGGAGGTGTGACATGAATTTCGATTATTACTATGGTGCTCAGGCCGAGCAGTTCAATTTCATTCGTATCCCAAGAGTTATGATTACCGAGAATACATTTTCAGATTTGTCCCTGCAGGCAAAAATACTCTATTCGATACTTCTGGACCGAATGACATTATCAAGAAAAAACAGCTGGTTCGACGAAAAAAATCGTGTATTTATCATTTATCCGATTTCAGATATACAGTCGGATCTGGGATTTTCCAGAAAAAAAGCCATGGAGTATCTTACAGAACTGGAAGCGTTTGGACTGGTGGAAAAGAAAAAACGGGGATTTGGTCTTCCCAGTATTATATATGTAAAAAGCTTTATGTCACAGGAAGTGACCAGAGGTATCGAAATGGGAACTACAGGAAAAGCCACTAACATATATGAAGCAAGAGGTGCTGAAAAGGGAACTTCTGGTGGTTCCAAGACAGACACGTCAAGAGATCCCCAAACGGGCACTACTATAGTCCCGAAATTGACACGTCAAGAGGTTCCCGTTAGGGCACCTCTAAAGAATAAGACTAATATAAACCAGAACTATATGAATGAGAATAAATCGAATCATATCTTATCGTATTCAGGTCAGGATGCGATAAGATGTGATGAGATGCCAGATCAGACATTGCAGGCATATGGAGAAATCATTCGAAAAAATATTGAATACGGTTCATTGCTGATCACACATAATCATGATCAGGAACTTGTTGAAGGTATTTACAATCTCATTCTGGAAACAGTCATGAGCAAACGAAAAGAAATCCTTATTGCCAGTGAACATTATCCGGCAGAACTGGTGAAAAGCAAATTCCTGAAACTAAATTATTCCCACATAGATTACGTGATCCAGTGTCTGCATGGGAACACAACAAAGGTAAAGAATATCAAGAAATACTTACTGGCAGCGTTGTTTAATGCACCGTCTACGATGGATGGTTATTACTGCGCCGAAGTCAATCATGATATGCCGATGTTTGCAAGATAAATGTAACGAGGGGAAAGAAGAAATATGAAGATGATGAGTTTATTCGGAAATGCCATAATCAGAGCAGCGTTAGTTCCGGTGTTATTGGTGCTGCTCATGTGTCAGGGAGCAATGAAACTTGTGGTGAATGTGTATTCCCTGTTCAAATGGGTGATCGGTGTCTTGTGTGGTATTATTTTGATCGGAACCGTGATCTGGTTCCGTCAGGATTACATGAGATATGTGCTGGTAGCCGTTGTGGAAGCAGTATTGCTTGCAGCTTTGACCTGCGGAGTATTTGTAGAGGTACTTCTGGGTTTTGCTGTAAAGGCAGTATCTGAAAAAATCGTAGGGGGATTTTGAAAATGAAAAAGAAAGAATATCTGCAGTTACCGCCTATTGAATACGGTGAGGATAGCAATACTGTCAAAATAATCTGGGAATATCTTCACTTGGATGATGATGCTCAAAAAGCTGCCAGGGCCGAGCTGGATCTTTTAATGAGTGAAGAATCCGATTCAAAAAAAGGCCATGAGGCAATTATAAGAAATATATCTGCAGAAGACTTGCAGGGGTATCATGAAGCAATACGTGAGACAATCCGTGAGTGTATTCAGCAGGCATGCAGTCTGACATATCTTATTATGAAAGAGTGTTTCTTCAAGGGAAGACCGGTGGAAGATCTGATCGAAGAAATGCCGACGGGAGAAATTATGATCCGCGCAATCTATGAATTATTCCTGACGGATGAAGATACTTTTTTTGAAGATCTTGCAAAAAGCGAAAGTGAAGGTAAAAAATTCAATCCATACGAAAACATGACTTCCTAACACAGTAGGATAAAATAATAAATTACCAGACGGTGATTTTCACAAGTTACGTGAGAGTCACCGTCTTTTTTCTTTTCAAAGACCATTTTTCATGCGAAGGATGATCTTTTTCTATGATTTCACATCCAAAAACCATGTCAAAAACAATATTTCAAAAAATTTTTTCATTTTTTTCAAAATCGTCCTTTATTTTTGCCAAAAACTTTGTCCTTAGAACTTGAGAAGAATAAGTGAAAATTCTCGACACGAACATTGACAACTGAATGAGCTCGCCAATCCGCCGGGATCACTATAGATGGTTCCGGATAATCCGGCAGGATAATCGGTCCTCCGGAAAATAAAACAGAGGTTTGCATTAAAAGGTATCGATGATGCCCACGGCTTTCTATAAGAAGCAGCGAACTTATAATGAGACTCCCGAATGATGTCGGCCAGGAGGAGTGAGGATCCTGGAGACCACATACGATGTGGCTGTGGCTGCCTGCAATGGCGCAAACGGATTGGGTGTTCCCTGAAATGGGAAACACGTGTAAAGAGACAAAGAGCACTGTATGAAAAAAATCAAACTGACAATAGAAGCTGTGCGGCAGAATGGATCGATTGGTTCGGAAAGTTCTGCCGCATTCTTGTGTTGCCGGTTAAGGTGACTGGGAAAAGGAGATGAAAAAATGAGACCATGTATAAAGTCAAGTGAGATTCCGAAAGAATTGAAGGGAGACCTTCCGGTAATCTCAAACACAATCTGTAATGAAAGGTTCTGCACGATCTGCCCTTACTACGGCGGTGTTTATCAGAAAAAACGCAGGTGCATGCTTGTCAGCTGCGCATGGGATGTTGCCAGTGAAATCTTTCATCCGTCATTAAAAAGGATGCTTGCCATTGCAAAGGAAGAATGCAGTGATGCAGAAAAGTATTATCTGAACAAAAAGAAGAGAGTCGATCTTCTGGAGCAGATGTTCGAAAAGGAATTGAAGGAAGACGAGAAGAAAAATAAAAAGTGTTATGGCTGCCCTTATGGAGCAGTACAGCCGTGTATCGGCATCTGTTATGCGGATCTGGCAGGAAGGAGAAGGAAAGTATGAACAAAATTATTCTAATCGGAAGGCTGACGAGGGATCCCGAGTACAATACTTACCCTACTGAAAATGGTGAATTCCGAGTAGCAAAATTCAGTCTGGCGGTAAGCAGAAACACAGAAAGAGATGTCACGGATTTTTTCAATGTCAGAGGATTCAATAAGCTTGCGGACACGGCTTTCAGGTATCTGCACAAGGGGATGCGGATCATGGTAGAGGGAGAACTTCAGACTTCCACCTATCCTGATAAGAAAACAGGAGAAAAGAAAACAGCATATGACATTATTGCCCAGAGATTTGAATTTCTGGACAGCAGGAAAGACAGTGGTAACGATCAGTCAGGTAATTATCCGCCACCGGCACCGGAAGATTTCGACGGATTTATGAGTATTCCGGATGGATATGATGAAGAGCTTCCATTTCGATAGGAGGAAAGACCATGAATCAGGTAGATAAAGAACTCTTGATCAGCAAGAGATTTATGAATGAAGAGGAACAGATAAATGTGAAACAGATTGAGTTAGAAGCCATGATGGAGGCAACCATATTTGCCGGAGCAATCATGGATAACAGTATGGATGTTGATATACTGCTGGCAATCAGTCAGAAGATTATGCATTTAGACTGCAATAATCAGCAGCTTCAAATGCATCTGCTTGTTCAGAGACTTTTTAAAGATAGCAGAGCACGCGGAGAACTGGACAGCTTTTATGTAGCGTCACTTCATGGGGAAACATTAAAAACGTATTCTGTTTGTTTTTCGCGGTTTCTTGTGAAGCTGGTGAATGAAATGTCAAAAACAAAAAAGTCAATTGGAACGAACAGAGGGTTAGAGTTTCCGGTGAGTAAGATCCGCTGGTTAATACTCGATATGCCGCAGAATTATGGTATGGATAATTTTGTAACTGAAATGGAGGCAGAAAAGGAATGATGAACAGATTGGGATATGAACCGGTTGAATGTCTGCAGGTTCCGAAGATCCTGTTCAGGGATCCGGAATACAGAAAAATGTCAGTAGAAGCAAAGGTTTTATATGCACTGCTTCTGGACCGTATGAATGTGGCTGCATTAAACGGCTGGATCGATGATTACGGAACACGCTATGTGATCTATCCGAAAAGTGAGATGAAGAAAGATTTGAATGCTACCCGGCACCGTGTGGACATGGCACTGGAAGAACTTTATCAGAAAGAGAAAATGGTGGTTGTAACACAGCCGTATCCTGGCAGACCATGCCAGATTTATGTGAAAGATATTACAGGAAAAGCTGAGGAGGATAAAAATGATATGAAAAGAATGATGACACAGGAAAAGATGAAAGGATTTCCCAGAAAAGAAAGTGAAGAAAACTATGATGAAAAGGTGGTATATGATCAGTCCGATTTCGATGAAATCCTCAAGATTGAGGGAAGCTTTGGTCGTCTTACAGGTCTTATAGAAATCGTAAAATTTGCATTAAATCAGATGCGCACATACAGCGGTCAGAATGATGAATATTTTGGACTTGATGAGTTAAAAAAAGTTTTGGATAAAGAAGAAGCGGATGTTGCTGCCGGTCTCGATGGAGAGGATGATTTTGAATTGTGCTCACCAGGAGAGCAGAATCAGAAGCGGCAGGAGGCTATCATCAAAGGGGAAATCTTTAAGGAACTGTATGTAAGAAATATGATTAACGACTATGGTAAGCCGGATAGCAACGTGATCCGTCGGAGAAGTACTATGTGTGCGCTTTCCTTTTTCAGTGTGCTTATCGAACTTGATAAGAAAGGTGTAATTGATGGAGACCGTCTGGTGGAGATGATTCGTACATTATATGACTGTAACGATTACGATGGTGTTTATGATGTACTTTATATCATGAAAGAAGTTGTAAACTGGGGTTTTGAAGAGATGCAGGACATTGAATGGCTGCAAATAGGTGATTTGCGCCTGCTTTATATTGATGGTTTTATGAATGCTCTTAACCAGGAAATCTTTGAAACAGAAGAGGCAAATCTGGAAGTTGAAGATGATAAGAAGGAAGAATAAGAACCATGCGCTATTATGACTACTTTCACAGTGGGGAGTCAGATCGCTTTGCTTTTTTCCGGATGCCAAAGATACTGTTTACTGATCCGAAGTTCAATAAAATATCCACAGATTCTAAAGTATTGTACGGACTGCTGTTGGATCGAATGGATATGTCCCGCAGAAATGGATGGGTGGATGAAGAAGACAGGGTCTACATTATTTTTACAGTAGAAGAAATGGCGGAAATTTTGAACCGGTCGGAGAGCTATGTTTATAAGATACTCAGTGAACTGGATACTTCCGAGGAAGGAATCGGGTTGATTGAAAGAAAGCGTCAGGGACAGGGGTATCCAAATATAATCTATGTAAAAAAATTCTATGAGGATTATTTAAGACCTCTACAGAATGGAGGTCAAGACCTCCATGAAAAAGAGATCAAGACCTCCACAGAAAAGAGGTCAAGACCTCCACAGATAAAAGGTCAAGACCTCCACGAAAAACACCCTAATAATACTAATAATAGTAATACAGATAAGAACAAGACGGATAGAACAAGTTACAGTGATTCTGCTTCTGTGTATGGTTCGTTTCATAATGTCCACCTTATGAAACAGGAGCTGGACGAATTGAAAAAAATGTATCCCTACGACTGGGAGTACTGGATCGAGAGTCTTTCAAAATATATGGCATCAACAGGGAGGACTTATCAGAATCATTTTGCAACGATCTGTATGTGGGCAGATAAAGAGAAACCAAAGAAGAAAAAACGCAATTACAGTTTTCCGGAAGGAGCAAGTTTATGACAGAAACTGAGATGATCGATTTTCTGCAGAAAAAAACAGACCAGGTATCTGAAAACAGCAATGTTTCAGAGGAATATCTGGATGAAGCTGGTTTCCGGTGCTGCAAGGTCTGCGGAAAACGCAGGGAAAATGAATATTCCATGCTCGGAAAAATATTCCGGGTCAGATGCCTGTGTGAATGTGAGCAGGCAGAACAGAAAAGAATACAGGAAGAGCAGAGGAAAAAGGAATTTGCTCTGCAGGTGCATGCATTGAAATCTGTAGGTCTTACAGAAAAAAGATTCTATGAATGGTGCTTTGATAATGATAATGGCAGGAATTCTAAGATGGAGCTGGCGTATTCCTATGTGCAGAAGTGGCCGCAGATGAAAGAAAAGAATATTGGATACATTCTCTGGGGAGAAGTGGGAACCGGAAAGAGTTTCTTTGCCGGATGCATAGCCAATGCTCTTATGGAGCAGGGAATCAGTGTCATGATGACAAATTTCTCCAAAATACTGAATGAACTGAATTCAAGATTTGAAGGGAAAAATGAGTTTATCGGGCATCTGGTGTCGTATCCTCTTCTGATCATAGATGATTTTGGAATAGAGAGGAATTCCTCGTTTGCTATGGAGATGATCTATCACGTGATTGATCGCAGATACTGTACTAAGCTGCCATTGATCATTACCACCAATATTTCTTATAAAGAAATGACGGATCCTGAGATGGATGAGGAACATCAGCGTATTTATTCCAGATTGTTTGAAATATGCATTCCTATTTGTTTTGAAGGGCAGGATATGCGTGGAGGAGAGCATTTGAAAAAAAGAGAAGTGTTTCATCAGTTACTGCAGTAGAAAGGGGGTGATTTCATTGCAAGTATAATTTTTAAATCAGAATCGGAAAGAAAGGAGCAGCTTACATGCAGGAAGAAGTTACAAATAAAACCGTGACCTTTGTGGTGCAGACGGCCAAGTTCTCGGCGGACATTATGCGCCGGATGATGGAGAAGTACCTGCAGTCCAGACAGCAGAACCACCGCAGTAAAAAGGCACAGAAACAGCAGGATAAGCTGGCCAGAAAAAGAGAGCCCCCTCAGGGGAGAATCAAAGTAAAAGATCTGGCAAAGCAGAATGCCGGTATGGAAAATTATGAGATTGCAAATAAAGAGCTGAAAAGATTCGAAAAATATGCAAGAAAATATGGTATTAACTATGCTGTAAAAAAAGATAAGAGTAAAGATCCACCGGTATATCTGGTATTTTTTAAAGGAAGGGACAGGGCTGCCATAGATGCAGCATTTAGAGATTTTACCGGGGAACAGCTCAGAAAAAAGAATAAGAACAGGGTTGGTATCCGTAAGAAACTGGCACTGTACAGGGCAGCAGCGAAGAACCAGAAGAAGACTAGAGATAAAAACAGACAGCAGGTGAGATGATCTTTGTCAAAGAAAAAGAAGAAATCATCTGCACTGCCGGAATTAGCCCTGATTCGGCAGTCGATAAGAAAACTGACAGGCAGATTTGAAGTCAGGGACATGAAGAAGTTCCTGATGTTAAATCTGCCTTATCTGTTTGTGTTTCTTCTGTCTGACCGGGCATCACTGCTCTACCGGCTGAGCCCTGGAAGTACTGCAGGAGAGAAAATCCTGTATGTGATGGAGCATTCCGATAAGGTACTGGGGCTTGTGCCGAGCCTGAATTCAAAGGATATTATGGTGGGGATCGGATGTGCGGTCGTGGCAAAATTACTGATCTGGCAGAAACAACTGGATAGCAAAAAGCTTCGAAAAGGAGTAGAATATGGTTCGGCAAGGTGGGGAACGCCGGAAGATATCCGTCCATATCAGGCGGATGATCCATGGATGAATATTCCGCTGACAGCAACGGAAAGTCTTACAATGGAGAGCAGACCGAAAAACCCCAAGTATGCGAGAAATAAGAATATACTGGTCATAGGTGGTTCCGGTTCCGGTAAGACGAGGTTCTTTGTGAAACCATCAGTGATGCAGATGAACTGCTCATATGTCCTCACGGATCCGAAAGGAACTTTGATCGAAGAAGTTGGCTGCATGCTGGAAAAGGGTCCGCCGAAGAGAGATGAAAGCGGCCGGATCGTGAAGGATAAAAACGGCAGAGTGATACATGAACCGTATGATATCAAGGTATTAAATACCATCAACTTCTCAAAAAGCATGCATTATAACCCGTTTGCCTATCTCAGGTCAGAGAAGGACATCCTGAAGCTGGTTACCGTTATCATGGCAAATACAAAGGGTGAAGGCGAAAAAGAGAATCAGGATTTCTGGTACAAAGCAGAAAAGCTGCTGTATACAGCACTGATTGCATTCATCTGGTATGAGGGCAATGAAGATGAAAAGAACTTTTCCACACTTCTGGATCTGTTAAATGAATCAGAGGTCAAGGAAGAGGATGAGGATTATAAAAATCCGGTGGATTTGTTGTTTGAAGAGCTGGAGGAGGAAGAACCGGAGCACTTTGCGGTAAGACAGTACAAAAAATATAAGATGGCTGCGGGCAAGACTGCGAAAAGTATTCTTGTAAGCTGTGGTGCGAGACTTGCATCCTTTGACATTGCAGAACTTCGTGAGATCATGTCCTATGATGAGATGGAACTGGATCTGATCGGAGACAGAAAGACGGCATTGTTTCTGATCATGTCGGATACAGATACTACATTTAACTTTGTGATTGCCATGCTGCAGTCACAGCTTTTCAATCTGCTTTGTGACAGGGCAGATGATGTTTATCACGGAAGACTTCCGGTTCACGTCCGAGTGATCTGTGATGAGTTCGCCAACATCGGTCAGATACCACAATTTGATAAGTTGATTGCAACCATACGAAGCAGGGAAATCTCTGCTTCTATTATTTTGCAGGCACAGTCGCAGCTGAAAACCATATACAAAGATGCTGCGGATACCGTAATCGGCAATTGTGATACCACCCTGTTTCTGGGCGGCAAGGAAAAGACGACATTAAAAGAAATGAGCGAGATTCTTGGAAAAGAGACTATCGATCTGTATAATACATCAGAAACCAGAAGCAACCAGAAGTCTTACGGTCTGAATTATCAGAAGCTGGGAAAACAGCTGATGACAGAGGACGAACTGGCAGTTATGGACGGTGGAAAATGTATCCTGCAGATCCGTGGAACAAGACCGTTCTTTTCTGACAAATACGATATCACAAAGCATAAGAATTACCGGCTTTTGGCGGATGCCAGTGAGAAAAACAGATATCATGTAGAGAAAAAACTGCATCCGGTCTATGAACCATCTCCAGAAGATGAGACGGTTGTGATCCGGATGGAACTTGAAGAGGCAGAAGAAACAGATACAACTGAATAAAGAAAAATAACGATGAGAGCAGTACAGTGCGTAGAAATATGTGTTGTACTGCTCTTTT
Organism: Ruminococcus sp. 5_1_39BFAA; assembly: GCF_964240875.1. Lineage (NCBI taxonomy): Bacteria > Bacillati > Bacillota > Clostridia > Eubacteriales > Oscillospiraceae > Ruminococcus > Ruminococcus sp. 5_1_39BFAA. The sequence goes on along the minus strand of NZ_CAXSVO010000018.1, from coordinate 54,942 downwards.
TTTGTTGCGAAAGGAGAAAAACGAAATGATAAACAGACATTTTTGTGTAGCAGAGGATTTAGAAGAGGTAATGACCAGATGGCTGTGGGATCCATACATTCCGTATGGAAGAGTTACATTTCTGCACGGTGAGGAATCGGTTGGAAAGACGATGCTGGCAATCAGGCTTATGGCAGCGGTAACCGGAAAAGCAAAGATGGATCGTATGGGGGATAAGCCGGAGAAAGGACGATGCCTGTATCTGACAAAAGAAGAACGTTTGTCAGAGGTGATCAAGCCCAAACTGAAAGAGGCAGGAGCAAACCTGAAGGATATCCTGATCATCAATGACAACATCCCTATCACACTTGCGGATGACAGTCTGAAGGAAATCATCAGGAAAGAAGGAATCAGCCTGATGGTCATTGATCCGCTTTCTTCCTATCTGGAAAAGGAGGAGGGGCTGGTAAATAATCCGGGTGCCGTATATCCGATCATCAGGAAGCTGTCAGATCTGGCAGAAGAAACCGGGTGTGCCATCCTGGTGATCGAAAAGTCGGATGGAACAGACTGTTTTCAGTCAAAGGCCTGGAGGACTGGGTTTAACAGCTGTGTATCCAGCTTTCTGTGTCTGGAGTGGGAGGATGAATCTGCATTTGAAGAAAGATGGCTTTTTCACGAATATTCCCTTCTTTCAGTGGAAGGAGATCCCATTGCTTATGAGCTGACTCCCGGAAAGGGATTGAAATGCGTATAAGCGAAAACTCCACTTTAAAAGTGTTTACATAGATACCATGATGGCAGAAAGGAGATGGAGGCGTTGTATGTCGGAAAGTATGAAAGTAACGGAGTGAGGAAATGAGAAGAATATGGAAACAGATATTCGGTATACTGGCCCTGGTGATCGGTCTTGGTATTTATCTGTATCCGGATTACCGGGAATGGAGGCTGATGAAAGAGATTGAAGTAATTACGGAAATCTCACAGCAGGAAAACAGGCAGAAGCATAGCCAGGAAGGGTCTGCGGTATCTGAATATGCTCCGGATGAAACATTTGATCCGGCCAATGAGACTGAATCGGAAACTGATTTGGCATCTTTGGATCTGTGGAGAGCCCTGATGGATTATAACATTCATCTGGCAGAAGAAAAACAGGAGATCACAGATGCCTGGACATTCCGTCAGTCACCTGTGGATATTGCAGCATTGAATAATGGATCTCCGGCAGTCGGCTATATCGAAATTCCGGAAATAGAACTGAAGCTTCCGCTTTTTGTAGGAGCTACAGAAGAAAATATGAGTAAGGGTGCAGTCGTACTTGCGGGAACCAGCATGCCGGTTGGAGGAACGAATACCAACTGCGTGATTGCCGGACACCGAGGCTACGGAGGCAGCCCGTATTTCAGGGATATTGATCAGCTGCAGGTTGGGTCAGAGGTTCATATCAACAATCTGTGGGAAAGCATGACTTACAAGGTGACCGGAACAAGGATCATCCATGCCACAGAATGCGATATCCTGCAGATTCAGCCGGATAAGGATATGGTAACACTCTTTTCCTGTTATCCATATCTTTCTATCGGTACCAAATACCGTCTTGTGATTTTCTGTGAAAGAGCAGAAGAAGAGGAGAAGGAAACAGAGAGTGAGACCACTCTGAATAAAACAGCCACAGTCAGAGATCTGATCGAACAGGATCTGCAGGAGCAGGGAATAGTGATCAGTGATCTGGAAAAGGAAGAACTGTCCCATCAGGAGAATCTGATCAGGAAAATAGTACCGGTAATCTGTATCCTGCTTACATTTCTTCTGATCCTGATTCGCCTGAGACCAGAAAAGAAAAAGCATTCCAAACATAAGAATAATTAAAGGAGAATAATGACCATGAGAAAATTTATTATGAATCTTAGTGCATTCATGCTCAGTGCAGCATGTATGGCAACCAGCGTACTGCCGGTAATGGCAGCACCAAATGACATTATTGATACTTCAAGAAGTGCTTCAGTCACCATCCATAAATATGATATGACTGCAGCGACCAATGACGGCATCGATATTTACCAGTACACAGCCAACGGAAAGAAAGATTCCGGAGCAGAGTCAGCCCTGCAGGATTACGTGATCGAAGGTGTGGAATTTACCTATGCAAGAGTGGGTGATATCAATACGGAGAGTGTGAACGGAAACGTGAAGCTTCTGTATGATATTCCACCGGCACTGGAGTCTGCGCTGAGCCTTTCTGATTCCAGAGGGGATCACAAATACACATCTGATGAACTGAACAAAGCTCTTTCGAGTACTCTTGCCGACAATACTGCAGGTAAGAATACCATTGAGGATTACATCGCATCTGCCAGCGGTTCCACACGAATGTCGCTGACAAAAGCAGACGGAACGACATCAGCAACCGGATTACAGGTAGGTCTTTATCTGTTTGTGGAAACCAAAGTTCCTGCAAATGTTCATACCACTGTGGATCCGTTTTTTATTTCCCTTCCGATGACAGATAACGAAGGTGATGACTGGTTCTATGATGTGGATGTTTATCCGAAGAACCAGACCAACATTCCGGATCTGGATAAAATGGTAAGACAGCATGATGACGCTGCTCTCTATGGAAAAGCGGAGTACGCAGACATTGCTACCGGTTCTGAAGGAGATGTGATGGATTATATTTTTGTCAGCCACCTGCCGAAGATTACATCTGGTTCTACTTATCTGACACAGTATACCTTTGTTGATAAGATGGACAAAGGTCTTACTTACAACAAAGACGCTGCAATCTATTTTTACAACAACGAAGCAGATGCAAGGGCAAACAATACTGCAAATGCAATCAAAACCTGGAGCCATGGAAGTTCAGCTTTTGAAGAGACTTATGAAGGTTCCAACAGTGATTACAACCAGATGACAGTTGCTCCTACTGCAGCTGGACTGAAAGAAATCAATCCTTCCCTTTCCCAGTGCTGGCTTGTCGTTGCATATTCTGCAACAGTAAATTCTGATGCAACACCGGTCCTTGGAGATGCAGGTAACACCAACGATGTTAAGCTTACCTGGAAACGTACAAGCATGGATTATATCGATACCTTAGAGGATAGATGCCGTGTTTATACTTTTGGCCTGAACATCAAAAAGGAATTTACAGATTCCAAAACAAAGGGAGATCCTACAAAAGTTAAATTCGTTCTGAAAAATGAAACAGACGGACACTACATCACAGCTAAGAAAACGGAAGATGGTATCTACTACGTAACTGATGCAGCAAAGGGTGCAAAGGAAGAAGAAGGAACCGTATTTTCACCGGATGGCAGCGGAAAACTGATCATCAATGGTCTTGAGGCTAACACTTATGTGCTGACTGAGACTCATACTTCCGCAGGATATTCCCTTCTGAAGGAGCCGATCACCATCGATATCAAATGTACCGTAGATGATTTGACTCCTTCCCAGACAACTCTTTATGACATCAAGGACATTACAGGAAATGCCCATAAGAACATGATCGAAGCTGCAGGAGAAAGAGCAAGTGCGACTGTAGACGGTAAGACCACAGCCATGAGCGTGGATGCAGTGAAGAATGTAAATTCCACAAATGCCCGCGTGGATATGACAGTTGTGAATACTTCTACTTTTGAACTTCCTCAGACAGGCGGTTACGGAACGATCCTTTTCACACTTGCAGGATGTGCCGTTGCATTCGCCGGTGTGATGGTACTGACTAAGAAGTCCAGAAAAGAGGCGTGATCCATATGAAAAAGCGGGGCATCACAAAGATACTTCTGATGTTCCTGGTTTTTCTGGCATCTTCCGCTCTGATCCTCTACCCGTTCATTGCAAATTATGTATTTGAGCACCGGACAGATTCCATTGTCCAGGCGGTAGAGGAGGAAGCGGACGAAATCGACGATTCCGTGAGAAAAGCAGAGCTGGAGCGTGCAGGGCAGTACAATGAAATGATTGCCAGCGGACATATCCGTCTGCAGGATCCATTTGTGGAACAGGAAGATTATTCAGAGACTTACGGGTCACTGCTCTGCATGAATGAAGACGGAGTAATGGGTTTTATCCGCATTCCGTCAATTGAAGTATCGCTTCCAATCTATCACGGAACAGCAGAGCACACTCTGGAAGCCGGAGCAGGACATCTGGAAGGCTCGTCACTTCCAATTGGCGGATCCAGTACCCACAGCGTCATTACAGGCCATACCGGACTCAGCAGCGCAAAGATGTTTACGGATCTGATCGAACTGCAGGAGGGAGATATCTTTATCCTGAATATTTATGGCGAAAAGCTGATATATGAAGTAGACCAGATTAAAACAGTACTGCCTTATGAACTGGGAGAGCTGACGATTACACCCGGGCAGGATTACTGTACGCTGGTAACCTGTACACCATATGGAGTAAATACACACCGTCTTCTGGTACGGGGTGTACGGACCACAGAATTGGAAGACACAGAACAAGGGGAGGTATTTAAAGCAAAAGCAGTGGAATCCAGATGGATGCAGGAATATAAGAGGGATGTCCTGATCAGCTTTGGATTATTTATTTTGGGCATGATCATCCTTGTCATTACGAGATTTGCCCTAAGAACAAAAGGAGGAAACAGAGAATGAAATTTAGTGTCAGGAAAATGACTTCGGTAACATTACTTGCTTCCATGATGCTTACAACGGTATCGCCTCCTATGATACCCGTACTGGCACAGGAAACAGAGACCGAAATGACATCATCTTCAGAAGTGGAAACAGAAATGGAGATCACATCGGCCATGAAGCTGGACCTGAAGGAAGAGGAAGCTTTTTCGGAAGCAGAACCGGAAACAGATGCTGCCGTAGTAAAAACGGATGAGAAACCACTTACTGAAGCAGTGACGGAAGCGGAAGAACAGACTGAGGCAGAATCGAAGCCTGTAAAAGACAAAAAAGAAGAGACAGAAAAAGAAACATCCGTCCTGGAAGTACATTCTGAAAAAGAGACGGAAGCTGTTACAGAAAGAGTAACAGAGAAGAATACTGAGAAAGCGAGTGAAACAGCAGCAGAAGAAATGACGGAAGAAATGGAACTTATTCCGGTACAGGTACATCTGGACCTTGAACCGGTTGAAATACCGGAAGATGGATCAGATCCAAAACAGGCCGGCCAGGCACAGAAAGTAAAATTCAGTGCAGTGAATCCATCTACAGAGTCAGCAGAACTGAGACTGTATTTCTGGGATTATGCCGGGGAGGAAAGAAACGGACAGAACATTGCACGCACCATTCTGACGGATGTATGTGAAGATGTCATGATTCCAGAATGCAGGGAGACAGGTGTTTTTCCTGTTGTACTGTCAGATGCAGATGGTATGGCAGCATATGAGCAGGCATTTCTTCGAAGCGAACAGGAAGAAGGAAATGTGATTTCAAGATATCTGGAGATCAGTATTCCGGCAGGATATTCCTGTGAAGAGAGTTTCCAGATCCTGGATGAGAAGGCAGAGACGATTGTTGTAAGTCCGGTCGTTTTTCCGGCAGAACTGGAGACAGATCAGGAATACGATAAATGTGTGATTACCTGGAATGAAAAACCAGAGAAAATGACAGAGGAAACTGCTGGGGAAGCTGGCGATGCAGATGAAGCAGAAATAGTAGCAGTTGAAGAAAAGACAGAAACTGTCGAGGAAGAGACGGACGCTATGTTTGTAGAAACTGAGACAGATAGTATTGAAGTTCAGACTTCTGAAACAGAGCAGATTACAGAGGAGCAGAAACCTGCGGCAGATACAGAAGATATGCAGGAAGTTGCAGAAAAAGAAGTGTTTATGGAAGAACTTCTTGGCAGATTAAATGCCGAAGATTTTGCATCGAGACGTCTGATTGTAATTTTAAAAGATGAACAGAAGCTCCGTAAGAGTGATGAAGTCATCAACAATTATGATGATCTGTATGTGATTGATTATGAAACCGTAGAAGAATGTATGGCAGCTTATGCATATTATGCTGAGGTTGCCGAGGCAGTAGAACCGGATGCTTTCATGGAGATTGCATCGGATGGATTCGAGGAGGCGCTTTCCGAAAAGGAGAGCGCTTCTGTTCGTCCTGACGGTGTGACCAGAGTAATTGCACTTCTCGATACAGGTGCATCTGCATCTGCCAATGTGATCGACCGTGTTTCCATGGTTGATGATGCACTGGAAGGACATTCCCATGGTAATCAGATGGTGAATGCGATTGTCAGCCAGAACCCTGATGCACAGATCATGTCTGTCAGAGTTATGGGGAATGATGGACGGGGAACTGTATCCGATATCATTGCAGGCATGAATTATGCGATGGAGCACGGTGCATCCATTATTAACCTTTCCCTGTCTTCCAGAAAAAATGATATGAATGCAGCTCTGGAAGCAGAAATCAAAAAAGCAGTGTCCAAAGGGATTATTGTTGTGGGTGCTGCAGGGAATAATGCCGCAGATGTCATGAATTATATGCCTGGTTCTGTGGAAGAAGCTTATATTATCGGTGCATGCAATACCAGCGGTGTGAGAATTACTTCTTCCAACTATGGTGCAACGGTGGATTATAACGTGATTGCAGGTACAACTTCCGAAGCTGCAGCAAAGTTCAGCGGTTGCGTATCACTTGCCGGTCTGGAAGGACTGCAGGTCAATTCCGGTGTGATTTATGATTCCAACTATGTGGCAGTAACTCCGGAAACAGATCCGGCAGAGTCTGAGACAGAAAATCCGGATGATTTTCTTACAGACGAGGAGCTTGCGGATATGGCAGGTACGGAAGAAGACGGAGAATATCCTGCAAAAGGTTCTTCTATTTCGCAGACCGTGAAGATCTGGACGAGAGATACGGAATTTGATTTCCGTGCTTATAATCCATACAAAAACGATGACAATGTAGCAACCGTTTGTACAGATGAAATTCTGCAGGTGGTAAGTGAAAAATCTTCCAGACGTCAGGCAGAGTATATCTGCAGCTTAAAGGATCAGGAAAACTACAGCTGGAACGTACTGGTTACCTTCCTTTATGTAGATGACAGAAGCATTGTAACAGCAGGTTCTGATCTTCTGGATAATCTGATGCCGGAAGCTGTCAGCCAGGAAAGAAATGCAGGATACGGCGGTATCGTGCCGGAACATATGGGTGAAACCGTTGCTGGAAGAGAATTTACCGTTCTCAAAGGTGATGAGCAGTTTGATCTTTATGGTCTTCTTATTGATTACAATCCGGAAACATTCAAGGTCAACAACCTTGCAGATGACGGCGGATTTGACGTAAATCAGGCAGGAACTTATACCGTTACTTATGAGATGTCTTATTTCATGTATCCGGAATATACCTGGTTTGTGGCAAACAAGGTAAATGTGGTTGAAAAGGAAAATCTGGAAGCGGGCATTTATCTTACTTCCACTGAATCGACCCTGATGTTTAAACGTGCCGGGGACAGCCATTTCAGTGGTTATGGTGATCTGGTCAGAGTGGAAAATGGAGAAGAAATCAAGGTTTCCTGTATTGATGCAGATTATGAAGTGGATTTTATATCCTCATCCGAGAACGTGACAGCAGATATCTGTGCCACGGCAGACAATGAAGATGGAAGCAAGAAGCTTACCATCACCATTCCGGAAGGACTGGAAGAAGCAGTGATCCTGTCTATGTATCGTCCGGGATATCAGTCTGCAAAGTTTTTTACAGGAGGCGGTTGGGTAAACGGCGAAGAATTCAATATCGAAGAAGCTGCTGTTGACCAGCTGACAGCTGAAGATGTGGAACATCTTGAGGAAACTGTGCTTGGAAAAGTTGATAAGGATGATGAGGAATACATGGAAATCGCAGCTGCCTGGTCGAATGTTGAAACCAAAAACATCAGCGGTGTGGTAAAGACTGGTTCTGCCAATACAACAAACCACTCCTGGTCTATCGGAAGTGCAGGTGGATGTAACTATGGTACAGCGCAGATCACAGCAAAGAAGAATGACATTACATCATGGATCAGTGATAAGGGATACGATATGGATCCGGGAGATCTGAGTAACTTTACAGTAAGCTGTTCCAGTGGTCATGATTATCTTGGTCTGTGGCCGAACAGCTCCTATAACGTAACCTTTAAATGTTATATCCAGAAAAGCGGCGATAATTATCGTCTGAAGATCACCTGCAGTCTGCATCCGGGAAGCGACAGTCATGGTAACTACCAGGGCTTTTATGGTTCAAAAACCTACAGCTCACTGACAAACGGTGCAAGACTCAGAGTGTACAAACGTTTCAGAGACCCTGCTTTTATGGACGAGAATCCAAACAAATACGGCTATATCAAGACGACCTTTGCAATCTATCCGGCATCTGCCTACAACAAGACTACAAATGTTCTTGATACCACAGTAGATCCGGAAGGTACGATTGTTCTGAACGATAAGGAAGATGACACGGTTTATGGTGATTCTGACATCCTCGATCCCGGAACCTATTATGTGGTAGAGACCAGACGTATTGCAGGATGTACCCAGAATACAGATATCTATGGCCCTGTTGTGATCAAAGATACTGACAGCGGCGTAATCAAGCTTCACGACAAAGTAAATAATGCGTATTATCCATCCATGGGAAGCAATAACTGGATCTACAATGATCCGATGTACTTTAACGGAAAGATTCTGACAAAGACAGATGATTCCGGACTTCCAGTGGAAGGTGCGATTTATAAAGTCGAATACAGTAACGCCACCAGCGTAGAAAGTTTCAGTACTTATAAGACCTGGTATTTCAAAACGGATGCAAGCGGAAATCTTGCTTATGATCAGAGCCATTACGTAGCTTCCTTCACTTATGGAGGAAAGACCTACAAAAGTGATGAGCTGATCATGAATGCCGGAAAAACAGTAGCTATGCTTCCATTTGGTTTCCTGAAGATCAAGGAGATCATGCCGCCTTCCGATATCTATGATATTGATACCAATACCTATACGATTGAACTGGCAGCCCAGAAGGATGCAGCCGGAGCCTATACAATCCGAAAACTTGCTGTAAAAGGAAATATTCCTTCGTCTGTGGATAAGCTTCGTTACTGGAAGCTGACTGTTGAAAAGGCTTCTCTTGCAAGTGCTGATGTACTGGGACTTCGCTCCTACTCGCTGGCAGGTGCAACATTTGCTGTTTATACAGATCAGGCCTGCACAAAGCTTGCACAGCTTTATACAGATGAAAAGCTTACGACAAAGGTGACCAACAATGTATTTACAACAGATGAAAAAGGTAAAAGACCGACTTATTATCTGAAAGCGGGCGCAGGCAGTGCGACATATTACGTAAAAGAGCAGAAAGCACCTGCAGGACATCAGCTTGTTACCAGCCCAGTTCCTGTTCAGGTTACGATGCCAAACGATGCACTGAAACTGAAAACCGCATCCTTCACTCAGGGCTTTTCCGAACCATACGATTATATGGAATTGGATGCACTGGTTGAGAAACTTTCCATGCATGGAAATCCGGTAAAAGGTGTTGTATTTAAGGTCTGCTATTATGATGATTCCACAGCGAACGCAGGACAGCTGAAAAAGACATGGTATCTTGTATCTGATGATAATGGAAAAGTCCTGATGGATCAGAGCCATGTATATAGCGGAGATGCATCCATGAAGAGTGATGCTTTTTATACTGACGCGGCATCCGGTAAGGTGATCCTCCCAATTGGCGGTTATGTGACCATGCAGGAAGTAAAGGCACCTGCCCAGTATATCATGGATGATACTGTACGTGGATTTGAAACCAAAAAGATGAAAGTCACGATGCAGCGTCTTCATAATGAAACGGTTCCTTGTGAAATCCGGCTGAAAAAATATGATAAGACCGGTGCAAAACCATTAGCCGGAGTACAGTTTGAACTGAAATTCGTGAAGGCATCTGAGAAAGATACTTCCCTGGCAGGCAAATATACCAGACTTCTGAAGGAAGGCGAAACAAAGCTCATGACTACAGATAAGAATGGTGAGATCAAATTCAACAACCTGGATCAGGGTACTTATGAGATCACGGAAGTGAAGACAGTAGCCGGACAGACACTTCTGAAAGAGAAGATCACGGTAGAACTGCCGATCACAATGACAAAGGCAGAAGCTGACAAATACGGAAACGTAGATTTCGCCAGTGCAAAAGAAGATAAGGGCTATACAGAAAAATGGTTCTTCTACAGCTGTCTTTATGAGATCACAAACGAACCACAGTTTACCATTCCACAGACCGGTGGATTTGGAGGATGGAAATACGGTTACCTTGGAGTTGCAATACTGCTTGGCGCATTCGCTGCAATCGCACTGTCGACCAGAAAGAAAAGACATCCCGCATAAAAACTGAATAAAAGATTTAAGAACAGACAGTAAATCCGAAATGAATAAACGGAGAGACTGTTTTTTTCTTGTAAAAAATCGAAAGGAAACAATATGGAATGGATCCGTGCACCCTGTAAATCACAGAAACATAAAGGACAAAAATCAAAGAACTATCCCGAAAACCAGAATACAAAAATAAAAAGAAAGGAAAAGAACCCGATTCCCTGGGATATGAAAGAAAACGGCAAAACAAGCCGTTTAGGGAATCTGGGTTTCGTTAAATTATATGGCATTCTTCTCTAGTGCGATAACAACACTTAGTACCCTCGTTTCGGCGATTGGGGCGGGCCTCGGAGTTTGGGGCGTAGTAAACCTTCTGGAAGGGTACGGGAATGACAATCCCGGCGCGAAGAGCCAGGGCATCAAACAGCTCATGGCCGGCGCCGGAATCATGCTGCTTGGAACATCCCTGATTCCACAGCTTTCCACACTCTTTGGGTAAGGAGAGACAATTAATTGAATACGATCATTGAGCGTATTACGGAGGCGATAAAGGATATCCTGATCGGATTTATCACATCCGGTATGGGAGATATGTTTACGGAAGTAAACGAAAAGGTCGGTACGATCTCTACACAGGTAGGGCAGACCCCGCAGGGCTGGAACGGGAGCATCTTTGCTTTGATTCAGTCCCTGTCGGATACTGTGATCGTCCCCATTGCGGGTATGATCATATCTTTTGTACTCTGCTATGAGCTGATCACCATGGTCACGCAGAAAAACAATTTCCACGAGTTTGAAACATTCAATCTTTTTATCTGGGTTTTCAAGGCATATATCGCAATCTATCTGGTAAGCAATACCTTCAATATCACGATGGCGGTATTTGACGTGGGACAGCATGTGGTGAACAGTGCTTCCGGAGTAATCAGTGGCACCACGGAAATTGATGCGACATCTGCTATAGAAGGTCTGATTGAGACCATGGAAGAGATGGAAGTAGGGGAACTGTTCCTTCTGGCTCTGGAAACGATGCTGATCAGCCTGACCATGAAGATCTTATCCATCATCATAACCGTTGTCCTGTATGGACGAATGATTGAGATTTATCTGACCTGTTCCGTTGCGCCGATTCCGTTTGCCACCATGACCAACAAGGAATGGGGCAATATCGGAACCAACTATTTAAAGGGACTGTTTGCATTGGCATTTCAGGGGTTCTTCATGATGGTCTGTGTGGGTATCTATGCGATTCTGGTGAATTCCATGACCATATCCAGCAACATTCATGGAGCAATGTTTTCAATCGCAGCATATACAGTTATCCTTGCATTTTCATTATTTAAGACTGGAAGCTTATCGAAATCCGTCTTCAATGCACACTAATATTGTGAAAGGAGGAAAACCGGTAAAATGATCCGGTTTCAAACGATCATATGAGTTATGTTCCAGTACCAAAAGACCTGACACAGGTCAAAACCAAAGTAGCATTTAATCTGACAAAACGCCAGCTGGTCTTTTTCAGTCTGGCAGGAGTTACGGGAATTCCGTTGTATTTTCTTTTAAAAAAGCCTCTTACGTCGGGAGTTGCGGCTATCATTATGGTGACTGTCATGCTCCCGTTTTTCTTTATGGCAATGTATGAAAAGGACGGTCTTCCCTTTGAAAAAGTAATGGGCTACATCATCAGGCAGAAATTCCGGTATCCTGCGGTGAGACCGTATAAAACGGAGAATTTCTATGCGGCGGTGGATGCCCTGGTAAAAGAGGGGGTGCCTTATGGCGAAGAGAGAACGCCGGGATCAGCAGCTGTCCCAGCTGGAGGCGGCAGAAAAAAGAAACCGAAGCGAAAGAAAAAAAGCAAAAAAACATAAAGAAACAAAAGAAGAAAAGCTTTCCCGAAAAAGAGAGAAGGAAAGAAAAAAGCTGGAGAAAAAGAGAAGGAAGGATAAGAAGATTCCGAGAACAGCACAGCAGTCTATTCCTTACATCCGTATGCTGCAGGATGGAATCTGCCAGGTGACGAAGACATTTTTCTCCAAAACGATCCAGTTTTATGACATTAACTATCAGCTGGCTCTGAATGAGGACAAAACAACAATCTTTGAGAATTACTGTGATTTCCTGAATTACTTTGATTCATCCATTTCCGTGCAGCTGTCCTTCATCAATCAGCAGGTCGATGTTGCAGAGTATGAGAGGATCATTGATATTCCGTCGCAGAGGGATGCATTCAACGCAATCCGTGAGGAATATAAGACCATGCTGAAGAATCAGCTTTCCAAAGGAAATAATGGTCTGGTGAAAACCAAGTATATTACTTTTGGAATCGAGGCGGAAGATCTGAAAGCAGCAAGGCCACGGCTGGAGCGTATTGAAACAGATATCCTGAACAACTTCAAGGTGCTTGGAGCACAGGCACATTCCCTGAATGGAAAAGAACGTCTGGAAGTGATGTATCATGTTTTCAATCAGGACAAAGTGGAACCGTTCCGCTTTACCTACAAAACACTGCCTTATTCAGGACTGAGTACGAAGGATTTCATTGCACCGACTGGATTTGGATTTTCAAAAAAACAGTCCTTTACGATGGGAAATACCCTTGGATGTGTCAGTTATCTGCAGATCCTGGCACCGGAACTGACAGACCGTATGCTGGCAGATTTTCTGGATGTCGAAGATTCCATCAACGTGAATATCCATATTCAGTCTATTGACCAGTCTTCAGCAATCAAGATGATCAAAGGTAAAATATCCGATCTGGATAAAATGAAAATTGAGGAGCAGAAAAAAGCGGTACGTTCCGGATATGACATGGACGTGCTGCCATCCGACCTGATCACCTATGGCGAGGAAGCAAAAAATCTGCTGGAAGATCTTCAGAGCAGGAATGAGCGAATGTTCCTCGTGACGGTGCTGGTCATGAATACTGCGGCCAGACGTCAGAAGCTTGAAAACAACCTGTTTCAGGTACAGGGGATTGCACAGAAATATAACTGTACTTTGAAACTGCTGGATTATCAGCAGGAACAGGGGCTGATGTCCAGTGTGCCGCTTGGTGTGAATCATATTGAAATTCAGCGTGGGCTTACTACTTCGGCAACAGCAATCTTCGTGCCTTTTACGACACAGGAACTGTTCCAGGATGGGGAAGCTCTTTACTATGGCCTGAATGCATTGTCCAACAACATGATTATGGTGGACAGAAAGAAACTGAAAAACCCGAATGGTCTGATCCTTGGTACCCCTGGTTCCGGTAAATCCTTCTCGGCAAAGAGGGAGATCACCAACTGTTTCCTGATTACGGAAGATGACATTATCATCTGTGATCCGGAGTCAGAGTATTCGCCTCTGGTCAATGCACTGCAGGGACAGGTGATCCGCATTTCACCGGTATCCAGCCAGTACATCAATCCAATGGATCTGAACCTGAATTATTCGGAAGAAGATAACCCGTTGTCATTAAAATCTGACTTTATCCTTTCCCTCTGTGAGCTGATCGTAGGAGGAAAGAACGGACTGGAGCCGGTAGAAAAGACTATCATTGACCGATGTGTAAGGCTGGTCTATCAGGATTATCTTGCAGACCCGGTACCGGAGAAAATGCCGATCCTGGAAGATCTTTATAACCTTCTGAGGGATCAGGATGAACCGGAAGCCCAGAGACTGGCAACGGCACTGGAAATCTATGTAACAGGCTCCCTGAATGTATTCAATCATCAGACAAACGTGGATATCAATAACCGCATCGTCTGTTTTGATATCAAGGAGCTTGGAAAACAGCTGAAGAAGATCGGAATGATCGTTGTCCAGGATCAGGTGTGGAACCGGGTGACAATCAACCGTTCTGTCCACAAAAGTACCCGTTACTATGTGGATGAGTTCCATCTTTTGTTAAAAGAAGAACAGACAGCAAACTATTCTGTGGAAATCTGGAAGAGATTCCGTAAATGGGGAGGTATTCCGACAGGTATTACACAGAACATCAAGGATCTTCTGGCAAGCCGCGAGATTGAGAACATATTTGAGAATTCTGATTTTATTTATATGCTGAACCAGGCATCCGGTGACAGACAGATCCTCGCAAGGCAGCTGAACATTTCACCAACACAGCTGTCTTATGTAACGAACAGTAATGAAGGTGAAGGACTTCTTTTTTATGGAAATGTCATCATTCCATTTGTGGATCATTTCCCGAAGGATTCTTCCCTTTACCGTATCATGACAACCAAATTGACAGAGCAGGAGGAGTAAACATGAGTACGACAGTTTTGGTCATAGGACTTGCAGCAATCTCTTTTATTCTGGGTGCAGTAGCTGGAATCGGGCTTTTTGTTCTGGTTGTGACCAGCGGGAAGCCGTAAGGAGGGATGGCTGTGAGATACATTTTTTATGGAATATCAGCTGTTTTTGGTGCACTGGTTATGCTGGTTTGTATGTGCCTTGCAATCAGTGCCGGAGAGGCTGATAGATTAATGGAGGAGGAATTGTTAAGTGGCACAGAGAATGAAAGCCAGGGCAAAGACCGTTCAGAGGATGACGAGGGACGGTCTTGTGCAGGAGAACCTGAGCAGTAATTCTTCTGTAAGGCTCAGCAGACGAGAGGCTGACCACAGGATGGAGAGGAAGAAGCACCTTGGAAAAGAGAAAAAAGTTTCTGCAGACCGCCGTCCAGGTCAGACCAGGGATGCACCCGTCAGAAGAAATTATAAGTTAAGAAAACAAAGGATACGAAGCTCTGCCGATTCAGTATATGAACGGTCAGAGCTTTCTGTTTCTCTGAAAGAAGGAGAAGCGGCAGGAGAACTGCCTGTGAACGAAAGCGGCAGATCTGTCAGAGGAGGAGCTTCTGCAAAAAGCAAACGTGCTGTAAAAAGAGCTGCATCAGCGATTGATATGAGCGGTGCAAACAGTGCTGATGAGGGGGTTGTGATATCTGGTCAGTCTGGTTCCGGAAGCAAACTAAGACAGAGAAAGAAAGCAACTTATCAGAAACAGAAAAGGATAACAACAGAAGCTGCTGATAAATCTGTGGTATCTGAAATTCCTGATGGCAGACGGTCGTCCATGCGTTCTTCCAGAGATGTCCCGCCAAACGAGAAGGGCAAGTCTAATCCTTCGAGCAAACTGTATCAGAAGAAACATGCTGTTGCAGACAGGCGTGGCGATAGCCGTAAAGCAGAAAATGGCGGAGCGGCAAAGCCACAGAGTAAGAAACGACTGCGTTTTTCCTATGAAGAAACCGGTGCTGCGGATGCAGGAAAAACCGAAAAAGAAGCAGAAAAAAAGCGCAGAAACAGTAGGGAACAGTCTGACCGTTATCAGAATACAGATTATTTCAATCTGAGAGAAGATAAACAGACAGCACGAAACCAGAAGCTGGCTTTTGAAGCAGAACGGAAAGGTACCGCTTCGGAACTGAAGACACATTCCAGAAAAGGAAAAATTTACAGGGAAGAAGCTGCAGGAAAAAAGGTGAGTAAGCTTCTGCATGGCGATCCGGAAGCAGGTAAAAAAAGTATGATCTCTGGTGCTGCAGGTGCGGTAGTGGTTTCAGCAAAGCAGAAGATCCGTCAGGAAAATGATGGAAATGCATCTGTACAGGGAACCCTTGCGGTAGCAGATAGCGCAGGTGCAGGAAAAAGACTTGCGGACAGAAGTGTGAGGAGCCGTAACCAGAGCAGGAAACGAAGGGCGGCCAGGATAGAGAGAAAAGCGGACAGAATAGAAATCAAAGCCAGATATCAGGAAGCACTTCAGAAGGATGCGAAGCTCAGGGACAGTTCACTCCTGAAAAAACAGATTCAGAAAGCCAGAATCAAAAGGGAATATGCAAAAGCCAAAAGAGCAGAGCAGATCACTCAGGGAGCACCGGTAGGAACCGTGGAATTCATCAAAAAAGTCGGCGGTAAGGTAACGAACTTCTTTGTGGAAAACAGAAAGATGTATGTGAGTGTCGGTGTTCTGATCGGAATGATGATGCTGATCATGGCATCGTTTACTTCCTGTTCCGTTATGTTTCTAAACAATGTAGTGGATTACTCCGGATACAGCTATATGTCCACAGATCAGGCCATCCGGGATGCTGATCTGTATTACACGCAGCTGGAGGCTGAACTTCAGGAAAGAGTCAATCGTATGGAAAATGAAAACGGAGGTTATGACAATTACCGCTATAACATCGGTATGATCGGTCATGATCCATTTGTTCTGATGAGCTATCTGCATGCAAAGTATGGAGAATTTACGTTCAACAATACGATAAAAGCAGAGCTGCGATCCCTGTTTGAAGCGCAGTATCAGATATCAACGACTTCTTCTAATGAGACCATTACAGAAACCAGAACCGTAAGAGTTGGAGAATCTTTAGGTCCGGTCGTAACCAGTGCCTACTGTGCATGTTCCATCTGCTGTGGTCAGTGGGCAGGAAGCCCGACAGCAAGCGGTGTCTATCCGACAGCAAATCATACGCTGGCGGTTGATGCTTCAAATCCAATCGTACCTATGGGAACAAAAGTAGTAATGAATGGGGTGGAATACAAAGTTGAAGATACCGGAAACTTTGCCCAGTATGGTGTTGCATTCGATGTTTATTATGACGACCACAATGCAGCACTGAACCATGGACACCAGACCTGGGAGGCTTATCTTTCTGATGCAAATGGAAGTCAGGAGATCGAAGTAACCACAACGACCCAGCAGTCCGTATTTTCAGTCACACTGGCAAGTGGAAGTCTTTCTGTAATCTGTCAGTCAAGGCTTGATGATGAACAGAAGGAATGGTACGACGGCTACAACCATGTCAAAGGTAATCTGCAGATGTTTGAAACTCCGTTGGATTACAACTGGTATTACATGGTCAGCAGTTATTACGGATACCGCATCCATCCGATCACAGGAGAAAACCAGCTCCACAATGGAATGGATATCGCGGCACCGGAAGGAACACCGGTCATGGCAGGTCTGACAGGAAGGGTAACCTCAGCCAGCTATAATGACAGTTATGGCAATTATGTCATACTGGAGGATTCCGATGGCTACGAGATCCGTTATGCACATCTGAACAGTATCAGCGTTTCTGCCGGTGCACAGATTGAAAAGGGAGAAGAAATCGGAACTGTTGGAAGTACAGGTAATTCCACAGGAAACCATCTGCATCTGGAACTGCTTCATAACGGGGAACGTCTGAACCCGATCTTCTATTTTGAAGCAGGAGAAGGAAGCCTATTCGGAGGAGATGTGGAATATTCTTCTGAAGCAGCCAGAAGACTTTGTGAATATGCAGTCCAGTTCCTTGGAACGCCTTATGTATGGGGCGGCTATTCACCGAGCGGTTTTGACTGTTCAGGATTTGTCAGCTACTGTCTGACCAATTCCGGGGCACTGAATATCGGACATGCGACGACCTGGGGACTGATCGCAGCCATGCACAGGGTTCCGGAATCCGAAATGATGCCTGGAGATATCATCTTTTTCCAGGGGACTTATAGTGCAGAGCCACCGACCCACGTTGGCATTTATCTTGGAAATGGACAGATGGTTCATTCCGGACATCCGAACCAGATCACCAGTATTTATGATGCTTACTGGCAGCAGCACTGGTATTGTGTGGGAAGATGGTAATTAAGGGGCGGCCGATGGGCTGCCTCTTTCGATAGAAAGGAGCTATTTATGAAAGCATTGAAGAAAGCAAGGGCTGAATACCAGAAAGCCGTAGCAAAAAGAGATAAGACAAAAGAACAGCTGGAAGCAGATGAGTTTGCAGTAAAGGAATGCGAAGCTAAAGTGATCGAAGCAGAAAATAATGAATATGTAGGTATGATCCGCGAGCTTGGTGTTTCTGTTGAGGAATTCTTGCTGATCAAGGAAGAACTGAAGAGAGGCTCCCTGGCATCCATTGTGGGAGCAGGAAAGGAGAAAAAGGAGAATGAAGAATCTGTCAAAGGTGAATAAGAAAAACAAACATATGAAGATGAGCAGGAAGATCGGAAGAAGCCTGATCACCGGAGCATGCTCAGCCATCCTTTTTTCTGGTATGGCTGCAGTTCCTGCCATGGCAGAAGCAGTTGATCCGGCAGAAGCAATCAGCATTGAAAAGCCCAGCGGATGGAAACAGGGAAGCACGGATGTCCACATCACTGTGGATGGCTCCCATTTTGGAGAAGGAGTATCTGTTTCGAAGGTAGAAGCCAAAGTAGGGGAGGGAAGCTGGCAGGATGTTACTGCAGGCATGGTTGTAACGATCAATACAAATACAACCGTATATGTAAGAATTACAGATTCCGAAGGCAATATCTATGAACAGAACCGCTCTATCCGCTGTTATGACACAGAGAAGCCGACACTTTCTGCATCACTGACAGACGGTGTGCTGACGATCCAGGGACAGGATACTTTTTCCGGAATTTCCAGAATTACCGTAAATGGTGCTGAGTATAAGGAACTGAAGGACGGTGTATTAAAGATCCAGCTGACACAGAAGGATTTTACAACCAAAAAGATCGAGATCACCGTCACAGATGGGGCAGGAAATACATCTGACACTTACTCTTTGCAGAATCCATATTATGAATGGGCTGTAAAACAGGCAATTGCCCAGCAGGCAGATACCTCCGGGGATCTGAGCACGACAACAGGAACTACGCAGGAAACAGAAGTGACTGCACCTCTTCCGCAGTCTGCCACATCGAGTGAACCGACCGAATCCCGGGGAACAGTGGAAGACCGCACGATCACCGGTATTGAGCAGGAACTGGCACAGAAAAATGAAACTGTGGATACGATTTCTTCCACAACAACCGCCGGGGGAAAAGAGTTCTATACGATCTCCACGAAATCCGGAAAGGTGTTTTATCTGATCATTGATAATGACAGCAAACAGGACAACGTATATTTCCTGACAGAAGTTGATAATGAAGACCTGATGAACTTTACACTTTCGGATACTGTGACGCTGCCTGCAGTAGATACAGTGTACGCAACTCTGGAAGATAAGCCGGAGCCTACACCGATGACAGAAGTAACTCCGGAACCGGAAACAGAACAGCCGGAGACAGAGGTTCAGATGCCGGAAGAACAGTCAAAACTGCCGGGATACGTTCTGCTTGGAATTCTTTGTACCGGTGCACTGGCAGGTGCTTATTATTTCAAAATCTACAGACCAAAGAAGGATGATTTTGATGATGAGGAATATGAAGAAGACCTTGCACAGGAAGAGGAAGCACAGGGGGAAGAACCGGAATACCTGGACGATGAGAATGACGAAGGTCTGAATCCGTCAGGATATTTCCTTGATGACGAGGAGGATTAAGGATGGGATATTTTACGGACAGTGTTTTCGAAAGAATACTGACAGCAAGTCCGGGTCCTTCTGACATTGTAAAAAAGAAAATGGAAGGGAGTTGTAACAATGGCTAATTGGAGAAGCTGGGGACCAGATAGAAGAGTTGAATTTGAAAAAGAGCTTTCGGCACCGGAACTGGAACATGAGCTTCGCTATTATCAGAACTATCTCAGTGGTGAGTTTGAAGTAAGAGAGCTTCTGATGTTGAAGGATATTGAAGCAAAAGCCCGCATTGCAGAAGCGATAAATGATCTGCCGGAGTTTCTGCTGGATCAGATTGGGATTGCAATCAATGAGAGGTTATTTGTCCCGGCAGGGAATGCAATCGAAGAGCTTAAGGAAGTTCTGGATGAAAAACTTGGAGGTGAAGATGGGTGAAGCTTGTAATTGCAGAAAAGCCTTCTGTGGCCATGTCGATTGCCAGAGTCCTGGGAGCAGATAAAAGGCACGATGGCTATGTGGAGGGAAACGGATATCAGGTCAGCTGGTGCATCGGACATCTGGTCGGCCTGTGTGATGCCGGAGAATATGATGAGAAATACATCAGATGGAATTATGAAGATCTGCCGATCATACCGAATCAGTGGCAGACAAAGGTACTTGAAAATACGAAAAAGCAGTTTGGCATTCTGAAAAAACTGATGAATGCTTCTGATATCGCAGAAGTGATCTGTGCAACAGACGCTGGAAAGGAAGGAGAACTTATCTTCCGGCTGGTATATGAAAAAGCAGGATGCAAAAAACCAATCAAACGGTTATGGATATCCTCTATGGAAGAATCCGCTATCCGGGATGGTTTTGCAGATTTAAAAGACGGCTCGTGTTACGACGATCTTTATCAGTCAGCACTTTGCAGGGCGAAGGCAGACTGGATCGTTGGTATCAATGCAAGCCGTCTTTTTTCTGTTCTTTACAATAAAAATCTGAGAGTAGGACGGGTTCAGACACCGACACTTGCGATGATCGTAGAGCGAAATCAGAAAGTTACCGGGTTTAAGAAAGAGGCATATTACGAAGTTCATCTGATGAAGGGAGAGCTGGATGCAGTTAGCAGAAAATTCACATTCAGACAGGAGGCAGAGGAGACAGCGGCGAAATGCCAGGGAGCTGATGCCACCGTCATCAAAGAGGATATCCAGAAAAAGACAGTAGCAGCTCCGAAGTTATATGATCTGACAACGCTGCAGAGAGATGCCAACAGGCTGTTTGGTTATACAGCCCAGCAGACACTTACGCAGGCGCAGGCTTTGTATGAGGAAAAACTGATCACGTACCCAAGAACAGACAGCCAGTATCTGACAGATGATATGGGGGATACCTTTAGAAACCTTGTAAATATGATCTGGGAAATGGAATTATTCGGCTGCCGTGGGGTTCCGGCATATCATTTCCAGGGACTCCTGAATTCAAAGAAAGTATCCGATCATCATGCAATCCTTCCTACGCTGGAGATGAAAAAAACAGATTTGTCTGCACTTACAAAACAGAAAAGGGATATTCTCTTTCTTATTGCAGCCAGAGTTCTGATGTCGGCAGAAGAGCCGTACGTTTATGAGACACATCACTGTGAACTTCTCTGCAAGGGTGAGATTTACACGGTTACAGCCAAAGAAGTCCTGCAGACTGGGTGGAAAGAAATACAGAAAGGCTATTATAAATTTCTTGGAAAGGCACGTGAGGAGGAAGATGGGAAAGAGTTTCAGATTCGTCTTCACGATACATTTTCATCCTGTGACGCCCAGGTGCAGGAAAAATTTACTCAGCCTCCAAGGCAGTACACGGAGGATCTCCTTCTTGCAGCAATGGAAACAGCCGGAAAAGAAGAGTTTGAAGAGGGAGCAGAGCGAAAGGGGCTGGGCACTCCGGCAACCAGAGCAGGAATCATTGAAAAACTGATCAGTTCCGGTTTTGTCAGAAGAGAGAAGAAAAACCTGATCCCTACGGATGACGGCAATGTACTGATCACCATTCTTCCGGAGGAACTCCGTTCTCCCAATATGACAGCAGAATGGGAGAATACACTGACCCATATCGCAAATGGTGAAGCAGATCCGAAACAGTTCCTTCAGAAGATCACAGAGATGATGCATACGATCACCAATCGTTATCAGGGAGTTTCCGAGAATGTAAACGCAGAGTTTACAAAAAGGGGCAGAGAATCCCTTGGTGCATGTCCCAGATGTGGATGCGATGTATATGAGGGAAAGCAGAATTTCTACTGTTCCAGCAAAGAGTGCAGCTTTGCACTTTGGAAAAATGACCGCTTTTTTCAGAGCATCGGAAAGGAACTGGATGAAAAGGCAGCCAGGAAGCTTTTGAAGGATGGAAGGATCCATTACAAAAACCTTCATTCCAGAAAGACTGGAAAAAGCTTTGTGGCAACGGTAATCATGGCGGATTCGGGAGAAGGATATGTAAAATTCAACCTTCAGTTTCCGCAGAGATAAAACGAATTATGAAAGACGAGGTAAAAATAGAATGAAGACTGGAAGAATGAAAAGAAAAATGTCAGGCCTGATGGCAATCGTTACGCTGATGAGTTCACTGACAGCTCCGTTTCATGTTCTGGCAGAATCTGTGGAGGAAGTAAAGGTTCCATTTTTTAAGCAGATCAGAGATCTTCTTGATGATAAAGAGGTTGTTAGGGCAAGGGCACTTGGGGTTGATCTTGGCAGCAATTTTGATGTAAAAATCGACTTTTCCAATATTGAGATCCCGGATAATGAGGCTGTTAAAGTTACCTTTGAGGAAGCCAAAAACGAAGAGGGAGACGATTTTTCCACGGAAAAGCTCGATGTGTATGATGCAGTCTATTATGTGGAACCGCTTCTGACAGACCATCCCAAGTATCAGATCAGCAGAAAACTGGTGGTGAAAGAGCCGGGTACAGAGATTGATCTGTCAGTCTATGACGAAGAGGATACGGAAGAAGATGTTTCTGTGCAGGAAAAGGAGAAAGCTGCAGATGAGGAAGGACTTCCGGTTCCCACAGAACCAGTGACGGAAGTACCACAGATGACAGAAGAGACAGAAGCACCCGTACAGACAGAAGAATCCTGTTTGATGACAGAAACACCTGCAGAGGATGAAACCGTGGTGGAAGATGAGACTATCACAGGTCTTGAAGCGATGGATTTTACGGAAGAAACGATGGAAGTCTATCCGGAGCAGGAAGTGCAGGAACTCCAGGAGTCAGAACAGCAGGAGATCACAACAGAGGCCATCCAGGAACCGGAGACGGATGTTATGGCAGTAATTCCGGAAGAAGTGTCCGAAGCAATCAGCGAAACCGTTCAGGAAACAGGGGAAGTGATGCTGGCTGAACAGGACATTACCGAAACTGAGTCGGATGCAGAGGAAACAGATGTTGCAGTATCGGAACAGCAGACAGAAGCAGTTCAGCAGACGGAACAGGAAGTGGCTGAGGAAGTAATAGATGCACAGGTCCTTTCAGAGGCGGGCGACGAGCAGGCAAAGTTTCAGGCGAAACTGAAGATCGTAACAATGGATGCCGATACAAAGCAGCTCATTAAGATCCCGAATACGGAATTCCGTGTATATGACCTGGATCATGAGTGTTATGTGGAGCAGGTAACCAGCTATCCGCAGATTTATACCCATACTTCATATTTTACAGATAGTCAGGGTTCCCTGATCATGCCAAGAAAGATGGAAGCGGGCAATTACCGTATTGAAGAAGTACAGGCTCCTGCAGGCTATGCATTTACAGGTAATGCAATACAGGTAACAGTCAGTCCTGAGAGTACTTATGAAGTAGATGCAACATCCGGTGACAATCTGATCGAGGTGGTATTTGAGCACCAGGCAGTAAAAGGAAAGGTAAATATTACAGCAAAAGGGGAACACTTAGCAGGTTTTGAGGACGGCGCATTTATCTATGAAATGGGCAGTCTTGCAGGGGTGGAATATGAGCTGATTGCAGCAGAGGATATTTATTCCTCTGATTACCAGATGGGAGATGACGGCAAGCGAAGAATTCTTTACACAAAGGGAGCCAGTGTTATGACTGTTGTGACAGATGAAAATGGCGTTGTGGCTGCAGAAAATCTTCCTATGGGTACTTATGAGATCCGTCAGTTGGATGTACCGGAAGGATATCTGAAAAATGACATTTCCAAAACGGTAACATTTGAGTATCAGGATCAGGGAGCTGCACTGATTCAGCAGGAACTGCTGTTTAGCTGTGACAGACAGGTTCTGGAGATCTGTGCCACACAGCATGATGCGGATAATCATTCCTTTGTGGAAGGTGCAGTCTTTGGACTGTATCCGGCGCAGGATTTCAAAACAGCAGACGGGAAAGTGATCCTGAAAGCAGATACTCTGATCGCCAGGGCAGAATCAGGAGAAGATGGAAAAGCGACATTCCGATCCGACCTTGTACCAGGTAAGTATTATGTGAAACAGCTTAAAGCTCCGTCTGGATATGTATCATCGGATGGAGTCATTCCGTTCAGCGTGAAATATATGGGCCATGAAATGGCTGTATTCCAGTTTAGAGGTATGATCCAGAGTGAAATCACTACCATGGAGCTCTCAGTGACAGATAAAAAGACAGGCACTGCCCTTAGCGGAGCTAACATTTACCTTCTGGACAAAAAAGGAAATAAGATATCCGAGTGGACCAGTGAAAAAGACCATTCACTGACAATGAAGCGAATGAAAGCAGGAGAAACCTATACACTTCATGTGGGGTTCGCACCATACGGTTATCTGAGAACATCAGAAAATGTGGAATTTACCGTGGAAGATACAGCAGAAGTACAGAAGCTTCAGGTTGAGCTGGATGTTCCGACTGCACTTCTGATCATCAATTCCAGAGGACAGTTTTTAAGCTCTGTGGATGCAGATACCGATGCTGTTAAGGGTAAAAAGGTGACCTTTAACGTATACGCTGCTGAGGATATCAAATCAGCAGATGGAGTCAGTGCGGATCATTACAAAACAGATGATCTGGTGACGACGATCACAACCAATGAACAGGCCGTTGCGCAGGCTGGAGATCTTCCGGTTGGAAAATACTATGTAGTTGAAGTGCCTGGAACAGGCGGATATCAGCTGGATGATGCAAAGCGATATGTGGATTTAAGTTACCGTGACCAGGATACCCCGGTCGTAACTTATAGTGAGGAATGGCAGTGTGAAAGAGCCAGAGTATCTGTAAAGGTAAGCAGTGTAGACCGCAAGAGTCAGAAAGCACTGCAGGGAGCAGTATTTGGCCTGTATTCTGCAGAAGCAGTAAAAACAGAAGGGGGTGCACAGCTGTATCAGAAAGATCAGTTGATCGAACAGCTGACAACGGATAAAAACGGATCTCTTTCTTTTACAGCAGAACTTCCTGTGAATAAAGGATTCTATGTAAAGGAAATCACGGCAGCGGATGGTTATGTTACATCGGATCAGATGCAGAGCTTTCAGATGAAATATAACGGATCAGACACAGAGGTCATTCCATATGAATTTACTTTTGAAGAGGACATCACTGTCAGCCAGATAGTTATTACGGATCAGAGTTCTGAAAGTAAAGTATCCGGTGCACAGATGAAGCTGACCAGCAAAGAAGGAGATGTGATCGATACGTGGACTTCCGGAAAGGAACCGCATGAGATCAAGGGACTTACTGTTGGAAAAACATATATTCTGATCAATACAAAACCGGCAAAAGGTTATGTCACAGCAAAAAAAGTGAAA
This sequence comes from Ruminococcus sp. 5_1_39BFAA, assembly GCF_964240875.1. Classification (NCBI taxonomy): domain Bacteria; kingdom Bacillati; phylum Bacillota; class Clostridia; order Eubacteriales; family Oscillospiraceae; genus Ruminococcus; species Ruminococcus sp. 5_1_39BFAA. Next base: position 29,584 of record NZ_CAXSVO010000018.1, on the reverse strand, counting down.
TTCACTGTAAAGAATGTTGCGACAGAGCAGAAACAGGAAATGCTGACCGATGTGACAAAACTCCAGATCAGCAAGACGGATGCATCCGGTAAGAATCAGGTCAAAGGTGCCGGACTTGTCATCCTGGATAAGAATGATCAGATCGTAGAGAAATGGACATCTGATTCCAGGGAACATTACGTAGAAAAACTTCCGGTTGGTTCTTATACCATCCGTGAAGAGACAACTGCCAAGGGATATGTCATGCGTGGAGATGTGAACTTTGAACTGGCGGATTCTGCCAGGGTACAGTATGTATCCATGAGCAATGAAACAGCAAAAGGAAAGCTTATTCTGAACGTATCTGAGGAAGAGGGAAAGCCTCTGATGGGTGCAGAATTTGAACTGCGTAACAGTGACGGAAAAGTAGTGGATACTTTGAAAACCGACGCTGCAGGACATGCAGAAAGCAGTCTGCAGGCAATCGCAGATTTCAGTAATGGAACGATGGGTAATACATTAAAATATTATCTTGTACAAACCAAATGTGTGCAGGGGTATTCTCCGGATACAGAAAAGCATGAACTGACTTTCTCTTATGCAGATCAGAACACACCGATCATTGAGGTGACAATGGACCTGAAGAATCCGGTGGATACAAAGAATCCGCAGGCACCTGTTTCTGCAACCACCACAAAGGATGTACCGCAGACAGGTGATACTACAAATTTGCTGCTTCCAATCCTGATGCTGTTGTCATCTGCAGCATTTATCATCGGTATTCTGGCAGGCAGAAAACGAAAAACAACAAAATAAATAATCTGGAAATCAGTGCAGTCATTCATGTGGCTGCACTTTTTTTAATTCATTAACAAATTCAATCAAAAGAAAGTGAGGACTATTTTTATGAAGACTATGGCAATGAGCAGAAACCAGGAAACCGTTATGAGAGAGCAGAATATGCTGCACAGACTGATGGCATATCAGAAAAAGTCTGACACCATCAAAAGAGGGAAAACGAACAGACACATGATCAGAAGGGGGTAATATATTATGATGAACAGAAAAGAATTTCAGCAGTATCTGCAGGAAAACGTGAAGGATTATCTTCCGGAAAGCTTTGCAGATGCCAGGATTATTTTTAATGATGTGGTGAAAAATAACGACAATCACATGATGGGAATGTCTATCGTCCGTGAAGGGGAAGGAATAGTACCGAATATTTATATTGACGGGTTCTATCAGCAGTATCAGGAAGGCCGCAATATTGATGAGATCGTGGGAGATATCGCAGATACCCGCATTGAACATGATTCACAGATCCAGGCAGAGGAGATTACGCATAATCTGATGAATTATGAAAATGTGAAAGACAAACTGGAAATCTGTATTTGTGATACAGAAGAAAACAGAGAACATCTACAGGGACTGGTTCATACAGAACATGGTGATTTTTCTGCAACTTATCATGTTCGTATTTCAGAAATGGCACAGGATGGATTGGTAGCCAGTTCTGCTGTAACGCCGCAGCTTCTGGATGTCTGGGGAATTTCTCTGTCGCATCTCCATCAGGATGCGCTGAAGTCAGATATTCAGAGAATGCCACAGTTTATTGACATGATTGATATGATGGAAAGTCTGATGACAGATGAAAATCCGAGGAATCTTCTGGAAACAGGTGAAAAGGTAAGCCCTGACGGAATGGGAATGTACTGTTTGACCAACAGTGAAAGGATGGATGGTGCAAGCCTGATTCTGCAGGATGGACTGATGCAGCAGATTGAAGGTATAGTAGGTGGAAACTTCTATGTGCTCCCGTCAAGCATCCATGAGGTGCTGGTTGTTCCGGACAATGGTCAGCTTGAACTTCGTGAGCTTTCCGCTATGGTCTACAAGATCAATCGTACTGAAGTAGCTCCGCAGGACAGACTCTCGGATTCGGTTCAGTATTACGATGCCGAAACCAGAACTTTGGAAAATGCCCAGAACAGGGAAGGACGTAAGGAGTTGGAAAAATCGGAGAAAATGATTGCAAAAGAAAGCAAAAAAGGCATTCATGACCGTCTTAGTGAAAAGAAGGCAGATGCAAAAGCAACACCGAAAGCCGAAAAAGCTATGGAAAAAGCTGCGAAGAAAAATCAGGATATGTCAATCTGATATTGTCCATTTTATTCTGGCTGGGTCTGTGTTATGCAGACCTGGCCTCTTATGAAAAAAATAAGAGGAAATGAGAATCAAAAGATGTTATGATAGAGACATATCTGAAATCCACGAGGAGGGATAGCATGATTTTGAAAACTTTGATTGCTTTGATATTTGGAGCATTCATTGTGGGTTGTTCAGGAGAACTGAATACTGAAGTCACAACAAATGAGACTGGAGAAAGCATTTCTATTATTGGAGGAGCTGACGGACCGACGTCTATATTTCTTGCAGGAAAGCTGGATGATACAGAGGATGGTCTGGTTCTTGTACAGAGTGAGAACGATAAGAACGAGATCGCAACACTTCCGTTGGAAGTTTCCATGAAGGCTGTAGAATATGAAAAAGGGCAGCTTGCAGTACTGATCGATAACCAAAGCGGGTATGAATATCGTTATGGGAAGGAATATTTTCTTCAGAAAAAAGTGGATGGTGAATGGCAGGATCTGGAAGCTGTTGAGGAATATGGATGGCCGAGGATATCCTTACAGCTAAAGGATACCGAAAATACTACAGAGATTTATGACCTGACAGTATTTGGAAATTTGGAAGCAGGGGAGTATAAGCTGGTAAAAAATGATCTGGAAGCAGAGTTTGAGCTGGCAGAACAATAATTGGAAAAATGAGGCGGTGGTCGAGATGATCATCGCTTTTTCTATTTGGGAGAAGGAAGAACAATGTATAACAAAATGTATTTTCAGATGTATGTGATCGTTCTGAATGATGGAACGGAATTAGAAGTTGCAGAGGATTATGACCGTCCTGAAGAGGACAGCCTGTTTGCTGTGTTTGAAGAAACTGGAATGGATGGGACTATTATTGCAACCAATCGTATGGGCGAATCGATTTGCATATTGAAAAAGAATATTCGGTATATCAGGATGACCCATGTGGAGTCAGTATAAAAGAGGTGCGCTATGAGCAACAAGAATGAAAAATACAGGGAGCTGGCAGACCGGATTTGCAGGGAGCTGGAAGATGTGAAGGATACGGAATTCGTTCTGCAGATTCCATTGAGAAAAGAGGTGGCGGCAGATGCCAGAACGTTATGGATTGGAGCAAGTATCCATACGTATGGTCAGGGATGCTCCGCTGATCAGTGAGGAGTCAATTGAAACACCGGAGGATGCAATCCGTCTTCTGGGAGAGACATTTAAGGATTATGATCGTGAAGTTGTGGGAGTGGTGCACCTGAGGAACGATAATTCTCCTATCAATATGACAATCGTAAGTATGGGCTGTTTGAATCAATCCATCGTGCATCCACGGGAAATGATGAAGGCTGCCTTTTTGAGTAATGCGAGTTCCATTTTGATGTTCCACAATCACCCAGCAGGCAGCCTCAGTCCATCAAAGAATGATATCGCCATAACCAACCGTATGCAGCAGGTGTGTATGATGGCGGGAATTCCCATGCTGGATCATATTATTCTGGGAAAGGAAAACTACTACTATTCCTTCCGTGAAAAGGGGATTCTTCCGATGGAGGAAGTGAGATATTCCACAAGCCTGTCAGATGTGGACTTAAAGGTTGCGGAAAAAGAAGCTGAAAAATACGGATATCAAAAAGCTGAAAAAAGCAGTCCAAAGAAATCCATCAAATCATCCTTGGCTGAAAAGAAAAAGCTGGCTGGGGCTTCTAAAGATACGAAAAAAAGAAAAACAATGAAACGAGGACCGGAATTATAGCCGGTCTTTTTGAATGCAAAAATATAAAAAGAAAGGGGTAAAACAGCTATGGCAAACAGATATACATCAGGCAATGAACAGCGCAGACAGCAGGTTCAGGAACTGACAAAACAGCTGGAAGAAGGCACAAAGGCTGTATTTGAGTCGACCCGCTACGAGGAGTACCTGCGTGTTATGGGTAAATTCCCTAAGTATTCTGTACGGAATACGATCCTTATTGCCATGCAGAGACCGGATGCTTCTCTGGTGGCAGGCTATTCCGCCTGGCAGACGAATTTTGGCAGACAGGTAAATAAAGGGGAACATGCCATCAAGATTCTTGCACCGATGACCTATACCGCAACCAGAGAACGTGACATGATCAATCCGGATACACAGCAGCCTATGATCGATGAATCGGGCAGGGTGATGAAGGAGCAGGTAGAGGTGACCATTCCGTCTTTTAAGGTAACAAATGTTTTTGACGTGAAGCAGACATCAGGACGTCTGCTTCCTACCATTGTGGACGATCTGGAAGGTTCTGTCCAGGGCTATCGTGATTTTATGGAAGCCTTACGAAGAGTGTCACCGGTACCGATTCGGTTTGAGGAAATGGAAGGAAAAGACGGATTCTATCATCAGGTAGAACAGAGAATTGCTATCAATGATGATTTAAGTGAACGACAGACAATGGCAGCAATGATTCATGAAATCGCACATGCAAAGCTTCACGCACTGGATCCGGATAATTTAAAAGAATCTGCAAAGGCCAGAGGAAAAGACCAGAGAACCATGGAGGTTGAAGCGGAGTCGATCAGCTTTGTTGTGAATTCACATTTTGGTATTGATACAAGTGCGAATTCACTGGGATATGTTGCTTCCTGGTCAAAGAATAAAGAACTTCCGGAACTGCATGCATCACTGCAGGTAATTAAGGATACGGCAGCTGAAATGATCGATAGTATTGAAATGGAGCTTATGGAGATCCGTCACGTATATGTGGAAAAGAGTGAAGCACTGGAAGCATTTGATCAGGGAGAATATGTATTTAGTTCACCGGAAAGGGGAATGATGGTTCCGGCAAGACGAAGTGATATTTCCGATGCGGATGAAGGAACATTCTTCCGTATGCAGCGGGAAGAGTGGAAAAACTATAAAAATGTTCAGGCAGAAATGGATCTGGTTCCTGCGGTTACCAGCATCAAAGAGGCCAGACTATTACTCATGCAGGAAGACAGTTTTGGAATCTATCAGGTGAATCCTGAAACCAAAGGCCGTGAGTATGAATACATGAATTTTCAATTTGTAGAAAGTCATAACTTATCAGTGGATCGTGGTGATTATAGTCTGATCTATACCGGAAGCCTGCAGGAAGGTGATACGATGGATCTGCTTTTTGAACGCTTTAACATTGAACGACCGGAAGATTTCCGTGGGCATTCTTTATCTATCAGCGACATTGTAGTTATGAACAGGGAAGGGGAAGTGAAAGCATATTTCGTGGATAGTTTTGGTTTTCAGGAAGTGCCTGAATTCCTGGAAGGAATGCTGATGCCGGATGCTTCTCTTGAGCAGGCAGTTTTTCGAATCGCTGATCGTTATATTGAAATGCACCAGACAGATGGGGGATATGATTACTCCGTTTACGATGCAGAGTACAAACTTCTGGATGGCGGACTGTATGAAAGTGATATCGGTATCATTACGGCAGCAAGAGATGTTGCGGCGGATCTGAAAGAACCGGCATTTAATACGGCGACCGAAAAGTATGAGCGCAGGGAAATTCAGGGGGAGGTTTCTGCAGGTGACAGATTATATCGACTGCCTGCATCAGAACAGGCTTCCTTTCTGGAACAGGCAGAGAAGGCTAATCAGATTATTCCGGCGCAGACACAGGACAGAAAATATCAGCCGCTTCGAAAAGTAGAGGAACTGAAAGAAAGCAATTACAATATGATCGATGAGGTTTTGAACAACGGATTTGGTGATGAAGAAAAAAGAGAAGCATTGCGCCAGTCTGCAGAGCAGTACCAGCAGGCAACGAATGCATCTCTTTCTTTTTTTGCGGCAGCCTGTGAAGAATACCATGATATGGGGCCATTTTATGAAACGGTTTCTCTTCCTGAAGCTGTGGAAAGATACAAAGAAATTTTAGACGATCCGAGAATGAAACATATGGGTAATGTACTGGGAGTGGTACTTCATGATCCTACTCTTCCGGATTATTCGGAGTCAGAACTGACGTTGATTAAGGGTCAGACTATTTTGGGATCAAATCTTGATCTGGTAGAGACATTTCTGCTTCATCCTCTTGTGCAGGAGGCACTGGTCGAACTGAGGGAAACATTCCCGGGATTTGCTTATGAGCCGCCGATGTCTGTTCTGAAAGCAGTCTATCCGGAAAATATGACAGCGCAGGAGATTGCAACAAGTCTGATCAATCTGGCAGAAAACTTTGATCTTTATGATTTCCGGGACAGAGTAGAACATCCGGATCAGCTGCAGGAAGAAGTGACCACTGCAATTTCTGAAGGCAGGGGAATGGAGTATGCTCCTTTTTTGAATGATGTGATGGAAGAATCACCAATGCTTCGTTACCAGGCAGAAATTCTTCTGGAAAGACTTCGAGCCTTTACACCGGAACCGGAAAAAGCAGTCGAAGCAGAAAAATGTATGGGGCCTGCTGAGGTAACGCCGGCAGCGGAGCAGGAAGTTCAGACGAAAGAAAGTACGGTTGGAAAAACTAAAGAACCTGAGAATGCACCTGAAAAAACAAAAGCTGCGAAGATGAAAGGTAAAGAAACGGATGCAGAAAAGAAACCAAAAAAGAAAGGTTCCATTCATAAGCGTTTAAAGGAGAATAAGGAAAAACTGGAAAAACAGCAGGGAAAAGAAAAACCACAGAAGGGAGTTGAGTTATCTTGATCATGTTAACAGAAGAACAGAAAGCATTATTAAATTGTTACCAGGGCGGCAGATATAAAGTGATCCGGCAGTTAAAGGAAGGCATTGAAATTCTGAAGGAGGAGCATGAGGATGTAGAGATGATTGAAGATATGGAAGCGGTTGTCGCATTCCTGCGGGGATGCAGCAATCGAATGTTCTTCCAGATGAAAAAATCCGTAGTGCTGGATACTGAGACAGAAGGTGAAGAGATTGACATGGAAAGAACTGACGGATAAAGATAAGAGACTGATCCGTATGTCCGTGCAGAAGAAATGTGCCTGTTATGATCCGTATTATGGCTGTCTTCCACTGGATGGCGACTGCTATATGACAAAAATCGGATTTACTAACAGCAGTCTGTGCAGGTACTATGAAAAAGTGGTTTTGCCGGATGAGCCTGATATTATGGTATTACTATCCTATGATCGAGGAAAAATGAGGTTATGCAAGATCTGTGGCAGAAAATTTGTTATGAATGGAAACAGACAGTATTGCTCTGATCATTGCTCCCTTATTGCACGAAGAAAAGCCACTGCGAGAAGGATGCGAAAAGCACGTAAAAAAGGGATGTAATGTGACGTTTTCGGCCTCTGGAATGCCTGTATTTATGGGCGTTCCAGAGGCTATTTTTGTGTTAGGCAATACTTTTATCGTTGAAGCCGGAAAACGGGGGTGAAAGCGTCACATTTTTATAGAACATCCTGCGTTCTGGTGGTGTCTGGCTCATGGGCTTTATCCTGCTGATCTTCATGGGAGATATCAACTCCTGCCTCTTCAAGAAGGACTTCAAAATTACTTTGGATAACGGATAGCATTTCCAGATTTCGGTCATGTTTTTTCAATTCGGCTTTCAAGGCTGTACGTTCCTTTTGCAGTTCTTCCAACTGTCGGTCCAGCTTATCAGCGGATGGAAGTTTTGTAATACCAAGATCTTTTAACTCCTGTAGCAGAGTATCATGCAGACGGTATTCCTGTGCATGTGCCTTGCGGTAAGCTGCAGGATCAGCAGCATTTTTTTCGCCCTGAATGATGTCCCTGCACATACGGTAAGCATTGCATTTCTTCTGGATGATCTGTTGCTGTTCCAGTGCTTTATTACAATTTAGAAGTGTCTGTTCTGCAACAGTCTTAGATTCTTTGGCATCAGATACATGCTGCAGAAAGTCATCATAGTTCAAAAGATTATGCTCCGACAGATAGTTATAGGTTTTGGCTGCTTGCTGTAGGTTATGAAGACTGCAGTAGCGTTCATATCCTGGCCTGTTATGTGAATCGACATAAACCGTCATCTGACGAAAGATACGAATTTCCCTGGTAATAAATTTCGGCAGCTTTGCCCTGGTACGATTTTTTTCCAATCTGGCAAGAATACTGTCCTCGGTATAATAGCTCCCAAGAGTTTTGACATTTATAAAATGTTTCTGCTCCGGATGCTTAAACGCCAGGTACTTACCCTGACGGATTTCGTATCCGGCCGACTGCATTTTCATCAGGAATTCATCGTAGGTGACAGAAGACCAGATGGCCCGGTCTACCGTAAATTTCAGCTTCGCCTTCCAACTGTTTCCACGTTTATATTCCATATTTTCCTTGTAGGAACGACTGCGTTCACCGGTCGGCATATTCTCGTTCAGACCATACTCTCTGCAGATTTTATTGCTCAGCATGCAAAGTCTGCGATAACTTTTTTTGTTGGAATGATATTTGTGATAATCCACAAAGCTGGTGGCATTGAAGATCAGATGACAGTGGACATGATCTTTATCGGTGTGTACTGATAGCACATATTCATATTTTCCTTTCAGAGCAGCTTCAGCTATTTTTTCTCCAACCTCCTGTGCAATAGCAGGATCCGTAATCTCGCCCGGCTTGAAAGAAATGATCATATGCCAGGCAAGATTGTCACCTTTATCCATGTTGTTTCGTTTTCCCATTTCTTCCGTGTAAGCAAATTCCATGGCTGCGGTTTCCGGTGCACATGCAAAAGAACTGACCAGATTCTGACTGTCGGTTTTATTCGGATTTGTAATGTATTTCACTGCATGATCTACAGTGGATTTAATCGGGAAGATTTTAATATATGCCATATCTTATTCAACAATCCTTTCATCTCAGCCATATCTTCAGGGGTAGCAGCACCGGTTGTATTTGCAACCTTTGCCAGCTGATTTGCGTTCACACCAATTTTGTGCATCTCCTGAAAAATTTCTTTCTGATACGTCGTATCGATGTTAGTAATAATCCCGTCAATTGCCATCTTCCTAAGATAAGCACTCATATTTCCGGTCTTTGACAGAATCATCTTCTTTCGGATCATCTTCTTTTCCTCTTCATTCACATAGAACTGCAGGGGGATTTTTCTCTTCAAATTTGCCATCGTAGTACCTCACTTTCATTGTTGTTTTGTGTTTTTTGAGCGAAGCGAAAATCAAGATTGGGCAGGGACCCGGTCTTGCAGCGAATGCCCGCCAGAGAAAGTTCATGAATCTGGCTGTCCTTGCTCGTATTTGAAAATCCCTTCATATTCTAAGAACAAAGAAAATGATCTAAATAAAGGAGGGTTTTGGAAAAAAGGATAAAATTTGTATAATTGAAAATACCAATCTGAGATTGAAGAATTTTTCAGGCCGAATTATAATAAAAATGTCGAATTTTGGGTTCTTGTGAAGATATGCGTTGCTTTGAATTGTACAATAGATAATATCATGGAGGTTATCATTGAGGGAAAATGACATAATACGATTTAATCAAATCGAATGGAGGTATAGGTGTGAAAAAACTAATTTCTTCAGTATTTATTATTGGGATTACTCTAATATTGTCTGCAATTCCGGTTGCAGCATCTACTGGAACAGGTGGATTTAGGCAGATAGATTCTTCAGAAAGTACAACTGAGTTAAGAAATGAACAACCTGTTTCTTCAAAGACCTTGGAGGGTATGGTATCTTCTCAAACAATCCAGGAAGTCCAGGAAAAGCTGAATGAATTGGGATACGATTGCGGTATACCCGATGGTATTTCAGGAGATAAAACAATTGAAGCTGTGAAACGATATCAAGAAGAACATGAGATGATGGTATCGGGTATCATTGATCCTGATTTTGCAGCCGCACTATTAGATTATTCCAATCACGAAGGAATTCAGATTAGTACTTTCTTAGAACGCTATAATCAGGGTGTTACTTATTATAATCGGCTTACAGGTAGTTCTTTAAATGAATGGAATTTTGTTCCAGATCCAAGTTTAGGATTATCTTCTAATGGTGGAACATTTTATTTTGAATTTGATTCCGATAAAGATCATATACGACAGGTGACATATACGTCGAGTTCAAAAAAATACTATGATAATGATAATCGTAATCTTACATGTATTGTGTATGCGATGAATCCGTTCCTTGATAGTATTGATAATACGGAGCGAACTGTAAAAATTATACGTTATTATTATGATGGAAGCGCAGAGTACTCATTGCTGTCAATAAAAGGAGAGGAAGCGTTTGCAAAACAATATAATCAGATTATTTCTTATCGTATAGAGAATTCGATTATTAATAAAGAATTGGATATCTCAATATGGGAGAAGGATATTCCAGTAGAACCAGAGAAAGAAGAACCGATTGATTCATCAGAACCTTTATCTGCAACACCAACTCCCAAAATAACAGAAATTTATGATCACATTTGTGAGGCAGATGATTGCAAGGAAGAGGGGATTAGATTGGTTACAGGTATTTCTGGTTTACCAGAATATTACTGTGAGACTCATTATCAGGAAATTCAGAAAATCATTGATAAGATGGAAAAAGATGTTGGAAATGGTTCTTACTCGAAACATACATGCATTGTAGAGGGCTGCAGTAAAGAAGGAACCAGAGAGTTTGACGGTTTTTCCGGAACCGAGTATTACTGTACAGAACATTATAATGACTTATTATCTATGTTTTCAGAACTTTTAAAATAGTAGTTAATCAAAGCGAAGGAGTATATGATTATTGGCCATAAATTACGTTGTATATTCTGCAAGAAAAAGACACGATAAGTGAGGTTGATATTATATGGCAGATATAGTATATACGCCAGAAACGAAGAAATTTAGTATAAAATTTGAGATAAAAGATAGTGGTAAGGATACGTTTTATTAGGACAAACTGGAAGATATTATCAGCGGGTATATTATTCTACGTTTTGATCAGAATGGAACTGAAAAGATACTGTGCAGTATCGGACCAAACGAAATATAATTTACTGATGGAAATCCACTGTATGGAGAAACATGCAAATATTAGATTCTTGCATATAAAAGAGTTATGAAGACGAACAAGATTCTTGCAGAGTCCAATGAGGTTAATGTTGTTGTTCCAGAAAAACAAGTACCTAAAGTGAAACCGGAAAACAGACCCATAACAGTGCGCAGTACATTGGAAAAAATTGATTCCATGGAAGGACATGCATTTGAATCATTTTGTACAGAACTATTAAGGTTAAATGGCTATCCCCAAGTAAACGTTACGAAGGGGAGTGGTGATTAGGGTTTAGATCCAATTGCACACCGTGACGGTGTTGATTTTGGAATATAATGCAAATGCTACAGTTCGGATATAGGGAATAAAGCAGTCCAAGAGCCATTCGCTAGAAAAACATATTATGGCTGTCATGTGGCAATTGTTTTAACGAATCAATACTTTACAAAAGCGGCGAAAGATTTGGCTGAAATTAATAAGGTTGTTTTATGGGATCGAGATAAGCTCGAAGAATTTGTGAAGAAGACGATAAAATAATTCAATATATACAATTACAAAAGAGTGGTGAGATTATTATGGCAAATGATAAATTTACCGTAGTCGGTACGAATATAGCAGAAAAAGCAACGATGATCTGGAACGTAGCAGATATGCTGCGCGGTCCTTTCAAACCTCATGAGTATGGTCTTGTTATTCTTCCAATGACAGTAGTAAAGCGTTTCCATGACTGCCTTGTTCCTACTCATCAGGCTGTACTTGATACTTGGGAGAAAGTGAAAAAGTTTGCAGTAGTAGATGGGTTTCTGACCAAGGCATCGGGCTATCAGTTTTACAATACAAGCAAATTTACTTTTGATGCTTTGCTTGCTGATCCTGAAAATATTGAAGCAAACTTCAAAGATTATTTGAATGGTTTTTCTGCGAATGTGCAGGATGTTCTGTCTAAATTCGACTTTGATAATGTCATAAAACGTATGGTGGAAAGCAATACCCTGTATCTTGTTATTAAGGAATATAATTCGCAGAAGGGATACCTTGGGCCAGATAAAATCAGTGCGGTTGATTGTGGCTACATCTTTGAAGATTTGGTAAAAAGATTCTCAGAAAGTTTTGGTGAAGAAGCAGGAGCACATTTTACAAGTCGTGATGTAATCTATCTTATGACAGACATTTTGCTCAGTGATGCAGACCTGAGCAAGGGTGGTAATGTTACTGTTTATGATATGGCAATGGGAACAAGTCAGATGCTTTCCTGTATGGAAGAACGTGTTCATGAGCTGAATGCAGATATTGATGTTACTTGTTTTGGTCAGGAATTTAACCCTTCTACTTTTGCTATTGCAAAGGCGGATATGATGATCCGAGGTGGTGATCCTAACAATATGAGATTCGGAGATACACTTTCTGAAGATCAATTTTCTGGTTATCAGTTCCAGTACATCATATCAAATCCGCCATTTGGAATTGACTGGAAGCGTGAACAGAAAGCCGTCGAAGCAGAAGCAAAGAAAGGTGAACTCGGACGTTTTGCACCAGGACTTCCTAAGATATCTGATGGTCAGCAACTCTTTGTGTTAAATGGACTTTCAAAGCTAGCAAACAATGGAAAGATGGCAATTATTCAAAATGCATCTGCGATGTTTTCGGGAGATGCTGGTAGTGGTTCATCGAACATTAGAAAATACATTATTGAAAATGATTGGTTGGATGCAATTATAGAACTATCTACAGATCAGTTTATGAATACTGGGATTGGAACATATATTTGGATTATAGATAAGAATAAAAAGAGTCACAGAAGGGGTAAGGTACAGCTGATTGATGCGTCTCATTGCTACGAACCTCGAAGAAGGCCGATAGGAACCAAGAGATGCGATATATCTGATGACTGTAGAAAAATGATTGTTGCTGCTTATGGTGAATTTAGAAATAGCAAGATATATGGGGATTTATCAGGTATATACTGTGAAAGTAAAATTGTTGAGGCCAGTGAATTTGGATATAGAAAGGTTGTTATTGAAAGACCACTACTTGATGACACCGGAAAAATCATTAAGAAAAATGGGAAACCTATTCCTAATCAGGAGCTAAGGGATACAGAAATGATTCCGTTGACCGAAAAAACTGAAGACTTTATGAGTAAAAAAATATATCCTTTATCGCCAGACGCATGGATTGACGAGAAGAAAACAAAAATTGGATATGAGATATCTATGACAAAGTACTTCTTTAGGTATAGTAATTTGGAAAGTGTTAACGATGTGATTCAGAGAATTAAAGCCTTAGAAGAAAATATATCTTCTCATATGAGAACTCTTTTTGGAGAAGGGAGCATTCAATAATGCGAATAATGAAGGATAGTCATGAAGCTTGGATAGGACATATTCCATATGAGTGGGATTTAACAACGATAGGGGATATATACAAAGAACGTTCTGTAAAAGTGAGTGATTTGGATTATCCTGCTCTTTCGGTAACCATGAATGGTGTTGTGCCCCAACTTGATTCAGTGGCTAAATCTGATGATAGATTTAATCGAAAACTGGTTAGAAAAGGCGACTTTGTCATTAACAGTAGATCAGATCGGAGAGGAGCATATGGTGTTGCGAGCCAAGATGGTTCCTGCTCACTAATAAATATTGTATTACAGTCAAAATCTTGTGATGTTGATTATTATAATTATGTATTTTTTACTAAATCCTTTCCAGAAGAATTTTATAAGATGGGAAATGGAATTGTCGCTGATTTATGGACAACTCGTTGGGACAAAATGAGACACATAAAACTTCCTAATCCTCCAATTGGTGAACAAAAAAGGATTAGTAAATATCTGGATAAAAAGTGTGAAGAAATAGAAAAGCTTATTACGCTTATTGATGCTTCGATAAAAGAATACAAAACTGTAAAAAATGCTTTAATACTTAAAATAGTATTAGAAGGAATTAATGATTCTCATCCTCAAAAAGTACATAGAAATGATTGGCTACAATTAGTCCCTGCTGATTGGAAGATAGGAAGAATTGCTGATTTATTTAGGGAAATAAGTGAGCCAGGGGAAGAGGATCTTCCAATTTTAACAGTATCCATAAATACTGGAGTATCTGATCGTGAATTATCAGAAGATGAACAGGATAGAGCATTTGTACGAAGTGAAGATCGGACAAAATACAAGCGAGTATATCCGGGCTGCATTACGTATAATATGATGAGGGCTTGGCAGGGAGCTATTGGAACTGTAAGGGTGGACGGATTAGTTAGCCCTGCGTATGTAGTCGCAAGACCAATTTCCAATGTAGATAGTAGATATATTGGGTACTTGATATCAACAAAACCTGCTATCGAAGAAATGCGTCGATATTCCTATGGCGTTGCAGATTTTAGGTTGAGATTATACTGGAGATATTTCAAAAATATGTCAGTATGTTTGCCGCCACTAGAAGAACAGGTTATGATTGCTGATTATTTGGATGAAAAGATAGTAGCTATTGATTCACTTATTAGAGAAAAAGAACAACTTTTAACAGAATTAAAAAACTATAAAAAGGCTTTGATCTACGAATATGTTACTGGCAAAAAGGAGGTCCCGCAGTCATGAGTGTTGACATTACAAATGAAAAACGTTTTGAAGACGATATCACTGCGTCCTTCTTGTCTCCAGATGGTGGCTACACTATCAATGAGGATGTTTATGATACGAATCTTGGATTATTCCCTGACACATTAATTCGCTTTATACAGAACACACAGCCTAATGAGTGGAGAAGATTTGAGTTGCAAAACAGCGGTGATACCACTCGCAAATTTTGTCTGAATTTTAATAATGCATGTGATACATACGGACTTTTGGAAGTACTGCGCCATGGTTTTAGACATCGTGGTATCAGTTTTAAAGTTTGTTATTTCAAGCCGGAATCAGGATTGAACCAGACTGCAGCGGAACTGTATGCGAAGAACGAAATTACATGTAATCGTCAGTGGTTTTACTCAACAACATCGCATAATTCTGTAGATATGATGATTGCGATTAACGGTATTCCTGTCTTTGCATTTGAATTAAAAAATCAGTACACAGGACAGAACGTGGATAATGCAAAGCGACAGTGGATGTATGACCGTGATCCGCGTGAGATTTGTTTTCAGTTCAACAAGCGTATCCTGGGATATTTTTGTGTGGATCAGCTTGAAGTGTGGATGACAACAAAACTGGATGGAAAGAATACATATTTTCTTCCTTTTAATCAGGGATCCAATGGTGCTGGCAATGATGGTGGCAAAGGAAATCCTGCAAATCCTGAAGGCTATCCGTCGGCATATCTCTGGGAATATGTCTTCCAGAAAGATAGCATGATGGACATTGTTCAAAAGTTTATCCATCTGCAGGTGAAAGAAGATAAGAAGTTGCTGTCTGATGGAACAGAACGAGTAACAAAGAAAAAAGCGTTGATTTTCCCAAGATATCATCAGCTTGATGTTGTACGGAAACTGATTGCAGATGTTCGTGAGAATGGATCAGGACAAAATTATTTAATTCAGCACAGTGCCGGTTCAGGAAAATCAAATTCGATAGCGTGGACAGCATATCGTCTTGCATCTTTACATGACGAAGAGAATAAAGCTGTATTTAGCAGCGTAGTTGTTGTAACAGATCGTACTGTATTGGATGCTCAGTTACAGGAAACAATATCTGGTTTTGATCATACGATTGGCGCCGTTGAGACGATTGGTGAGGACAAGAATTCTAGAGATCTGCGTGATGCTCTTAACAATGGAGTACGTATTATCGTCACGACATTGCAGAAATTCCCAGTGATTTATCAGGAAGTAGATGCGGCAGCAGGACGTAATTATGCAATCATTGTTGATGAAGCACATTCATCTCAGACTGGAAGTTCCGCAATGAAATTGAAATCAGCCCTTGCTGATACAGAGGAAGCCCTGTGCGAATATGCAGAAATCGAAGGCAAGAGCGAGGATGAAATAGACCAGAATGATAAGGTTGTGCAGGAGATGCTGACCCACGGAAAGCATAAGAATTTATCGTTCTTTGCATTCACGGCAACTCCAAAAGCCGCAACACTTGAAATGTTTGGTACCGAACTCGATGATGGATCATTCCATCCATTCCATATATACAGCATGAGACAGGCTATTGAAGAGGGATTCATTCTGAATGTCCTTCAGAATTATATGACCTATAATACCTGTTTCAAAATTGCAAAGAATACGGAAGATAATCCTGAACTGCCAGAAAGCCGGGCAACAAAAATTATCAAGAAGTATGAAAAATTGCACCCATACAATATCAGCCAGAAAGCCCAGATTATCGTTGAGACATTCCGTGATACTACCCGCCATAAGATTGCCGGACGTGGAAAGATGATGGTTGTTACAGATTCCAGACTAGCAGCAGTGCGCTATTTCCATGAAGTGAAGCGATATATTCAGGAACAGAAATACTCAGATATGGATGTACTGGTAGCTTTTTCCGGCGTTGTTAAGGATGGGGAAGAAGATGTCACAGAATCTGGATTAAACGTTCGAAGAGATGGCAGTCATATTTCTGATACACAGACTAAAGCAGAATTCCATGACAATTTCAATGTTTTGATTGTTGCGGAGAAGTATCAGACAGGTTTTGATGAGCCACTCCTTCATACAATGATCGTAGATAAGAAACTGAAAAATGTAAAAGCAGTTCAAACATTGTCGCGCTTGAATCGTACCTGCCCGGGCAAAACAGATACTTTTGTTCTTGATTTTGCAAACAGAAAAGAAGACATTTTGGATGCATTCCAGCCATTTTATCAGGAAACCAGCTTGGAACAGGAAGTAAATGCGGATCTGATTTATCAGACGGAACGTGAGTTGTTAGATTATGCGATTTATAATCAGAATGATGTAGTGGCATTTATCGAGGTCTGGAATAAACCAGGTAAGCAAGATGATCGAGCAATGGGGCGAATGACAAGTGTTCTTAAGCCGGTTGCTGACCGATATAATCTGAAAAATCCGGAAGAGAGATACCAGTTCAGAAGATTGGTTCGTAGCTTGATTCGTTGGTACAGCTACATTACACAGGTTGCCAGAATGTTCGACAAAGATATGCATAAGGAATATCTGTTCCTGAGCTATTTGATTAGTTTGCTTCCTGCAGAACCGGAGGATCCTGTTGATCTTGATGGAAAACTGAAGTTGGAATACTACAAACTTCAGAAGACATTCGAAGGTGAAATTCGTCTTGAAAATGTAGATGGGCAGTATGTTCCGGCAACCAGCAAGAGTGCTCAGGGTAAACGCCAAAAGAGTACGCTGGATGAAATACTGGAGAAGATTAACGAGAAATACAAGGGTGAGTTCAAGGATTCTGATCGTGTAATGATTGGTGCGCTTCATGATAAACTGATTGCTGATAAGAAATTGGAAAGTTCTGCCAGAACCAGTGATCCAAGAATCTTTGTGGAAAGCATTTTCCCGGCTGCGTTTGGTACAGCTGCGATGGAAAGTTTTATGGAATCGCAGGAGAGCTATTCTGCACTTTTCGAAGATCAGTCAAAATACAATGCTGTTATGAGTGCATTGGCAGGTGTTATTTATAGAGAAATGAGACAAGCTGCCGAGAGTACAACCTGACACAATGGAGGGAATAAATGATTAACGATGCACTATTGGCAAATCCAGAAGACCGTCTTCGTGATCTGGCAGCCAATATTGAAGAAATCAAAATGATTCTGAAGGATATCCAGGCTATGCTGGATGATAATGACGAGTATGATAATGCGACTGAGGCAATTGTGGAAATCGATCATGCTCTGGAGTTTTTGGATTCTGCATTTGACAGCGTAGATGAGGCAGGTGACCTGCTCGAATTGTAAAGAGAAAGAATGGAAGGAGGATCGGTATGCCTTTAAAAATTGTTCGAAATGACATTACAAAAATGAATACGGAAATCATTGTGAATACGGCGAATGATCATCCGACCGTTGGGACAGGTTGTGATTTTGCCATATATCAGGCGGCAGGTTGCGAGGAATTGCTTGCATATCGCAGAGAGCATATTGGATATGTTCCGGAGGGTGAAGTGTTTATCACTCCTGCATTTCATCTTCCTGCAAAGCATATCATTCATGCGGTTAGTCCGTATTATGAAGATGGATTGCACGGTGAAGAAGAAAAACTACGTGCCTGCTATCGCAAAAGTCTGCAACTTGCATATGAGGTTCATGCAGAGTCGATTGCATTCCCGTTGATATCCACAGGCGGGTTTGGATATCCAAAAGAAGAGGGACTGCGTATTGCTGTGGATGAGGTCAATACGTTTTTACTCAGCTACGATATGCTTATTTATCTGGTAGTATTTGATCAGAAAACTTCGAAGCTTGGCATCAGGCTGTACCCGGATCTGGAGTCATATATTGATCAGAAGTACGTAGAGGAAAAGCGACAGGAAGAATACTGTGGATCTTACGATGCAGGTAATTTTGTTCCGTCAATGGATTCTGATACAACAGCAGCCTTTTCAGATTATACTCAGCGCAGAAGAAGAGAGGAGCCTGATAGCAGAAGCAAAAACATGATGCTATCTCAGGTATCGTCGGAACCACTGCCTCCGCAGGCGGCAAAAAAGAAAGGCATCTTTCCGGAGTTTTCCTGGAAAAAGAAAGATAAAAAGGTACAGTCTGAAATTTTACAGGAAGAATTACAGGAGTCCTGTACGGTAGACGCCGTATCCTTTGAAGAAGGAGAAGACGAGTTCCTGGATTTTGAGAGTTTGCATGAAAGCAAGCTGCAGGAACGGATGCTTCATCTGTCAGATACATTTTCTCAGTATCTGCTATATCTGATTCAGTCAAAGAACATGGAAAATGCGGAAGTGTACAAACGTGCGATTGTTGATAAAAAGATCTTTTCAAAGATCAAGAACAACGTGAATTATCATCCACAGAAGATGACAGCTCTCTGCCTGTGTATCGGTGCAAAGCTGAACCTGGATGAGAGCCGGGATCTGCTGGCAAGAGCAGGATATGCGCTTTCTCCATGTGACAAAACGGACGTGATCTTTTCATATTTCATAGAAAACAAGATATATGATATGATCGAGCTGGATATCCAGCTGGAGGAACACGGACTTCCGTGCATTATTTCATAGCAGATATAAATTTGCAGGTCGTTTCTGAAGCGACCTGTTTTTTTAACCCTTACGCTATAATGAGTCCATCAGATGAAACAAGAACAAATCAGAAAGATCAGGGAGGATATCAATTATGCGTAAAGGATTAACAGAAGTAGTTTTTATTTTGGACAGAAGCGGATCAATGAGCGGACTGGAAGCAGATACGATTGGTGGTTTCAACAGTATGATCGAGAAACAGAAAAGAGAAGATGGAGAGGCTGTCATTTCCACGGTTCTTTTTGATGACAAAACGGAAGTCATCTATGACAGAGTATCCATTGACAAGGTGGCTCCAATGACAGACAAGGAATATTATGTAAGAGGATGTACCGCTCTTCTTGATGCAATCGGCGGGGCAATTCATCATATCGGAAACGTTCATAAATATGGCCGCGAAGAGGATCGTCCGGAGAAAACTCTTTTTATCATTACAACTGACGGTATGGAGAATTCCAGCCGTATTTACAGCTATGACAAAGTAAAGAGAATGGTAGAGAAAGAAAAAGAAAAATACGGATGGGAATTCCTGTTCCTTGGTGCAAACATCGATGCTGTTTCTGTAGCAGGACGATTTGGCATCGGAGCAGACAGAGCCATTGATTATGAGTGTGATGAAGAAGGAACACTTCTGAATTATGAAGCTATCTCTCAGACTGTTTCAGCCATGAGAAGATCCAAATCAAAAGCAGAGATGGACATGGCATTCGATGCCTGCATGGCACCTGTTCGTGCAGATTATGCAAAAAGACATGGTGGAAGAAGAAACTGATAATCACAGCATGGTAAATGTGAATGCGAAAGTAAAATAAGTAAAAAGAAGACCAGCTGATTTCAGGTTTTTGCCTGTAATCAGCTGGTCTCTTTATGAGGAGAGAGTTATTCTTGCTAACAATATTCACTGTATTCTGTGGATCCGTATGCTGCCTTATCTTCCTTCAGATAATTGCCCTTTGCATAATCCGAGGAATAGGCGGTGTACCCTTTGTGCGAGAATGTACGGAGCTTTAAATCCAGAAGAGCAGGCGGTACATTCAAGATGGAAGCGGCATTAAAAAATGCGTGGGAATGAAGTGCTTCCAAAGCGGCTTCATCTTCTATTAAAAGTTCAGAAGCGAACATATTTGCCTCGAATTCCTCATCCTGAATGGAATTCTTTTCATCAGCTTCAAGCAGCTCGTATTCCTGAAATACGAATGGATGCACCATTCCTGTCTGACGGTGCAGAAAATAATGTCCCAGCTCATGTGCCATCAGTACTCGGTAAAAAATTTCCTGAATGTTACTGTCAATGACAATGATGGGCACTTCATCTGCCGGGTTAAAATAAAAATATGCTTTCAGTTTTTTCTGCAGGTCATGTCTTCTGATCAGGATGTTATAATAGCTGCAGATATCTTCAAGATTACGGGAACCAACCGTTTCAATGATCTCGTTTACAGCGTTAATAATGTAATCAAATTTCAATTCTTTGTTACCTCCCGATAGTATATAATCCACTGTATTCAGCCTACCTATAGTTTACTCACCTTGATGTCCGTTTGTTTGTACAACTAAAGATGAATTTCTGCTTGACAGCCGGGCGGTTATGTGCCGAATCTCTATCATTCTGTGGGATCGATCAGTGACTGACCGGTCTTCTTTTTTCTTCTGCGTGCAGCCTCCTGTTTGGAATCGATATAGACTTCCATCAGGGACTGGATAAACACTTCTTTCGCATCATCATCCAAATCACCACCGGCAAGAAAGGTTGATACATGATCCAGGATTTCCTGAGCTTCGTGTGCACCTTTATTTCCCTGGGTATCTTTTATTTTATGAATGAAATCCTTCTTTTCCATATCTTTCTGCGTATTTTCTTCAGCATCATCCAGCAGATAGGTTACCGATACATGTAATGCCTTTGCAAGTTTTTCAAGATTGCTTTTGCGAGGGATGATATTCCCCTGTTCATAGGTATAGAGAGAACGTTCGGAAATGCCGGTCAACTGTGCAAGTTCTGTCTGAGTGATGTTCAGAGTGGTACGTGCTTTCAAAATCTTTTGGCCGAATGTCATGGTCAGATAACCTCTTTTCTAAAATATTTCTTCTTAACTTCCGATTAACTATTGACAAACTTCTGAAGCGTGCTTATAATCACAAATATAAAAGAAGTTCCGAATAACTAAATATTACTTCCGATTCGGAAGAATGTCAAGAAGTTTTCGGAAGTTCTAAAGGGTATAAATGAAAACTAAGGGTTAAATAAAGATTAAACAAATGGGAAGTGAACAATATGGACAGAAGTATTCTTCATGTTGATGCCAACTCTTTTTACGCTTCGGTAGAGATGCTCCATCATCCGGAACTGGCGGGAAAGCCGCTGGCTGTTGGAGGGGATCCGGAAGCAAGACACGGTATTGTGCTGACGGCAAATTATATAGCGAAGCGCAAAGGTGTGAAAACAGGAATGGCATTATGGCAGGCCAAACAGGCTTGCCCGGACATTGTATTTGTCCCTGCAAGAATGGATCTGTATCTCAGATTTTCCAGATATCTTCTGAATATCTATTCGGATTATACGGATAAGATTCAGAGCTATGGATGTGATGAGGCATGGCTGCAGGTGGATGAAAGTGCAGCAATCAAAGGGGATGCCATGAAGATTGCCAGAGAGATCAGCAATCGCGTGAAACGGGAGCTTGGAATCACAGTCAGTATCGGAATTTCCTGGAATAAGATTTTTGCAAAACTCGGCAGTGATTATAAGAAGCCGGATGCCATTACAGAAATCAATCGGGAAAATTACAGGCAGATTGTCTGGGGACTTCCGGCATCGGATCTTCTGTATGTGGGAAGGCGTACCGCACCAAAACTTGCAAAGTATGGAATCCACACGATTGGCAATCTGGCACAGACAGATCCTGCTTTTCTGGAACAGCAGCTGGGAAAGATGGGACTGATTCTGTACGCATTTGCAAATGGAATGGATGATTCTCCGGTAACAAAGGAAGGATACGATGCACCGATTAAATCCATCGGAAACAGTACTACTACACCGAGAGATCTGACCTGTGACCAGGATGTGCAGATCATCTTCCAGGCACTGGCAGAGAGCGTTTCTGCAAGGCTTCGCAAACATGGATTTCAGTGCAGGGTAGTCGGCATATCCATACGAAGCAACGATCTATATCACTTTTCCAGACAGAAAAAGCTGTCAGAGCCGACGAATATAACAGAAGAAATCATGGCAGCTGCATTTGAGCTGTTTCAGGACAATTACGATTGGAGGCTTCCAATCAGAAGTCTCGGTATCCGGGGAGCGGATCTTGTAACGGATGACTATCCGGTTCAGCTGGATCTTTTTATGAACGAGCAGAACCGTGAAAGACAGAAAAAACTGGATGCATGTGTAGATGAGATCAGAAGACGTTTTGGTTATTTCAGCATACAGAAAGCATTCATGTTGAAGGACCCGGCACTTGCGGGACTGGATGCGATGGGAACCCACACCGTACACCCAGTTGGATATTTTTAGCCTGGTTACGGAATGCATTTTATCATAGAAACAGGAGGCAAAATTATGTCAAGAGTACGATTATCAGATAAACAGGCAGAGGTGTTCTGGTTCATCCAGGACTGTCAGGACAAGAAAGGCTGGTCACCAACGGTGAGAGAGATTGCAGATGCGATTGGAGTTGGTTCAACATCCACTGTATATGCGTATCTGAAAGCGCTGGAGAAAAAAGGCTTCATTGAGAGAATGAAGGGATCGCCAAGAGCCATTAAAATCCTGAGAAATTACAATCTGATGGAAGAAATCATGTATCTGATTGCAGAAGGGGCAGGAGAGGATTATGAACAGAGAAGCGGAGAATGCACAGACAACAGCGGCTTTAAAGGTATATGTGGATGTTCATGCCCTGCTTTCTAAGGAAGGCGATCTGATACCAAAGTCTTTCGTATGGGAAGACGGCCGCACCTATGAAATTGACAGAATCAAGAAAAAAGAAATGCAGGCAAACAGAAAGGCCGGAGGAACCGGTCTCATGTACACGATTATCGTAGATGGTAAGGAATGCCATCTGTACTACGAAGTAGATAGGTTCTTTATGGAAAAGAAGCTGGTTTGAGAGCAGATAATACCAATCAGGAAAATACTATCCGTGGACGTTGACTTTCCCTTTACCATTCACGGATTTATATAAGGACTTCCTGCCAGATCAGAGGGCAGACACCCACAACCTGCCATGGTATAGTCCTGAAATTGAAACATACGTATCCCATCAAATCATAGGGAATATCAGAAAGCAGACAGCTTTTACAGATGAATTTGAAGGAGTAAAGAAACAATTGAAGATAAATGCAAGAGAATATGCAATCAAAAGTATGCGCGACGTCGCAGAAAAATTACGAGGCAGGAGCATTACAGAAGCCGGAGACCATGAAAAGGAAATGAAGAGTTTCTTCAGAAGATACGGCGAAATGCTGCAGAACAGCCAGCTGGGTATCCACGAACTGGACGAAGAGTGCCACGAAATGATTAACGAAAGCCTGGATTATGCACTGACATACCTCTTCGACTGGGATTACCGCATCAACGTTCCGAAATTAAAGAAAGAAGTACACAGACTGATGGATCTGAAATGCCTTTGCGATCTGGTATCCAGAGCAAGGATTCTGACAAAATACTATGCACCGAACGGTGTGGTACTGGAAGAACTGATCTACCGGAGATATTGCAGTAATATTGTCCGTACTGATGTTGAAGTATGGCAGGAGATGGGATTCAGCCGGTCAGTCTATTATGAAAAGAAAAAAACAGCACTGCAGTATATGGGATTCTTTTTCTTCGAGATCGTGATCCCGCAGGCAGTTGATAATCAGAAAAGAGTATCTGAGATAGGCTGGATTTAATAAATACGGGAGGAATTGTTATGCTGCTGAAAATGAATCAGATGAAAGAAATAGCAGTAAAGACTGTAAAGGAGTATCTTGGAGAGAAATATCCAGGAATTGAAGTGGAATTTGAGTCGGAAGTGGATGAAAATTCAGTAACGACAGAGTATCTTATGATATCTGATCATCATGTTATGGGATTTAGAATTCCAGTAGAGAAATTATTTGATAAGTGCCGGAATGGCGAAGATGTTGAAGAGTATCTGAAAGAGGAATTGGGAGAGTTCCTGAAAGAATATGAAAAAGTAAAGGAAGCCTATGCATTCTTTGATCATGTAAAGGAAGATTTTTCAATAGCAAAGGAATACCTCGTCCCATACGTATTCGATGCAGAGGCCAGGTCAACGCTTCTTGAGAATCATCCGTATCGACGTATTGGAGATATTGCACTGGAATGTCATCTGTTATATGAAAGAGACGGTCTTGGAATGCAGATGTCTATTAATCACGATACGATTCAAAAATGGGGAATTACAGAAGATGAAATGGTGGAACTCTTATTTGCCAGACATCAGGAAAATGTATATTTGGCAGGTGCAAACGAAATGGAATATTGTATTGAAAATGAAAAAGAGCCTGGCAATCTTCTGAAAACAGGTGATAAATCTGGTGCAGAAACAGAGTACATTCTCGGATGTTCATCCCTTTATGATTATGAAGCTGCTTTTATCTTCAATTCTGCAATTATGAAAAAAGTGGCAGATGTTCTTGAGGATGATTTCTATGTTATTTCGGTGTGTACGGATAATGTAATTATAACTCCTGTAGGATGTTGGAGCGGAGCGAACAGGATGGAAGAACTTCATGAAAAGATACATCAGTTGATGGTGGAAATGGAAGAGGATAGAAATGTGTTGTCGGAACAGTTAATGATGTACAGTAGAGAACTTGGGAAAGTGGTAGTGGTTACGGAAGAAGAAAAAGGGCAGATGGCTGGATAAATGAAATAGGAACTTTTCTTTCTGCATAAATGGAAAAGGCGGAGAGCAGTGTGATGAGCATTGCTTTCCGCTTTTTCAAATGTTTGGAGAATCATCGATGAATTCTATGATATCTGAAATGGAACAATGGAGAATTTTACATAATGCATCAAGGGTATTAGTAGATACAGATTCATTTGCCTTTAAGCGGCGGATCGTAGAACTGCTAATATTTCCTTTCACTTGCAGCGTATATGTAGTTGCACCAGTTTTTTTCATTGTTTCCCACAACCGGTCGTATGAAATCAAATTCTCATCACCTCATATCATTGACAGATATGCTCATTATTGCCTATAATCAGGGTAAAGTGTTATAGGCAATAATGCCTATAACAGAGCAATGAAAAAGCATGTCGCAGCAAAGAATGAGAGAGTTGATTCGTAAAGTTGCTTAGTCTACGAAAACTGTCGAAAAGAGAGGTGCTTCTATGGACATCGATAAAATCATTAAGCAGGTAGCCAGGGTACACAATACAATAGCGGAAGAAGTATATGCTGAAATGCAGATTGCTTTAGATGCCGCATTTCAAAGTAAAGACCCAGAGGTACAGAAAGAGTGGGCGAAGATTCCTTTTAAAGGAGATCATCCGATCCCTGAGGATGTCATCCCGTATCTGGTGGGTCAGTTAAAGAATCCGCAGGCGGCAGTTTCATGAAGGGGGCTGGTCGGATCGCAGTTCTGGCTCTATTGGTTTGTTGTATTGGCTCTGGGTGCAACAATAAAAAAGAAGGAGAGCCGGATTTGCTGAGTAGCTTCAGCATGAACCGTGATGAGAACCTTGTGGTAATAGCAAATCGGGATAAGATCGAGGATAAGGATGAATTTGCACGGTTGCTCGTTCGTATGTGCAAGGAGAATTCATTCCAGTCCATCAGGTTTTCCACAGACCGCGGGTATGCAACAAGCCTGGATATGCGTGTGTATCTTTGGAGGGATGAGGTCGAAGGTAATGATCCTGTTATGACAGTGGAATACAAACCGGAAGAGTGGAACCACGATTATGATATCATCAACAATCCGGAAGAATTCAGGCTCTATGTTGATGGAGAATTGATTGAAAATCAATGATAAAAGATGATAGGCTCAGTAATACGGAAATGCCGTATTCCGGAGCCTATTTTTTTTAATGCCTACTGTGTAGGTATCTCATCTGCCAGGGACACGGTTGATGGCCTGAATACGCTCAGGCATTTGAAAGACCTGGAAATAGAGGTCTATTTTGTAAAAGAGAACATATGGACGCTGGATGCCAAGGGCGAGTTGATGATAACCATCATGAGTTCCCTGGCACAGGAGGAAAGCCGGAGTATTTCCGAGAACACGACC
Source organism: Ruminococcus sp. 5_1_39BFAA (assembly GCF_964240875.1). Lineage (NCBI taxonomy): Bacteria > Bacillati > Bacillota > Clostridia > Eubacteriales > Oscillospiraceae > Ruminococcus > Ruminococcus sp. 5_1_39BFAA. The sequence continues at coordinate 3,133 of NZ_CAXSVO010000018.1, read as the reverse complement.
TGGGGCAAGCGAAAGCAGTTTGCCGATGGCAAAGGCAGCGTTGCCTTTGGTTGTTTCCTTGGGTATGACAAGGACATTAAGATAAACGAGGAACAGGCAGCCACGGTTCGACTGATTTATCGGCTTTTCATCAGCGGTCTTTCCCTTTACGCCATCACAAAAGAACTGGAAAACTGGGGCATCAAGCCAGAAGAATGTTTTCTGGCAGGTGCTAACGATATGGAATACTGTATCGAGAATGATAAAAAGATGATCAATCATCTGAAACCAGGTGCTAAATCCGGATACGAATCAAGTTACGTTCTTGGCTGTAATACTCTTTATGATTTCGAAGTAGCTTTTATTTTCAACACTGCAATTATGAATAAAGTGGCATATGTTCTTGATGATGATTTCTACATCTCACCAGTGTGTACGGACAATGTGGTTGTGACACCGGTAGGATTGTGGAAGGGAACTGACAAGATGGCAGAACTTCATGCGAATATCCGTGAATTGACTGCGGAAATGGAAGAGTACAGAACTAAGCTGCCGGAACAGCTGATGATGTACAGCAGGGAACTTGGGGAAGTTGTTGGGGTAACAGAAGAAGAAAAAGGACAGATGGCTGGGTAAATGAAATAATTTTTTCCCATCTCTCTTTCTTATATGTAAGAAAAGGCGGAGGACAATGATGAGCATAGTTCTTCGCCTTTTCGTGTGTTCTGAAAATATATTGGATCATCGGGTCATAAAGCAATGTAATGTTATAGGCGAAATATGACCTTTATTTGATTTCAGTGGTACTTTCTGTACTGACAATATTGCCAGAGTGATGAAACTCATTATTGAGATTATAGTTATATTATCATAGGTAATTGCGAAACAAGTTCGCAATCCTGAGAGAATCGGCGAAAAAACAGAAAAAAATGTCTATTCATGAGAGACTAAATATTAACAAGGAGCTGATTGTAAAACAGCAGGGAGAATAAAGGAAAGCGAAAGGGGCTGAAATATTTTAGAAACCAATATTCTATTCGGAAGTTTTTGCATGCTGAAAAGTGGAAATTGATAAGCCGAGATCATATAAGTGTGCAGGTTTGATGAACGTACACACTTATATAATCATACAGAGAGTATTATTTGCCAAATCCGATGGATTTTGTATTAGTTGGTAAATTTTCTTTAAGATAATTTTGCATCTTTGTACAAGTGTATTCCACTGGAAGGGAAGGAATACCATTATTGAATTGGAGAATATCAAGAATAATATTTTCCAATTCTCTTTCTATTTCTCGGATACCTGAACTTCTTGAATATTGGTTCACAAATAGTTGCAACGCATCATCATGGATATGAATTATTGAACTATTTAAAGTATACTTTCCTAATAGTTTTGGAAGAACATAATTTTTAGCAATATGATATTTCTCGTCACATGTATAGTCACCGAGTTCAATTTCGTAAAATCTATTACGAAGGGGCGATGAAAGTAAATTAATATCATTTACTGTTCCGATGAAAATTGTCTCTGATAAATCAAGATCTAGCCCAAGAAAAACATCTGTAAATCTATTAGATGAGTCTAGTAGGTCAATCAATGTATTTTGTACGGAAAGTGAACATTTTTCAATTTCATCCAATCGCACTATGCAACGAGTAGTACCTGCTTGACAAATTTGCTTGGCAATTAATCCTGGAGTTGCATCAATATATGTTATAGAAAAACCTTTTAAACTCTCAGGATTAGAAAGTCCATTCATGTTGATTGTTACAAGTGGTCGATTTAAAGCTGTAGCAATAGCGGTGGTTATAGAAGTTTTTCCAACTCCTGGTTTTCCAGATAAAAGAATTCTTGCCTCGCTGATTTTTCCGGTTACCGCATGGCTATAAAAAAGTCGAGCTATTTGGCGTTTAACACTAACCATTCCAAAGTGACTGCTAGACAGCGTTGTATGGATGGTATTCACATCTAAACATTCCGGGGAAGATTCAGCAAAAAGTTTACATAATATCTCTAGTTTCTGTTCAAATTTAGCAATAGTTGTGTTCTCCGAATCAATACTTTCCATATGGTACAATGTTTTGCGAATTTCATTTCGTACCTTGTCATCATAATAAAGCTCATTTCTTTTAAATATGAGTTTGGGGCTAGTACTATCAATCAGTGATAAAAAACAGTCATCAATATATGCTTCATCAATGACAGTAGTTGTAGGTTTTTCTGAGAGAATGCGAGTAATTAATTTCTGAAGATGACCGTTATAACATCTCATTCCATCATCATCTGTATACCATGCAATGCGTTTTAATGCACTTTCGGAAAATGATAAATTGTTTAATTGATAATTAGATAACATTGAAATAGACTTGCTTTTACCAATTATCGCTTTCTCTTCGATTGTATAGGAAGGAAATCTAATTATATGAGTAAATCGCTGGCGGAGGACCTCAGGAATACCTTCTTCGTAGTTTGCCGTTGCCACTATGATAGAATGTCTCATATCTAGATATGTTTCTAGATAACGGTCATAGTGCAAGCCATCAGCAAGTAAGCCTAGAAGAGACATATAGGGATCTCCGTTTTTATTGTTTCTACTCATTTTATCAAGTTCATCAAATAGAAAAACACATTCTGAGGTACTACCATTTTGGTACATTTTCTTAACAATTTCACTAGGAGATGCTTGATCAAAGGCAGCTTCATCACCAGTGAAAGGGATAGCGGTACTAATACCGGCGCAAGAAATCGAAGAGAATGGAATTCCAAGATTATTACTATAAATGAGTAAATCCCAAATATTGCACAAAATAAAGATACCCTCCGTTGAATGATGTATAATTGAAGTACCAACAAACAACATACACATTTCAACAAGGGGTGCCTGTTGCAAACAGTATACATCATTCTAACAGTATTTACAATTACTTTAACGCTTTAAAACTCGGATTATTTTTGTCCGATGTGTACCTGAACCATTTGATGACCATTATCGTTTCTGTTTTCCTTCGAGGTTACAAAGGAAAAACCATCGATTTTGCAGAAGTCAGCTCTATGCACCGGACTACAACTGCTTTTTCCTGAATCACGGTAAATGGGATGACTATGCTCTCCAGACTGTTTTGAAAAACAGTGTGATACAGGTTGTCTACC